>NZ_JBSGZV010000020.1:83069-151762 GCF_053611185.1 Streptomyces sp. NPDC054834 | reverse complement strand
GCAGGATCCAGAGGCACAGTCCCGCAGCGGGCCAAGGGCCGCAGCCCCCGGCGGGATGCAGGGGCGCAGCCCCGCAGGGGTCCGGGGGCGCAGCCGCCGGCGGGGTTGAAGGGGCGGAGCCCCTGGGGACGGGGATGGGTAGGGGCGGCGGGGGCGAGGACAGGCGGAGCCATCCGGCCGTACGCCCGCTCGCCGGCCCCGACGGCCGGACTCCCGCGTTCTCAGGCGGCCAGCGCCCGGCCCGGGCCGAGGCGGTCCAGGAGCTGGGCGCGGTGGAGTTCCGCGACCGGGGCGAGGAGGTCGGGGTGGCGCAGCAGGGCCGCGGCCCGGCGGTCGGCCTCGTCGGGGCCGGTGAGGCGCCGGAACTCGACCGGCGTGTCAGCGGTGTGCTCGCCGTCCGCGAGCGCGGCCACCGCCAGGGCGGCCAGCCCCGGGTCGGTGAGCAGCCCGGCCGCCCAGCTGGCGACGACCTCGTCGACCCAGGTGCGCCACGCCCACGTCTCCGGCTCGTCGTCCTCGGACACGGTCACTCCGGTGATCCAGTCCAGCGCGCCGGAGCCACCGGGACCGGCCATGCCGACCAGGGCGGCGTCCATGGCGGTGGGGTACCGCAGCCAGGCGGCGACCGTGACGGCCTGCCGCGCCTGCATCTCGCACAGGGCGGAAGCGAGCGCCCCGCCGCTGGGCGGGTAGGCGCGGGTCAGCCATTGGGCGGTCGCCGCGATGAGCGGGGAGAGGTCTGCGAGCACTCAGGGGCCGTCCGAGCTGCCGGGGAAGGGGGACTACGTAAAACCGTAGCCCCGCCGGACCCCCGCCGTTGACGTGTCGTCGGCCACACCCCACCTCAGCCAGACGCGGCCCCGTCACCCGTCGGCACCGCCACCGGCTCCCGTTCCCGCAGGTGGTAGACGTGGAAGGCGCGCCCGATGACCGGCTGGGCCACATTGCGCACCTTGACGCCCCCGCCGGTCATCCCGTGTTCCGTACCGGCGTGCGCGTGCCCGTGCACCGCGAGATCGGCACCGCCGGTGTCGATCGCCTCGGCCAGCAGATAGCTGCCGAGGAAGGGATAGATCTCCAGCGGCTCCCCCGCGAGGGTGTCCGGCACGGGCGAGAAGTGGGTCAGCGCGATCCGCGCGTCGCACCCCCACTCGTCCAGCTCCCGCAGGGACGCGCACAGCGCGTCCGCGCACCGCCGTGAGTACCGGACGAACTCCTTCATGATCGGCTCGCCGAACTCCCCGGCGCAGCGCCCGACGAACCCGCCGCCGAACCCCTTGGTGCCGGCCACGCCGATCCGGGATCCGTCCTCGCCGGTCACGACGACCGACTGTCCTTCGAGGACGTGCGCGCCCGCGTCCCGCAGGATGGCGGTGACCTCCTCGGGCCGGTCGTCGTGGTGGTCGTGGTTGCCCAGCACCGCGACGACCGGGACCCCGAGGTCCTTGATCTCCCGGGCGACCACCTGGGCCTCGTCGGGCGTGCCGTGCCGGGTGAGGTCCCCGGCCAGCAGCAGCACGTCGGCGCAGCCGGGCAGCGTTTCGAACGAGGGCCGGAGCACTCCCTGGCTCTCAAGCCCCATGTGGATGTCCCCTACGGCCGCGACCCGGATCATGCGAGCTCCTCCGCCTCGCCGGGCGAGGAGGTCCCCGCGACGCAGATGTCCGAGTGGACCGGGTGGCCCGCCAGCGCCTCACGGGCCAGGCGGAGGATGTCGTCGCGGCACTGCGCGGACGGCACCGTGCCGGTCAGCAGGACTGCCTCGCCCCGGATCTCGGCACGGACCCCCAACTCGCCGAGGGGCCCTGCGGCCAGCCGGTCGGCGAGGTGGGCGACGCGGTAGTCCAAGTGCTCAACCATCTCGGGGCCAGGCGCGTGGACGGCGCCCTGGTCGGTCATGGCTGCTCCTTACGCGGTTCGATGACGTGCAGGCGTTCCAGGAGGAAGAGGAAGGCCGCGGGCATCGGCTCGTCCCCGCAGCTCTTGCGTACGTCCTCCCAGTCGACCTTCTCGCGCAGCGCACGGGCGACGGGCAGTACCGACCCGAAGTCGCAGTGGTGCTCGGAGAAGGCGGTGACGAGACTGCGCATGAGGTCGGTCGGCGCCAGTACGGGCATGTGCACGGAGTCGACCGGAAGGTACTGCGCCCGCTCGAGCAGTTCGGGGCTGACCGGCTGGTGCGCCAGTTCGAAGATGATGTCGACGTCCTGCTCGAAGCAGGTCGCCTTCAGCAGCCAGTCCTCGGGCGGCACCCGGACGCCGAGCCCGGCCTCGCGCAGTGTCGCGGCGACCGCCTCGGCGTCCTCGGGGAGGACGCAGAAGTCGGCGTCGTGCTGAAGGTGCCGGCTGCCGCCGTGCGCGTACACGGCCACGCTGCCGGCCAGCGCGAAGGTGTGTCCCTTCCGCTTGAGGACCGCGCCCACCCGTTTGGCCGCCTCGAGGATCGCCTGGCTGCGGTCCTGGGGCAGCTCACGTGCCTGCGGGTGCGGTACGGGCTCCGCGGGCACGGAGGGTGCGGGCTCCGTGGGCACCGGGGCCTGTGCGGGACCCTCCGCCGCCAGGTGGAGTTCCGCCCGGCGCCGGGCGAGCGTCACGTCCTCCCCGTTCTGCGTCATGACCACTCCCATCTCCGCGCCCCGCCGTGCCCGGCGCAGCCCCCTTCGGCCCGGGCCTCGGGCCGGGTTCTCCTAGTACCCGGCGCCTCCGGGTCGACACGCGGAAAGCGCCTGCTCCCGGCCGGTGCCGTCCGGGGAAGCCTGGCGCACAGGACTGGTGCTTCCGCACCCGGGGGAAGAACATGGCCACAGTGACGATCGAGCACTCGGGAGGCACCATGACGACCCCAACGACTCCCCGGGTGACGGGCCTGGAGATCCGCTCGATCGACTACGTCCCGCTGGACGAACGGCACGGCAAGCTGTGGCATCTGGGACCTCTGTGGTTCATGTCCAACGCGCAGATCGCGACGCTCGCGGTGGGGCTGATCAGCATCACCTCGGGCGGCAACCTCATCTGGTCGCTCATCGCGATCGTCGCCGGAACCGTCATCGGCACGTTCTTCATGGCCTTCCACTCGGCCCAGGGCCCACAGCTCGGACTGCCGCAGATGATCCAGTCGCGGCCCCAGTTCGGCTACGTCGGTGCCCTGCTGGTGTGGATCTTCGCCTATGTGCAGTACGCGGGGTTCAACGTCTTCAACACCATCCTCGCCGGAGAGGCGCTGCACAGCACGCTGCACGGGGGCGTCAAGCTGTGGGTGATCGTGGTGACCGCCGTCGCCTTCGTCATCGCGCTGGTCGGCTACGACATCATCCACAAGGCCGAGCGCGTCCTGACGTACACCTTCCTCGTGATCTTCGGCGTCTTCACGGTGGGCGTCCTGGCCACCCTCCACTACCCGCCGGGCTCCTTCGACCTCGGGCATTTCGCGTGGACGCCGTTCCTCGCCCAGTTCGGCGTGGTCGCCGGCTACCAGATCAGCTGGGCCATCTACGTCTCGGACTACTCGCGCTACCTTCCGCCGGACGTCACCGTCCGCAAGACCTTCTACTGGACCTACTTCGGCTCGGCGCTCGGCGGCATCTGGCTGATGGTCCTCGGGACCCTGCTGGCCGCCTGGGCGGGCAAGGACTTCGACACGATCGCCTCGATCAACGCGGCGGGCGACAAGGTGTTCGACGGGTTCGGCGCGATCGTTCTGCTCTTCGCCACGCTCGGCCTGGTGTCCGTCACCGCGCTGAACATGTACGGCGGCTCGCTCACCCTGATCAGCGCCATCGACTCCTTCCGGCGGGTGACACCGACCCTGACTGTCCGGCTGGTGACCATCGGGCTGACCGCGGTCCTCTCCGTGCTCGGCGCGCTGGCCGCGACCGCGAACTTCCTGGAGAACTTCAACAACTTCCTGCTGCTGGTCCTCTACCTCTTCATCCCGTGGACCGCGGTGAACCTGATGGACTACTACGTCGTGCGCCGCGGGCACTACGCGATCGCCGAGATCTTCCACCCGCACGGGATCTACGGTCGCTGGGGCTGGCACGGGATCATCGCCTACCTGGTGGGGTTCGCCGTGATGGTGCCGTTCTTCTCCGTGGGCACCCTGTACGTCGGCCCGATCGCCAAGGCGCTCGACGGTGCCGACATCTCCCTCTTCGTCGGCCTGCCGGTGTCCGCGATCCTGTACTGGCTGCTGACCCGCGACATCGACGTGGCCGCGGAGACACGGCTGGCGGAGGCCGAGGCGGCCGCACTGGAGAGCGCGGCGCACGAACACCGCGAACCGTGAACGACCGCCCTCACTCGGAGTGGTGCCGGACCTCCTCCTCCGCGCGCTCCTCCACCTCCTCCATGTGGCGCTGCTCCTCCTCGCTCCAGGCACGGGTGTCGCGGGGCGGCAGATACGGTTCCGCGTCCTCGGGCAGACCGTCGGCGACGGCGCGCCGACGGGCCAGTTCGGCGTCGAACTCGAGGCCCAGCAGGATCGCGATGTTGCTGATCCACAGCCACACCAGGAAGACGATCACACCGGCGAGCGTGCCGTAGGTCTTGTTGTACGAGGCGAAGTTCGACACGTAGAAGGCGAAACCGGCCGAGGCGATCATCCAGACGACCAGGGCCAGCACACTGCCCGGCGTGATCCAGCGGAAGCCACGGCCCTTCACGTTCGGGGCCGCCCAGTACAGCAGCGCGATCATGACCATGACCAGGACGACCAGCACCGGCCACTTCGCGATCGACCAGGCCCTCAGGGCCGAGTCGCCGATGCCCAGCGCCCCGCCGGCCTGGCGGGCGATGCCGCCGGTGAACACCACGATCAGCGCGCTGATCACCGCGAGCACCAGCAGCGCGACCGTGACGCCCACCCGTACGGGCAGGATCTTCCACATCGGCCGGCCCTCGGGCATGTCGTAGACGGCGTTGGCCGAGCGGATGAACGCCGCGATGTAGCCGGAGGCCGACCAGACCGCCAGCAGGATGCCGACGACGGCCATGAGCGACCCGATGCCGCCCCTGCCCTGCAACTGCTGCACCGCGTCGCCGATGAGGTCCCGGGCCGGCCCCGGGGCCAGCTTCTTGATGTTGTCCAGGACTTCCTGGGTCGCCGACTCGCCGGCGATGCCCAGCAGGGAGACCAGCACCAGCAGCGCCGGGAACATCGACAGCACCCCGTAGTACGTCAGTGCCGCGGCCCGGTCGGCCAGTTCGTCGTCCTGGAACTCCTTGACCGTGCCCTTCAGCACCGCCGGCCAGGACGGTTCGGATGGTTGTGCGGACTCGTCCGGCTGAGTGGATCGCGTTGTCGGTGCCATACCAGCGGAGTAACCCGAGCTGTCCAGGACATGCCCGGTCAGGTGATCACCGCCGGCGCGGTGATGCCCAGCGCCGGCAGGACCACCACCTTGGCCGCCTCGAAGGCCACGTACACCGGGTGAGCGCGGGAACACCCGGCCTCCTCGACGAGGTTGAGGCCCGGAAGGCGAGACGGCCGACGCCGAGCCCGATGCGCACGGTCACCTCCGGGGCCCGGAACTTGAGCGGCGCCTCCAGGAAGGAGATGGCGAGCACCATCCCCAGCCAGACGAACGTGACCCCTGCGGCTACGGCGGCCGACCCGGTCGTCATGCCATCGCCCCTTTCCTTCCGCGTCTGCGCACCTGCGCACCTACGCACCTACGCACGTGAAATATGCATGCGAGATGCTAATTTATGGGCGTGACACATGAGGAAGGCGACCACCCCCGTCCGGCCGCGCCGGCCCCGACTCCCCGGATCCTGTGCGACACCGAGTCGCTCGCCGCGCCCGACGACATGTCGGCAGGCGCGCTGTGGCGGCTGGCCGAACCCGGGCGGCAGCTCGACGCCAACATCGTCCGTCTGCCGCCCACGCGGCGCGTCGACCCCCACACCGAGCCGGACCTGGACGTCCTGCTGCTGGTCGTCGCCGGCGAGGGCACACTGGTCTCCACGGAGGGCCCACAGCCCCTGGGCACCGGAAGCGTGGCCTGGCTGCCGCACGGCAGCACCCGAGGCCTGGTCGCGGGCGCGGCCGGCATGTCGTACCTGACCGTCCACCGACGCCGCCCCGGCATGCGGATCCGACCGCCCCGCCCCTGACCCCCGCCCTACGAGCCCCAGGCCGTCACCGGCACGAAGGAGCTGTCCTGCCGGAACAGGTCCGTGCCGTCGGACACGTCGACGCGCAACTGGTAGTCGTAGTGGCGCAGGTAGTAGCCGGGGTAGTTGTACGACTCGAAGCGCACCGACCCGGTGGCCGAGCCCACCCGCGCGATGAACGTGGCGTCCTTCGCGAACGTCGTCGTCCCGTCGTCGGCGTCGAAGCGGCCGCGGAAGCCGTAGTGCCGCAGATAGTTGCCCGACGCGTCGCGGAACGAGTAGCCGCCTGCGTCCGCCAGGCCGGCGACCACGGTGAACGTGGCGGCCTGCTTGTCGGCGGTGGCGCTGGAGGCGGTCACCACCGGCAGGTTGAGCAAGGCGGACTGTTCCTCCCAGTACCGGGTCGCGTAGTTGGCCGACCGGAAGGAGCGGGTGGCGTTCCTGGTGAGGCTCGCGCCGCCGGACACCGTCTCCTTGACGACCGTGAAGTGGCGGGCGGTGCCCGAGATGCCGGGCAACGCCTTCGGCGTGCTCCACGTGGCGAAGGTGTCGTAGCTGTCGCTGTAGTAGTAGTTGCCGTCGCCGTAGCCGTCGAAGAAGATCCGCCAGGCGCCGTTGTCGAGCTGGATCACCGAGGGACCCTCACGGTAACTGCCCCAGCCGGCCCAGTCGCCGGCCCTGGAGATCGTGTAGGGGCCGGTGAGGCTCGTGGCGGTGGCGTACTCGATGTACTTCGTCGTCTCGTTCTTGGTGAAGGCGTGGTACGTCGAGCCGACCTTCACGATGTACGTGTCGATGTGGTTCGAGCCGATACCCGAGAGGGCCACCGGTGAACTCCAGGCCGTCAGCGCCGAGTTGGTGGCCTTCAGCAGGTACGGCGTGAAGATCCACTCGTCGTCGGCGGTCGAGCACGACACGATCACGCTGACGCCGCCGTCCGTGTCCACGAACCACTCGGGGGCCCACGCGCGGGACAGGTTCGCCAGCGGGACCGTGTAGTCGTACAGGAACGTCCAGTCGACCCGGTCGGAGCTGCGGGCGAAGCCGATGGTGGTGCTGACGTCCTGCCAGGTGTGGGTGGTGTAGGTGAGGTAGTAGGAGCCATCCGTGTGCTTCAAGACGCTGGCGTCCCGGATGCGGTTCACCGGCGGGGTGTACGCGGAGGCCTTCACGAGGCGGAAGTCGGTGGCGTCGTCCGACTGGTAGACGTTGACCGTGCCGTCGTCGCTGTCGAGGAACGGCACGATCGTGTAGCGGGTGGCGGAGCCGCTCGCGGGCGCGGCGGCCGCGGCCGTGCCGAGCAGGCCGGGGAACTCGCCCAGCACGACCGCCGAGGCGGGCAGGGCGGCCAGTGCGCGCAGGAGGCTGCGGCGGGACGGGGCGGGGGCGGGGGGTCAGGTGCTCACGGGCGGCTCTCCCTGGGAAAACTCGAAGGATGGTTCGACTTTTCGAACGAGGTTCGAAAAGTCGGCAAGAAGCTAGAGGTGCGGCAGGTGCACGTCAATGGTTCCGACGTGGCTGGATGCCACCTGTGGAAAAGCTGTCCGTCGCGCCTCTCGGACGTTACCGTTCGGTAGACGACGTGCTCCCGGAGGTGTCCCGCAATGACGCTCGACCGTGCCGCAGGCCTGGCGGAGTCCGCTCGCGCGCTGGCCGAGGGGGAGGTGACCTCCCGCGCGCTGGTCGAGGCGGCCCTGGCGCGGATCGAGGCCACCCAGGGTTCGCTCAACGCCTTCCGGATCGTCCGGGCGGAGGCCGCGCTCGCCGAGGCGGACGCCGCCGACCGGGAACTGGCCACCGGAGCCCGGCGGCCGCTGCTCGGGGTACCCGTCGCGGTGAAGGACGACATGGACGTGGCGGGCGAGCCCACCGCGTTCGGCTGCCGGGGCACGTTCCCGCCGGTGCCCGAGGACGGCGAGGCGGTACGGAGGCTGCGCGCGGCCGGGGCCGTGATCGTCGGCAAGACGAACACCTGCGAGTTCGGGCAGTGGCCGTTCACGGAGGGACCCGCGTTCGGCGAGACCCGCAATCCATGGCATACGGAGCACACGCCGGGCGGCTCCTCCGGGGGGTCGGCCGCCGCCGTCGCGGCCGGTCTGGTCCCGGCCGCGCTCGGCTCCGACGGCGCCGGATCGGTGCGGATCCCGGCCTCCTGGACCCATCTGATCGGCGTCAAGCCGCAGCGCGGCCGCGTCTCCACCTGGCCGCGCGGCGAGTCCTTCCAGGGCATCACGGTCAACGGCACACTGGCCCGTACGGTCGCCGACGCGGCCCTGCTGCTGGACGCGGCGAGCGGCAACCACACGCTCGACCCGCACCGCCCGCCGGCCGTCGACGCCGTCGCCGCGGTCGGGCGCGACCCCGGCCGGCTGCGCATCGCGCTCTCCCTCAAACCGCCGTTCACCGCCGTGCCCGCCCGGCTCCGGCCGGAGGTACGGACCCGGGTCGTCGAACTCGCCGGGAAACTGGCCGCGTTGGGGCACATCGTCGAGGAGGCCGACCCGCCGTACGGGCAGATCGGGCTGACCTTCGTGCCGCGTGCCACGGCCGGCATCGCCGAACGGGTCCGTGAGGCGCCCGAGCCCACGCTGCTCGACCGGCGCACCCACGGCGCCGCCCGTATGGGCCGGCTGCTCGGCGGGGCCCCGCTGCGGGCGGCCCGGCGCGCCGAGGCGGTCATGCACCGCAGGATCGGCGGGTTCTTCCAGTCGTACGACGTCGTCCTCGCGCCGACGACGGCCGCTCCCCCGCCTCTCATCGGCGCCTTCCACGACCTCGGCGGCCTGGCCACCGACCGCGCCATGATCGCCGCCTGCCCCTACGCCTGGCCGTGGAACGTGCTGGGCTGGCCCGGTGTCAACGTCCCGGCCGGCTTCGTCGACGGCGGCCTGCCGGTGGGCGCCCAGCTGCTCGGCCCGGCGAACAGCGAGCCGCTGCTGCTCTCCCTCGCCGCCCAACTGGAGGCGGAGCTGCGGTGGTACGAGCTGTGGCCGCCCAAGCCGAGCACCGCCGCCGTCGAGGCGTCGTGACACGACCGCTGTGACATCGGCAGACGGGTGTCACCGGCAGCCGTTCTCTGTCAACATCGTGTCAAGACGGAGCGAACGGGGCGCGGGGTGTCGCAGTCGATCGAGGACTCATGGCGGGTACGCCTTCTCGGCGCGGACAACACACCGGTGGGATCGGGTGTTCTGGTGGACGGGGGACGGGTACTGACATGCGCTCACGTGGTGAGCGCCATACTGGGCTTGGCGGAGGACGAGAGCCCGCGGGAGCGGCTGGTCACCCTCGACCATCCGGTCTCCCGGACCGGGCAGGTCTCTCACGGTTCCGTGCTGCCGGGCGGCTGGGCCCCGCCGAACGGGCAGCAGGCGGACGTCGCGGTCCTGCGGCTGAACGGTCCGACGCCGGCCGACTGCCGGCCGGCCCGATTGCGGCCCTGCGGGCCGTCCCGCGGCCGCGGCGTCCGGGTCTTCGGACAGGCCACGGACGAACCGCCCGGCATCTGGGTCGCTGCCCGGCTGCTCGGGGCGGCGGGCCCGGACTGGGTCCAGCTGGACGGCCTGGACGGGGCGGCCTCCCGGGTGCGTGGCGGCTACAGCGGAGCGGGGGCCGTCGACGAGGAGGGCGACGTCGTCGGCATCGTCGTCGCGGCGCTGCGGTCCGGGGCCGCCACCGCCTGGATGATCCCGGTCGAGTCCGCCGTACGTCACTGCCCGCTGCTCGCCGACGCGGTGCGGGACGGGCCGGAGCCCCGGCGCGGCTGGCCGCGCGGCGCCGACCGGGAACTGGCCGCCGCCCTGGCGCGGGTGCCGAGCATGCGGGATCCGCAGCGCCGGGAGAGCGTGCTGCGGGACGCCGGTGACGACATCTTCGACCTCGCGGAACGGTCACCCGTGCTGATCGAGGACATGCGCGGCGTCGCGGAGCTGTGCGTCCAGTACGCCGACGGCGTCGACCGGCTCGTCGACGCCCTGCGCTGGTACGAGCGGGACTCGCTGCCGATGCGGGAGCTCGAGCGGGTCGTGCGCGGGCTGCGCGACGGCGGGCCGACGCCGTGAGAGGCGCCGGCACACCTCGTACCGACCTGTTCTGGGAGCTGGCGGGTCTTATCGCACGGATTCCCGGCCTCGACAAGCGCCTGCCGCTCCGGCGCGCCGCCGACGCCTTCGCCGAGCACGTCGGACCGCTGGACGTCGAGCAGTCGGGGATCCTCCGGGAGGACCTGTACGCCACGCTGCGCCAGTGCGACGCCTATCCCGGCGGGCTGCGCTTCTACCTCGACACCCTCGGCAGCGGCCGTACCGGCACCCTGGCCTGGGCGGAGGTCGAGCGCATGTATCTGCGGCTGTACCCGGTGCGGCTGCTCACGCAGGCCGAGCGCGAGGAGCTGACCGGCCTGCTGGCCGCCCGGCGCTGCGGTCCGGCCCTCGAACAGGTCGCGCTGCGCTTCCTGCCGTCCCTGGAGTCGGCCGCCCTCGGCGACCCCGAACGGCAGGACCCCACGGCGGACCTGCTCGACGCCCTGGAGGACGCGCTCGTACTGCCGGACGAGGCGCATCCCCTGGTCTCCATCGTCGAAGCCGTCGCCGTACACCAACCAGGGGCGCTGGGAGATGGGTTACGGGCGTGGAACGACAGGGTGGCGCAGCGCGTCGGCTGTGCCCCGCAGCTGCTCGCCCGGGTCCGGGCCCAGGAGTCGGCCCGGCTCGGGCGCCCCTTCCATCCGTGCCGGCTGCTGGTGGAGATCGTGGCCCACCCGGCCGCACCGGACGAGTACCACGTGCGGGGCTGGCTGCTGGCGCCCGGCGAGGGGCCGCGCTCCCTGCTCGGTGACTGCCGGGTGACCTCGCGCCGGGCGCTGGAGGAGACGGTCGCCGGACTGCACCAAGGGGTGCTGGACCGGCTCGGCGAACTGAGCGCCGGACTGGCGGTGGAGTTCCTGCTGCCGAGACCGCTGCTGTGGCTCGAGGTCGACCAGTTCAAGGTCAGACCCGCCGGCTCGGTGGCCCGCCCGATCGGCGCCGACCACACCGTCCTGGTACGCAGCCGCGACCGGTTCCGCAACCGGCACTGGTGGCCCGCGCTGCGCCGCCGGCTCGCCTGGCTGGAGTCGCATCCGAACGGGGCCTTCGACGCCCCGGCCGTACGGTTCGTCGCCTCCGACACCATCCCGGAGCCGTACGACCTGCTCAGCCAGCTCCGGGACGGGGACACACCTTTCTGCTTCGTTCTGCTGGAACCGCCGCCGTACGAAGGCGACTTCCAGACGGATCCCGTCTACGTCCTTCTGGAGGTGGGCATACCGGCCATCGTCGCACTCCGCGGCCCCTCCCAACACGCCGATATGCGGCCCGAGTTGGGGAAAGTCCTGGCCGGCAGGTTGGCCGCGCTGCCGGACCGGGTACGACATCTTCGGGGCGGCGCCACCCCGCGCGTCGGCGGCCCGTCGGCGACGCTGGACCTGCATCGCCGCGTGACCCTAGTCTGGGACAGCCAAGACGGACTGGAGGGGGCGGAGGCCGCGCTGGGGCATCCGCGGACCGGGGGTGGCCATCCATGAGCGGGGAGACGACCGACGTTCGGCAGGCGCGGCACCCCGGGCCCCCCTCCTGGTGGGTGTTCCGGGACAGCGGCGCCCATCACGCGCCCTCCGATCCGCTGCCCCCACTGCCCTCCCCGCCGCCCTGGCGACGCTTCAGGCCCGACACCGACAGTCCGCCCCTGGAGATCCCCGCACCGCCCGACTCCTCGGACGTCGACCGCAAACTGGGCGCGCGCCGGGCCGGCACCCTGGACCCCGCGGTCGTCGACGTGATCAACGCCGCGATCCAGCTCCGCCGCCCCCTGCTGGTCAGCGGCCAGCCCGGCACCGGCAAGTCCAGTCTGGCCTACCAGATCGCCGCGGAACTGGGCCTGGGCCGTGTGCTGTGGTGGCCGGTGGTCAGCCGGACCACACTGCGTGACGGGCTGTACGACTACGACGCCATCGGCCGGGTGCAGGACGCCCCCGTCGGCCCCGGCACCGGCGGGCAGCGCGGCCCACTGCCCGACGTCGGCCGCTACCTCACGCTCGGCCCGCTGGGCACCGCCCTGCTGCCCTGGAAGCGGCCGCGGGTGCTGCTCATCGACGAGCTCGACAAGAGCGACGTCGACCTGCCCAACGACCTGCTGCACATCTTCGAGGAGGGCGAGTTCCGCATCCGGGAGCTGGAACGGCTCGGCCGGTCGCGCCGCGAGGCGAGTGTCGGCACGGCCGACCACGGTGCTCCGGTCCTGGTGCGCGACGGCAGGGTGCGCTGCTCCGAGTTCCCGGTGGTCGTCATCACCAGCAACGGGGAAAGGGCCTTCTCGCCCGCCTTCCGGCGCAGGTGTCTGGAGGTGGAGCTGGCCGCCGCGGACGAGGACCGGCTCGCCGCGATGATCGAGTCGCACTTCGGCCCGGACACGGACCCGCGCGCCCGGCAGCTGATCCGTTCCTTCCTCGAGGAGCGCGGGGACGCCTCGCTCGCCGCCGACCAGCTCCTCAACACCGTGCACATGCTCACCAACGGCGCGGCCGACGCCGACGAGGCGTCCTGGACACGGTTGCGGGCCGCGCTCTGGCGCAGCCTGGCGACGGACTCCTCACCATGACGGGCCGCACCGGCCTGGAGCCGACCGCGCGCGAGTGGGCCGAGGCGCTGTGGCTGGCGCAACGCATCGGGGCGGGCGACGAGGCGTTACGGGACCGGGCGCCGCACCCGCACGCCGGGCAGCCCACGGGACGTACCCCGCCCGCCCCGCAAGTCTCGCAGGACCCACAGCCCGTCGACACCCCGCAGGTGCCGGACGCCCCCGCCACCGTTCCCCGCGATGTCCCGCCCACGCCGCACCCGGAGACGGCGCCCCCACCCGACGAGGAGCCGGCGGAGCTCACCACCGCCGCTGCGGCGACCCCGGCCGTCCGGCTCGTCCCGGACCGGATACCGCGGTCCCTCTTCGACCCCGACATCCGCCCCGGCGTCCTGCGCGACCCCCTCCGGCTCGCCCGGGCCCTCAGGCCGTTCAACCGCCGGGTCCGCTCCCGGCACCGGCACACCCTGGACGACGAGGCGACAGCCGTCCGGTCCGCCGAGCTCGGCCGGTGGAACCCCGTCCTGCGGGCCGAGCCGGACCGGTGGTTCGAGGTGGCGCTGGTCGTCGAGCAGAGCGTGTCGATGGCCCCGTGGTGGGGCGTCGCCGACGAGCTCGCCGAACTCATGCGGCGGCAGGGCGCCTTCGCGGACGTACGGGTGTGGCGGCTGGACACCCGCGAAGGCAAGGCCGCCCGGTTGCGTCCGGAGCGGGGCGGCCCCGCCCGGGCCCCGGACGAGCTGTTCGATCCGCGGAGCAGGCGGCTGGTGCTGCTGATGACCGACTGCGTCGGGGACGCCTGGGCGGCCGGCACCGTTCCCCGGCTGCTGCGTCGCTGGGCACGCCACGCACCCGTCGCCGTGCTCCAGCCGCTGCCCAGCCGCCTGTGGGACCTGTGTGAGGCGGTGCCCCGCGACGTACGGGTGCGCGCCGACGCGGCCGGGATGCCGAACGCGCAGTTCCTGCTGCGGCACGGCCGGCGCTGGGCGCGGCCGGGCACGGTGGCCGTGCCGGTGCTGGAGCTGGAGGCCTCCTGGTTCGCGGGGTGGGCCCGCATGGTCACGGGCGAGGCCGGCGGGCACAGCGATGTGGCGGCGCTGCTGCTGGACGAGGACGGCCTGGCACCCGCGTCCCTGCCCCCGCTGGCCTCCGGCCGCCGGACCCGTCCGGCCACCCCCGAGCAGGCGGTGCACCGCTTCCTGCGCCATGCCTCCCCCCAGGCCCAGCGGCTCGCGACCCGCCTGGCGATGGTGCCGCTGCGGCCCGAGGCGGTCGGCGCGGTGCAGCGTCTGCTGGGGCGCGCGACCGGACCGCTGCCGCTCGCGGAGATCCTGCTCGGCGGTCTGCTGTCGGCGCGCACCGACACCGACGCCGGCGGCCCGCGCTACGAGTTCCTGGACGGCGTACGCGACCGGCTGCTGCGGGGCCTCGGCCGTACCGAGACCCTGCGCACCCTCCAGGAGGTCTCGGACGCCGCCGGACGGGCGATGGGAGCGGCCTCCGGGCTGCTCGGCACCCTGGTGTCGGCACCCGCGGAGCTGGACGGTGTCCGGCTCGGCGCCGCGGAGCGGGAACTGCTGTCCGCGGCCGTCCCCGCGCTGGCCGCACTCGGACCGGTCTACGGAGGTGCGCTGGCCCGCGCACGGGAGCACATGTCTTTGGACGCACCGGCCGGTGGGGAGGAGAACGGCCGTCAGCCTGGCATGCCTCGGGGGGACGCAGCGCCCGCCACCATTCCTCGTCCCGGGGACCCGGCTCAGCACACGGAGGTCGCGTCGATGGATCCCGCCCCTTCTCCCACCACACCGCCGGACCCCACCACCGGACGCCTCAAGTCCGGTGTCGCGGCGGCCGCCGCTCCCGCACGGCCGCAGCGGCCCGCCCGGCTGCCGCGCGCCATGCCCCTGCCCCAGGCCTCCTACTTCACGGGCCGGGAGGCGGAACTGGACCGGCTGCGGTCCCTGCTGAACTCGGGCGACCGGGTCGCCGTCCTGCCGTACGCCCTGTACGGCATGGGCGGGGTCGGCAAGACCAGGCTCGCTGTCGAGTACGTGCACCGCCACCACACCGAGTACGAGCGGATCTGGTGGATCGACGCCGAACAGCCCGCCGTGATCCGGCAGCAGCTCGCCTCCCTCGTACCGGACTTCGGCGCGGCCGCCGAAGGAGCGGGTGACCCGGTGGACCGGGTGCTCGAGGCGATGGCGACCGGGGCCCCGTTCCGGCGCTGGCTGCTGGTGATGGACAACGCGGCGGCGCCCGAGGACGTCGTCCCCTACATCCCGTCCATGCTCGGCGTGCCCGACGGGGCCGGGCACGTGCTGGTGACCTCGCGGCATTCCGGGTGGGCCGAGCGGGTCAACGCGCTGCGCGTGGACGTGTTCACCCGGGAGGAGAGCATCGGGTTCCTGCGCCACCGCACGCCGTGGGCGACCCCGGAGGAGGCGGACCGGCTCGCCGAGTCGCTCGGCGACCTGCCGCTGGCGCTGGAGCACTCGGTCGCCGCGCAGGCGCAGTCCGGCATCCGCACCGGGGTCTACCTGGACCTGCTGGAGCACCGCCGCCAGGAGGTGCTCGCCGAGCCGTCGGCGTCCGGCATCCAGCCCGTCGCGGCCACCTGGCGCACCTCGGTGGACCTGCTGCGCGCACAGAACCCGCAGGCCCTCGAACTGCTGCGGCTGCTGGCCTTCTTCGGGCCGGAACCGATCGCCCAGTCGTTCCTGCGCGACGCCCGCCTGCTCCCCCTGCCCGACGCCCTCGCACCGGTGGCCCGGGACGAGCTGGCCCGGGGGCGGGCCATCCGGGCCATCAACCAGTTCTCGCTGCTGACCGTCAACCCCGCGACCGGCACCCTCCAGGTGCACCGCCTGCTCGCCGGCGTACTCCAGGACGAACTGTCCGAGGACGAGGGCACGGTACTGCGCCACCTGGTGCACCGGGTCATCGCCGCGCACGACCCCGGCGACTCCCAGCGGCCGGAGAACTGGCGCAACTACGCCGACATCCTCCCCCATCTGGAGCCGACCGGCCTGCTGCACTGCGGGGACGAGACCGCCCGCGAGACGGCGCTGAGCATCCTCGGTTACGTGATCGCCTCCGGCGACTTCCGGGGCGCCACGCACCTGGGCCGCAGGATCACCGACGTGTGGACCGCCACGCTGGGCGCCGACCACCCCCAGACCCTGTGGGCGCAGCGTCAGCAGGCCAGCGCACACTGGCAGTTGGCCGAGTTCGAGGCGTCCCGGCGGATCAACGAGGACGTACTCCAACGGCTGCGGGCCACTGTGGGCGACGACCACGAGTACACCCTCACGGTGGCCGGCGCGACCGCCGCCGACCTGCGCGCGGCGGGCCGGTTCACCGAGGCGCTGGCGCTGGACCGGGACGCCTACGAGCGCAGTGCCCGACTGCACGGCGCCCGCGCCCCGAAGGCCCTGACCGTCGGGCACAACTACGGGGTGAGCCTGCGCGTCAACGGCATGTACGAGGAGGCCCTCGCCCTCGACGAGAAGATCCACGAGGCCCGCCTCGAGATCCTGGGCCCCACAGCCCGCTCCACGCTGTTCTCCATCAACAACGTCGCCCGCGACCTGCGCGAATGCGGCCGGTACGTGGATGCGCTGGTGTTGCAGACGAGCACCCTGGCGCGGTACCGCGAGCAGTACGGCGACCAGCACCCGCACACCCTGCGCGCCATCAAGAACACGTCGGTGACCTGCCGCAAGGCGGGCGAGTTCGAGCAGGGACTCGCCCTGGCACGGGAGGTGCTGGAGCTGTACCGGGGGCATTTCGGCTCCGAGCACATCGACACGCTGGCGGCGCTGACCAACCTCTCCAACGACCTGCGGCTGACCGGCGATCCGGAGGCGGCGCGCGCCCACAGCGCCGAGGCGCTGCGCGGCTACCACGCGGTACTGGGCGCGGGGCACCCGCTCGCGGGCGCCGCCGGCGTGAACCACGGCGCCGCCCTGCGCGCCGCGCGGCAGCACGCCGAGGCCCGCCGGGTCGACCAGGAGACGGTGGCGGCACTCGGGACGGCGCTCCCGGACGACCATCCGTGGCTGCTGCTCGCCCGGGTCAACCTCGCCACCGACCTGTCCCTGGGCGGCGACCCGGAGTCGGCCCGGGCACTCGGCGAGGAGTGCGCCCGCATGCTGGAGGCCCGCTACGGCGACCGGCATCCCGCGACGCTGGCCGCCCTCACCAACGTGGCACTCGACATGGCCGCGACGGGCGACACGGCGGCGGGCGAGGAACTGCTCGCCTCGGTGCAGCGCCGCTATCTCGCGACGCTCGGCGCGGACCATCCGGAGAGCCGGAACGCGGCCGCCGGGACACGCGCGGAGTGCGACATCGAGCCGCCGCCGATCTAGGGCCCGTTGCGAAAGTCCCGGTGTCCGTCCGAAGGCCGGAGGGGTTCGGTTCGGATCAGGCCGGTCCCTGGGCGTCCCACTCGGTGAGGACGTCCAGCAAAGCGTCCACGAGCCGGTGTCCGTCGGCGGTGAGCCAGCCTCCGTGGCCCAGTTCCTCCGCGGCCCTGCGGGCGGTGCCGCGCCAGCGCTCGTACGGCGCGTGCGCGGCGGGGTTGCCGTGGGCCGCCTCCGTGCGCCAGAACCCGGCCGTGGCCAGGAACGCGACGGCACCCTGCAGAAGGGCCGAGGGCGGCCGGGGCCTGTCGCTCCAGGGGGCGGGACCGTGCGAGCCGGATGGGGCGTCGAGGAGCCGGGTGAGGTCCTGCAGGGCGTAGAGCAGTGAGTGCTGGGCCTCGTGGACGAGGGCGGCGGCGAGTTCGGCCGGGTCGTCGAGGGGCGCGAGGGCGACGAGTCCGACGGCGTCGCCGAAGGAGGCGCTGAGCCAGCGCGCGGGCGGGCCCGGGCTGAGGGGCATGACCGCACGGAGCGTGCCGCGCACGGTCCCGGCCCGGTCGGGGTGACGCTCGGCCAGCCATGCCCAGGCCGCCCCTAGCCGCCACCGCCAGCGGGCGAGCGCCGCCGGTTCCAGGGCCGCGCCGAGCGGCGGCGGCCCGTGGCTGTCGAGCCGCGCGGCCCACTGGGCACCGTGCACACCGAACCGCAGCCGGGGCACCGGTGTCCAGACGACCGTGGTGTCCCCGGGTCGGTCCGGGACCGTCACCGGGGTGTGCGCGTCGGCGGTGATGACGGTCGTGCCGTGCGGCCCGCGGGTCACGCGGGCCGTGGCCGTGTGCGGGGCCAGGGTGGTGTGGCCGAGGCCGGGCAGGACGAGCGTGCCGTGGCGTACCGGGACGTCCAGGCGGAAGGGGATGCCGACGCGGTGCCCGGCGGCCGCCGCGAGGACGGCCACGGCGTCGTGACGGCCGCGGCGTACGGCATCGGCGAGCAGGAGACCGGTGGCCGGATCCTGGACCAGCGTGTCGAACACGGCGGGCGCGTGCCGGCGCGCCGTCGCGAGGACCTCGATGCCCGGGAGCGGGCCGGCCGGTGTCCGGGGGTCCTGGTGGAGTGCGCGCAGCAGCAGGAGGTTGCGGCCCGCGCGAGCGGCGGCGAGCAGCCTCAGCGTGCCGGGGTCCGGCGTGCCGCGGGCAATCTGTCGCCACAGGTCCGGCGGCAGGCTCAGCGCGGGCACGCGCGCGACGGCCGGCGGGTGGTGCGTCAAGGGCGTGCCCCGCCGGCTCGGTCGAGGTCCGCGCGGAGGACCCCGGCCACGTGCCGAATCAGCGCCAGCAGGTCGGAGCAGTACACGGAGGGGTTGAGGTAGCCGTCTCCGGCGCGGTAGCGATGCGGGTAGTGGCCGCCGCCGCACACTCCGACCACCGGGCAGGCCCGGCACCGCTCGGCGAGCCCGTGCGCGGCCAACTGCCGAGCCACCACCCCGGGATGGTCGAGGAGCGCGTCGAACGCGTGGCGGTGGACGTCGAGCCCGCTGCGATCGGCCCCCTCGTACGCGGACTTGAGCTGGTCGGACAGGGTGAGTGAGCCGTCGGTGTCGACGACGGCGAGCTGGGAGGGCGCCCCGCCGATGGTTTCGGTGCGGGTGACGCCGCCGAGCAGCAGGTCGAGGACGGACTCGAAGAACGCGAGGCGTACAGGTGGTCCGGGCGAGCGGTACCAGAGGTCGAACACGGTGGCCAGCCACCGGCCGTAGGGCGTGTGGGAGGGATCGGCGGTGCGGTGCGGCGGCCGGTCGGTCCAGTTGCCCAGGGGCAGCAGCAGACGGAGCGCGGGCGGGTCGTAGGACAGCAGGTGTTCGTAGGTGGCGACGGGGTCGGCCGTGACGTCGACGGTGGACAGGATGCCGGCCCACACGGCGCGGTGCTCGGGTGCGCCGAGGCGGCGCAGCGCGGCGGCGACCCGGGCGTGGCTGCCGCGCCCGGCGCGGTCCCGGCGCGCCCTGTCGTGGACCTGGGCGGTGCCGTCCAGGCTGACCGCGATACTGATGTCCTCCTCGTGGCACAGGCGCAGCACCTCGTCGTCGAGGAGGGTGCCGTTGGTCTGGACGAGTACCTCGGCGGTGGTGCCGGCGGGGAGCAGTCCGCGCAGGGTACGGGTCAGGTGCCGCAGCAGGGGGAGGCCTGCGAGCAGGGGCTCGCCGCCGTGCAGGATGACGCGCAGGGTGGGCGGCCGGTGCCGTTCCGCGTGTTCGGCGATCCGGCGGCACACTTGCTCGGCCGTCCGCCACGCCATGGTCCGCGGCTGGGTCCGCCAGAGCTGGTCGGCCGCCTCGTACACATAACAGTAGGTGCAGGCGAGATTGCAGCGGCTGTGTACCTTGACCACGAACTCCCGGAAAGGGTACGGGCGTTGACCTTCCGCGCGCAGTGCGGCGACGTCGAGGAGGTCGTCGGGCCACCTGCCGTGCGGTGTACCGGCCGGGGGTGTCACGGCGCGGGAGCGGGGCGTGCGTGGGGTCCTTCGGAGCTGTCGCCCCCGGAGTCGTAGGCGGCCACGGGCGCCTCCTCGCCGGTCAGGTGGCGCAGGACGCGGTGCAGCGCCGCGGACAGAGCGGGGTCCGCGCCCTCCAGGATGAACTCCAGGGGCAGACCTGTCAGATCGAGCATGTCCGCCGCGCGCTCACCTGTCCCGCTGTGCATCGGCATCGGCCCCCCTGTCGCTGTCACCCGATGGCTGTCCGTTGAACCGGCTTTGAGGATAACCAGAGGAACGTGAGCAGGTCAGCCCATGATTCGGGCGCCCCGGAACGCTGCTGCCGGGGCGCGGGGGACAGTTGTGCGATATGCGTTCGCATCGTGTGATGGTCCGTCAATCTCCTTGACTCGCCGCGCAGTTGACCTTGGCCCCTTGGCCCGTCAGGCTCTAGGGGACGAAGGTGCCGGCTGTCGGGAGCGTGCGGGTGGACACGGGGGCGCGTGGTACGGGTGGGCGTGCGGGACGCCGTTCCTTACGGGCGCTCGCCGCCCGGTTCCGGCCGGTGCCGGGCACGGACGACTCCTTGGCACGCTGGGCGCCGACGGCCGCCCTGATCGGCGTGGTGGCGGGACTGGGGGCGGCCGCGCTGTTCGGGCTGCTGCACCTGTGCACCGGCTGGCTCCTGGATTCCGTGGCCGGCTACCGGCCCTACCGCTCGTCCGCGGAGGGCGGCTTCCGTGAGCTGGCCGGATCCGGCCGCCCCTGGCTGGTACCCCTGGTGGCGGCCGGCGGCGCGCTGCTCGCCACGGCGTTCGCGGTGTGGCTGGCGCCCGAGGCGCGCGGTCACGGCACGGACGCCGCGATCGCGGCGGCACACCAGGATCCGACGGGCATGCGGGGCCGGGTGACGGTGGTGAAGCTCGTGGCGTCGGCCGTGACCATCGGCTCGGGCGGCTCCGGCGGTACGGAGGGGCCGGCCGCGCAGATCTCGGCGGCGTTCGGCTCCGTCATCGCCCGGCGCACCGGCATGTCACGGCAGGAGGCCCGTACCGCGCTGGTGATCGGTCTCGCGGCCGGGGTGGGCGCCATCTTCAAGGCGCCGCTCGGCGGAGCGCTGCTCGGGGCGGAGCTGCTGTACCGCAGGGACATGGACGCCCGGGTCCTGCCGAAGGCGCTGATCGCCTCGGTCGCGGGCTGGCTGGTGTTCGGCGCCTGTTACGGGTTCGCGCCCGCGCTCGGCGGGCATGGCGGTCAGGGGGTCGGCGGTGCGGCCGGGCTGGCCCTCGTGGCGGTGGTCGGTCTGGTCGCGGGCGGCGCCGGGCGGGTGTACACGTGGTGCTTCTACGCCGTGCACACGCGCGTGGAAGTGCGGGCCCGCTCCACGCTCGCCCGGATCGCGGTACCGGCCGTGGCGGCGCTTCTGGTCGGCGGTCTGGGTCTGCTGGTGCCGGGGGTGCTGGGTACCGGGTACGGCCTGATGGAGGCGATGACCTCGCGTCGGCTGCTGCTGGACCTGCCGCTGGCGGTGGTCCTGGCGATCCCGGCGGCCAAGATCGCGGGTACGGCGCTGACGGTCGGCTCGGGCGGTTCGGGGGGCATCTTCGGACCCTGCATGGTCGTGGGCGCCGGGGTCGGCGCGGCGGTGTGGCGGCTGGCGGAGCCGCTCGGACTCGCCCCTGGCAGTCCGCTGGTCGCGGTGGCGGCGGGCATGGCCGCCTGCCTGGGCGCGGTGGCGAACGCTCCGCTGGGCGTGCTGGTGATGACCGCGGAGATGCTGGGTGACGCCTCGCTGCTCGGCCCGGGCGTCCTGGCGGTGCTCTGCGCGCGGGCGGTCACCGGCGGCGTGACGCTGTACCGGAGTCAGCTGTACCGTATCGAGGACGAGCCGGAGGACGGCAGGCGGCCACCGCCGCCCGGCCGCACGGACCGGACGCGGCGCCGCACGCAGCGCCGCACGGTGGTCGCGCCGGTACGGCGGCGACCCGTACCCGGCGCCGACCCGGTGGCGGTCAACTCGCCGGACTCCGCGCCGGACTGAGCCCGCGGCCCGGCCCCGTGCCGTCGCGAGGACCTACCCTGTGACCATGGACGATGCGTCGATGGTCGGGCTCATGGGGCGGGTCACCGGGAGGATCGGGCCCGGTCTGGTCGGCGAGGTGATCGTCCGGGTGCGGGGCGGCGCCGAGCACTTCCTGGCGTACGCGGCCGACGGCGGCGGCCGGATCGAGCCGGGCACGGTGGTGATGGTGGTCGAGTACCTGCCGCCGAGAACGGTGTACGTGGCTCCGGCGTACGACAGTTGAGCATGCCGCGCCGCAGGTGAGGGGCGTGTGCGTCAAGATTGCAACAAGGATTCGTCAGCGCCTTCTCCCCGGCTTCGCCGAGGAGCACACTCCCTTCGTTCGGTGCCGAAAGGGCACCATGCAAAGGGGGCGTATGCCGATGGTCGTCGGCGTCGTTGCGGGAACGGCGGTCGTCGCCGTTGCCGTGTTGATCGGTCTGTTCAAGATGATGTGGCGGGTCGCAGAACCGAACGAGGCGCTCATCATCTCCGGTTCCAAGCACCGTACCGAGGGCCTCGAGGAGGGCATGGGGTTCCGCATCGTCACGGGACGCGGCACGCTGGTGCTGCCCGGTGTGCAGGCGGTGCGCAAGCTCTCGCTCGACCTGAACGAGACCGAACTACAGGTGGACTGCGTGACCCAGCAGGGCATCCCGCTGAAGGTGCGGGGCGTGGTCATCTTCAAGGTGGGCGACGACTTCGTGTCGGTCGCCAACGCCGCACGCCGCTTCCTGGACCAGCAGAAGCTGATGTCGGAGCGGGTGCACAACGTCTTCGCCGGTCATCTCCGCTCGATCGTGGGCGGGTTGACGGTGGAGGACATGATCCGGGACCGGGAGAAGCTGACCGGGCAGACCCGGGCGGCCTGCGGTACGGAGATGGAGAAGCTCGGCCTGATCGTCGACTCGCTCCAGATCCACGAGATCGAGGACCCGACCGGGTACATCCAGAACCTGGCGATGCCGCACGCGGCGGCCGTCCAGCGGGACGCGCGCATCGCGCAGGCGGAGGCGAATCGTCTCGCCACCGAGGCGGAGCAGCAGTCGTTCGCCCGGATGGCGGAGGCCACCCGGGACAGCGAGATCCTCCAGGCCGGTTACCAGGCCGAGCGGGACAAGGCGGCGGCGAAGGCGCAGCAGGCCGGCCCGCTCGCCGCGGCCGCGGCCCGGCAGGAGGTCGTCGTCCAGGAGACCCGGGTCGCCGAGCTGGAGGCGCACCGGCGCGAACAGCAGCTCCAGGCCGACGTCCGCAAGCCCGCCGACGCCAAGGCCTACGAGAAGCGCACGCTGGCCGAGGCGGAGCGCGACGTCCGTATCTCGGCGGCGCAGGCCAAGGCGAAGGAGACGGAGCTGGCGGCGGCGGCCGAGGCGACCCGGGTGAAGACGGCCGCGGGCGCCGAGGCCGAGGCCACGAAGACCCGGGGTGCGGCCACCGCGGCGGCGACCCGGGCCACCGGTGAGGCCGAGGCGGCCGCCGCGCAGGCCAGGGGTCTGGCGGAGGCCGAGGCGACCAAGGCCCAGGGCCTCGCCGAGGCGGAGGCGATCAAGGCCCGCGCCGCCGCCCTCGCCGAGAACCAGGAGGCGGTCGTCGCCCAGCAACTCGCCGAGCACTGGCCGGAGATCGTCCAGGCGGGCGCGTCCGCCTTCGGCAACGTCGACAACATGGTGCTGCTCAACGGCGCCGACGGCATGGCCGAGTTGTTCGCGAAGGCGCTCACCATGGGCGGCACGGGCCTGGGGCTGGCCCGCCAGCTGCTCTCCTCGATGAACCACAACGGGCAGAGCCCGGCGGGCACTTCGCCGCTGAACGGAGCCGTGACGCCGCCTCCGGCGCAGAAGGTGCCGGTGGAGGACGACGTGAGGTAGACCCCGGTTCGGACGCAGGGGCGGCGCACGCGGTCAGCGTGCGCCGCCCGCTTCGTTCAGGGGCGGCCGCCTTCGGCCGGGGCGGTTCGAACTCGTCCCCGAAGCCGGTCATCTCCCGCCGCTGGAACGGCCGGACGCCACCTTCGCACTGGTGGACGACCATCTGCCCAGGACCGGTGGACACTCCGTCACCCACGCCCCGTAGGGTGCCACCCGTGACCGCCTTCATCGATGAGACCGACGAGAACGTCCCCGGCCGCCACGGCCCCCGCGCCACCACCGAGGCCGACCCCCGCGAGGTGGGCCGGGTGCGCACCGAGTACTCCCCCGCGCACGACGGCGACCCGGACCCCGGGGAGATCGTGTGGACCTGGGTGCCCTTCGAGGAGAACGACGGGCGGGGCAAGGACCGCCCGGTGCTCGTGGTGGCCCGGGAGGCCGCGGGGACGTTCCTCGCCGTGCAGCTGTCAAGCAAGCGACACGACGGCGACCGGGAGTGGGTGGGGATCGGCAGCGGGCCGTGGGACCGATCGGGGCGTGACTCCTGGGTCGACGTGGACCGCGTCCTGCGGCTCCACGAGGAGGGCATGCGCCGGGAGGCGTGCGCGCTGGACCGCGGCCGGTTCAACCTGGTGAGGCACCGGCTGCACGAGCGCTACGGCTGGAGCTGACGCTCCGGAAAGGCCCGTACGAATGCCTCGCGCACCACGGCTCCCGGTGTGCGGTCCAGGATCCCGAACACGATGTGCTCGAAGGCCCCCGCGAACCGCCCGCCGGGGCCCAGCAGCCCGCGGAAGGCGCCCGCGACCTGCGCGGGGTCGTTCTGGAAGACTCCGCAGCCCCAGGCGCCCAGCACCAGCCGCCGGTACCGGTGCGCCGCCGCGGTCTCCAGCACCCGCTCGGCGCGCACCGACAGGGCGGACGGCAGCTCGGTCGCGCGCTCCGGGACCGTACGCCGGACGACTCCGGCGTTCGGGGCCGGCGAGG
Source organism: Streptomyces sp. NPDC054834 (assembly GCF_053611185.1). Taxonomy (NCBI): domain Bacteria; kingdom Bacillati; phylum Actinomycetota; class Actinomycetes; order Kitasatosporales; family Streptomycetaceae; genus Streptomyces; species Streptomyces sp. NPDC054834. The sequence goes on along the minus strand of NZ_JBSGZV010000020.1, from coordinate 127,274 downwards.
TCAGGAATCCCGCCGTGTACGGCTCGTCCAGCAGGCGGCCGCGGTCGTCGCGGAAGACGGGCACGGCCGGTGAGTGGATGACACGGTCCGTGTAGAACGGGTCGCGGTGGGCGCGATGATGGTCGTAGTACTCCGGGGCCCGGAGCAGGCACGTGTACAGGGCGGAGGCGCGGCACAGGGCCTCCTCCTGGGCCTGGGCGCCGCCCAGGTAGCCGCCGCCGGGATTGCGGGCGGAGGCGAAGTTCAGGACGGCGACCGGTTCCGCGAGGCGGCGGGCGGCCTCCAGGCTGCTCTCGCCGGTGACCTCGAAGACCGTGTCGGCCGCGGGGGCCGGTGGCACCGGCACCGGGTCGGGGCCGTGCAGCCGCGTACCGGCCCGGGCGGCCTCGATCGCCGCCGCGAGCGCGACCTCACGGCCACCGGGCGTGCGGTACGTGCCCGCCGCCACGATCTCCTCGGTCTCGCGTGCGATGCCGCGCAGGCGCGCGCTCATGGCGCCACCCCCGTCGGCGCCATGACCGCGGCCCGCGCGGTCTCCCCCGTCGTGCTCATGAACGCATCGTGAGCGATGCTGGTCCTGCGGTGCAACAGAGTTTCCCGGCCGTGGAAAGAGAGATCGCAGCACCCGGTTACCCCGATTTGCACCCTTGTGCGAATCGGCGAGAAGGTCTTGGGTGGGACGGATGATGCCGTCCCGGCCCACCCAGGCCGGGCGGTGGCATGGTGGAATCTCAGGAGGATCCCGACATGTCCGATTCGGTAAGTGACGCTGGCGACTGTACGGAGCACCGCACCGTCGTCACCGAACCCGAGGTGGAGGCCCTGGTCAGGGGCATCTGTTTCAAGACCGGACCCCCCCGCACGCTCGGGGTCGAAGTGGAATGGCTCGTTCACGAGCTGCGGCGGCCGCAGCTGCCGGTGACACCAGAACGACTCGAAGCGGCCTATGCCGCACTGCGCACCGTTTCCCTGGCCTCGGCGCTCACCGTCGAACCCGGCGGCCAGCTGGAACTGAGCTCGCCGCCCGCCGCCTCCCTCATGGAGTGCATAGACACCGTCGCCGCCGACCTGGACGCCGTCCGCGCGGTCCTGGCCGAGGACGGTCTCGGCCTCGTCGGCGTCGGCCACGACCCCTGGCACGAGCCCCGCAGGTTCCTCCACGAGCCGCGCTACGACGCCCTGGAGACCTGCCTGGACCGCACCGGCACCGCCGGCCGCCACATGATGTGCACCTCCGCCTCCGTCCAGGTGTGCCTGGACGCCGGGTACGAGGAGCCGGGCCCGCTGGGCCACGGGCGGCGCTGGTGGCTGGCGCACCAACTGGGCGCGGTCCTGGTGGCCGCGTTCGCCAACTCCCCGCTGGTCGCAGGGGAGCCGACGGGCTGGCTGTCCACCCGGCAGCTGCTGTGGATGGAGATCGGCGCGGGCCGCGCGGGCGCGCCCCCGGCCGGCGAACCGCGCACCGCCTGGGCCCGGCACGTGCTCGACGCGCCGGTGATGTGCGTACGGCTCGACGGCGCCCCCTGGGAGGTGCCCGAGGGGCTCACTTTCCGGGACTGGATCCGCGAGGCGGAGCCCCGGCCGCCGACCCACGCGGACCTCGACTACCACCTGACGACGCTCTTCCCGCCGGTCAGACCGCGCGGTCACCTGGAGCTGCGCATGATTGACGCGCAGCCCGGCGACGACGGGTGGATCGTGCCGCTCGCGGTGACGGCCGCGCTCTTCGACGACCCGGAGGCCGCCGAGACCGCGTACCGCACCGTGAAGCCCCTGGCCGAACGGACGCTCGGGCTGCCCGCGCCGCACAACCCGCTGTGGACGGACGCGGCCCGGCACGCGCTGGCCGACACCGAGCTGCGGGAGGCCGCCGTCGCCTGTTTCGCGGCGGCGCTGGAGGCGCTCCCCCGGCTCGGCGCCACGACCGAGGTCACGGACGCCGTCGCGGCGTACTCCGACCGCTACGTCGCCCGGGGCCGCTGCCCCGCCGACGACATGCTGGACCGCCTGCGCGGCACGGCTCCCCGCACCCACGGGAAGGACATCCGCCCATGACCGCCCCCGAGACCGAGCACGAGACCGATCACCAGGCTGTCCGAGAGCGCGCGCTGGCCTCCCTGACCACCGCGCGGGCCCGGACCACCCTGCTGACCAGCTGTGTCGACGAGCCGGACCTCACCGCCCAGCACTCGCCGCTGATGTCCCCGCTGGTGTGGGACCTCGCGCACATCGGCAACCAGGAAGAGCTGTGGCTGCTGCGGGCGGTCGGCGGCCGGGAGCCGATGCGGCCCGAGATCGACGGCCTGTACGACGCCTTCGAGCACTCGCGTGCCGAACGTCCCTCGCTGCCGCTGCTGCCGCCCGCCGAGGCCCGCGGCTACGCGGCCGAGGTACGCGGCCGTGCCCTGGACCTGCTGGAGAGCGCGGCGCTGCACGGCACCCGGCTGACCGAGGCGGGCTTCGCCTTCGGCATGATCGCCCAGCACGAACAGCAGCACGACGAGACGATGCTGATCACCCATCAGCTCCGCAAGGGCCCGCAGGTCCTGACCGCACCCGACCCGGACCCGGCGCCGCTGTTCACCGGACCGGCCGAAGTCCTCGTCCCCGGCGGCCCGTTCACCATGGGCACGTCCACCGAGCCGTGGGCGCTGGACAACGAACGCCCCGCGCACCGCGTGGAGGTGGCCCCCTTCCGCATCGACACCACACCGGTGACGAACGCCGCGTACCTGGCGTTCATCGAGGACGGCGGCTACGACACCGAGCGCTGGTGGACACCCGAGGGCTGGGCGCACATACGCCGGCACGGCATCACCGCACCGCAGTTCTGGCGCCGCGACGGCGGCCAGTGGCTGCGGCGCCGCTTCGGCGTCACCGAGGTCGTCCCGCCCGACGAGCCCGTGCTGCACGTGTGCTGGTACGAGGCCGACGCCTACGCCCGCTGGGCCGGGCGCCGGCTGCCCACCGAGGCCGAGTGGGAGAAGGCCGCCCGGCACGACCCCGCCACCGGGCGCTCCAGGCGCTACCCGTGGGGCGACGCCGACCCGGCGCCGGTCCACGCCAACCTGGGTCAGCGGCACCTGCGCCCCGCCCCGGCGGGCAGCTACCCGGCGGGCGAGTCCCCGCTCGGCGTACGCCAGTTGATCGGCGACGTGTGGGAGTGGACGGCGAGCGACTTGCTGCCGTACCCGGGGTTCACCGCGTTTCCGTACAAGGAGTACTCGGAGGTGTTCTTCGGGCCTGAGTACAAGGTGCTGCGCGGCGGCTCGTTCGCCGTGGACCCGGTGGCCTGCCGGGGCACGTTCCGCAACTGGGACTACCCGATCCGGCGGCAGATCTTCTCCGGCTTCCGCACCGCCCGCTCGGAGGACGTCTGATGTGCCGTCATCTGGCGTACGTGGGGCCGCCGGAGCCGCTGGGCGAGGTGATCGTGGAGCCCCCGCACGGCCTGTACCGCCAGTCGTGGGCGCCACGGCGGCAGCGCTACGGCACGGTCAACGCCGACGGTTTCGGCGTCGGCTGGTACGCCCCGGACGATCCGGTGCCGGCCCGCTACCGGCGGGCCGGGCCGATCTGGGCCGACCAGTCCTTCGCCGACCTGGCCCGGGTGGTCCGGACGAGCGCGCTGCTCGCCGCGGTGCGCGACGCCACCCTGGCGGGCGCCGACGCGGAGGCCGCGGCGGCGCCGTTCGCCGCGGGCCGGTGGCTGTTCAGCCACAACGGCGCGATCAGGGGCTGGCCGCGGTCCGTGGCCCCGCTGGCCCCCACGCTGCCCCCGGTCGACCTGCTGTCGCTCGAGGCGCGCACCGACTCGGCCTTCGTCTGGGCGCTGGTGCTGCACCGGCTGCACTCCGGCGAGGAGGCCGGCCGCGCCCTCGCCGAGACGGTTCTCCAGGTCGCCGAGGCGGCCCCCGCCTCCCGGCTCAACCTGCTGCTCACCGACGGCGAGACCGTCACCGCCACCGCCTGCGGCGACACGCTCTGGTACCTCACGGAGCCCGGCCGCGCCGTCGTGGCCTCCGAGCCGTACGACGACGATCCGCGCTGGCAGGAAGTGCCCGACCGCACGCTGCTCGCGGCCGACCGGGCCGGCGCCCGGCTGACCCCACTGAAGGACCTGGCCCCCTCCCCCACGCCTCGCTCCGCTCGAGCGGGGGCGCCCCCATCGACGAAGGAGTCCTGCACGTGAGTCCCCTGCACGTCACCCGCACCCTTCCCGAGGACGCGACGGACGCCGCGCTGCGCGCCGACGTCCGGCACGGCCTCACCGCAACCCCCAAGGCCCTGCCGCCGAAGTGGTTCTACGACGCCCGGGGCAGCGAGCTGTTCGAGCAGATCACCGAACTGCCCGAGTACTACCCGACCCGCGCCGAACGGGAGATCCTCACCACCCGCTCCGGCGAGATCGCGTCCGCGACCGGGGCCCGCACGCTGGTCGAACTGGGCTCCGGCTCCTCCGAGAAGACGCGGTACCTGATCGACGCGCTCACCAGCCTGCGCGTCTACGTCCCCGTCGACGTCAGCGAGAGCGCCCTGACCCAGGCCGGGCAGGCCCTCGTCGGGGAGCGGCCGGAGCTCGAAGTGCACGCCCTGATCGCCGACTTCACGGCCGCGCTGGCCCTTCCGGACACGCCCGGCCCACGGGTGCTGGCCTTCCTGGGCGGCACCCTCGGCAATCTCCTGCCCGCCGAACGCGCCCGGTTCCTCGCCTCCGTCCGCGCGCTGCTGTCGCCGGGTGACGCCCTGCTGCTCGGCACGGACCTGGTCAAGGAGGAGGACGTCCTCGTCCGGGCGTACGACGACGCGGCCGGGGTGACGGCCGAGTTCAACAAGAACGTCCTGGCCGTCGTCAACCGCGAACTGGGCGCCGACTTCGATCCCGGTGCCTTCGAGCACGTGGCCCTGTGGGACGCGGCGAACGAGTGGATCGAGATGCGGCTGCGCTCCCGTGCGGCCCAGACCGTGAAGATCCCCGCTCTGGACCTCGCGGTCGACTTCGCGGCGGGCGAGGAGCTGCGCACCGAGGTGTCGGCGAAGTTCCGACGGGACGGGATCACCACCGAACTGGCCCTCGCCGGGCTGGATCTGACCCATTGGTGGACCGACTCGCAGGGGCGGTTCGCGCTGTCGCTGAGCATGGCCCGGTGACCACAGGGGCCCGGCGGCGTCATCCGCCTCAGTCCAGGCCGGGCGCGAGCTCGTCGGTGATGCGGCGGGAGGCGCGGCGGGCCTCGGTCGCCGGGTCCGCGCCGCCGAGCACCTTGCTCATGTACTCCTTGATCGGGTTGTCGGTCTCGACGGCGGTCCACTGAGGGGTGCTGGGGGTCGCCCGCCCGTGTGCGGCGCCCGCCGCCATGGCGGCGACCCCCTCCTCGCCCGCGACCCCGCTCGCCAGGGTCGTCCTGTTGGGCACGTAGTTCATGGTGCGGGCCAGATCGGTGTCCCACGTGGCGCCGGTGAGGGCCGCGACGACCTCGACGGCGCGGTCCGGCTGGTCGGTGTTGCGGGGTACGACGAGGTCGGAGCCGCCCGTGAACACGGCGCCGGGCCGGCTCGCGGTCTTCCCGGGCACCGGGAAGTAGCCCAACTCGTCCTTGAGTTCAGGGTTCTGCTGCACGATCGACTGCGCGAGCCCCGGCACGGCCACGATCTGCGCCACCTTGCCGTCCGCGAACACGCCCGCCTGGGGCGGATGTTCCTCGTCGGAGCCGACCGGCCCCCTGCCGAGCGCCTGGAGCCTCCGGTAGAAGTCCATGCCGCGCAGCGCCGCCGGGCTGTCCAGGGTGCCCTTCCAGCGGAAGCCCTTCTCCTCGGCCAGGTCGCCGCCCTCGTCCCAGATGAAGCCGGCGAGCGTGTACCAGTCCTGTCCCGCCAGGTAGATGCCCTGGTTGCCCCCGGAGTCGAGCTTCTCCGTGTCGGCGAGCCACTCCTCACGGGTCTTCGGCGGACCGGTGATGCCGGCCCGTTCGAAGAGGTCCTTGCGGTAGATGACGACGCGGTTGGCGGCGTACCAGGGGATGCCGTACTGCTGGGTCCCCTGGTGCCCGGGTTCGGTCAGGCCGGGCAGCCAGTGCTCCTTGTCCCAGTCGCGCACCGACTCCAGTGTGAGGTCGGTGAGGCGGTTGCCCTCGACGTAGCGCGGGACCTGGGTGTTGCCGACCTCGATGACGTCGGGGCCGTCCTTGGCGTCGCTCCTGAGCGCGTTCTGCACCTTGTCGACGATGCCGGTCCACTCCTGGATGCGGATGTCGAGGCGGATGTCGCCGTGGCTGTGCTCGAAGTCCTCGGTGAAGCGGCGCAGGAAGTCCTTCGACGCGCTGTCCTTCATCAGCCACACGGTGACGGTGTGCCGCTCGTCGCCGCCCGGCAGGACACCGCAGCCGGCGGCGAGGGAGGCGGACACACAGATGAGGGCGAGGAGTCGACGTCGCACGAGGGGTCCTGTTCTGTCTGGCGGACAGGGAAGGGGGCCCGACGTGGGGGACGAGCACGGACGCTCGTACGGGCGTGCTGGATTTTGGTATGGACCAATGCGGAGGTCAAGGCCTACCCCGGGTTACGGCCCGATCGCCTCGCAATCCGCCTCCGCATGCGGCACGGTGGTGTGACGCGTGGCACCCCTGTCACGGAGGAAGAGGAGCACCCGCCATGTCGAACCACACCTACCGGGTCACCGAGATCGTCGGCACCTCCCCCGAAGGCGTCGACCAGGCCATCCGCAACGGCATCGCGCGCGCCCACCAGACCCTGCGCAACCTCGACTGGTTCGAGGTGACACAGGTCAGGGGCCAGATCGAGAACGGCGAGATCGGGCACTGGCAGGTCGGGCTGAAGGTGGGCTTCCGCCTGGAGGACGAGGGCTGACCGGCCCGGCCCTCCTCACGTCCGCCCCTCCTGCTCCTGGGCATCGGCCAGCGCGGCCGACGGCTGGGCCCAGCGGGCCCGTACGACGGTGAACCCGGCCCGTTCGGCGTCGCCGCACACCAGTTCGTCGTCGTCCACCAGGACCCGGACCTCCCGGTCACGGGCCAGCCGGCGCAGGATCTCCAGCTTGGTGTGGCGGGCGGGCCTGCGGTCGGCGTCGCGCCGCATGAACACGCGTCCCTCGGGCAGACCGTGCGCGGCCAGCCAGTCGAGCGTGTCGCGCCGGCAGCGCTCGGGCCGCCCGGTGAGGTAGACGACCTCGCACTCCTCGGCACTGCCACGCGCCAGCGCCACGCCCTCGGCGAGCGGCGGGTCCGCGGGGGCGGCGGCGAAGAAGGCGTCCCAGTCCCGCGGCCTGCGCTCCAGAAACCGCTGCCGGTGCGCCGTGTCGGCAAGGGTGTTGTCGAGGTCGAACACGGCGAGCGGCCGCCGGCTGCTGTCTGTCACACGCCCACCCTAGACACCGCCGACGAGCCGGCGGCCTCGGAGCCCGGGAACCGCCCTCGACCAGAGGCAGGAACCGCGAACAGGTCGTTCGGCCGTTGGCCGTGCCCCCGCGCGGTGCCCGAAGAACTGCGACTCCAGCGCGAGCGGCGGCTCGGCCACCCGGGCCGCCGGTCCGGCTCCACGGCTGGCGCTCGCAGGTCCGGCGCTGAGTCCCCGCCACGGCTGAAGGCCGGACCCGGTGAATGCGCGGTCCGCGCGAGGGTGCTCCTCCGAGTGGACCAATCCCGGTGGCCACAGGAGGCCGACCGGTGTGAGCGGTGTGACGCTGGTGGAAGGGATGGCCGGCGTGACAGGAGACAGGATGGTGGACGGTACCGCTCGGAGCGGATGTGCTGCGCTCGCATCACGTGACGAGGCGCTCCAGCGGCTGCGCACGGTCGCCGACGCCGTGCTCTACGAGGGCTACCTTCTTTATCCGTACCGCCGGTCATCCCCCAAGAACCGGATGCGCTGGCAGTTCGGCGTCCTCACCCCGCGCGAGTGGGCCGAGGCGGACGGGCCGGTGCCACCGGGCGTGTCCGGCTCGGTGGACTCCTGGTACCAGCAGACCGAGTGCCTGCTGCGGGCGTCCGGCGACGCCCGGCTGCGGGTGACGGTGCGTTACCTTCAGCTCCAGCGCAAGCAGGTGGAGCAGTCCACCGGCGACGGCCTCCACCGGCCGGTGGAGGCGCTGGAGACCGGGGCGGAGGTCCATCTGACCTTCGACGAGGCGGTACCCCGCGAGGCGGAGATCGACGTCCCGCTGGCCCGGCTCCTCCAGGGCCTCCACCGTACGACGGTGGGCTCGCCCGGCGGCGCGGGGACGGAGCAAGTGGGCGGCGGGGCGGGCCGGGTGGTGCGCCGCCGGGACCCGGTCCACGCCGTGACGACGGTCCGGGCCGAGCGGATCCGGGACGACGGCGACGGCACCGCGCTGTACCGGCTGCGGGTGCGCACCGAGAACACCGGGTCCTTGCCCGGCGGCGCCGGCGTGCCCCGCGCCGAGGCGCTGCGGCACGCGCTCATGGCCACCCACACCCTGATCTGCGGCACCGGCGTCGAGTTCGGGTCGCTGATCGAGCCGCCCGAGGGGAACGAGGAGCACGCCCGCGGCTGCCGGAACCTGTTCACCTTCCCCGTCCTGGGCGGCGGACCGGGCCGCGGCGACGCGGTCCTGTCCTCGCCGATCATCCTGCCGGACCATCCGCAGGTGGCCCCCGAGAGTCCGGGCGACCTGCACGACGCCGCCGAGATCGACGAGATCCTGAGCCTGCGCACGCTGCTGCTGACGGACGAGGAGAAGCGCGAGGCCCGGGCCACCGACCGGCGGGCCGCGGACATCCTCGACCGGGTCGAGAACATGCCGCCGGAGATGTTCGCCCGCCTGCACGGTGCGATCCGCTCCCTCCAGCCGGCGACCCGCGGCACACCGGCCGCCCCGCCTTCGCCCGCCGCGGACCCGTTCGGCGCACCGCCGGTGGCCGCCGGGCCGCGCGGAATGGTCCCCTGGTGGCAGGAGGGCGGCGACGAGGGACTGTCGCCCACGACCGACAGCGTGACCGTGGACGGTGTGCCCGTCGCGGCCGGCAGCACCGTGCGGCTGCGGCCGGCCGGGCGGGGAGCGGACGCGCAGGACATGTTCCTGGCCGGCCGCACGGCCCGCGTGGCGGCCGTGTTCCACGACGTGGACGGCAGTGAGCACCTGGCCGTCACGCTCGACGACGACCCGGCCGCGGACCTCAACGCCTGGTACGGCCGCTACTTCTACTTCCGCCCGCACGAACTGGAGCCACTTTCCGCCACCGTGGACGAGGGAGCGCCCGATGGAAGCCCTTGAGCTGCTGACCCACGACCACCGCAGGGTGGAGCAGCTGTTCCGCGACTACCACTCGGCCGCCTCGGACCGGCAGCGGCGGGGTGTCGTCGAACTGCTCGTGCGGGAACTGTCCCGGCACGCCGCCCTGGAGGAGATGTACGTCTACCCCCTGGCGAGGAAGGTCTTCGTCGACGGCGGACGCGAGATCGACGAGCACCTCGGCGAGCACATGGCGGTCAAGGAGTCGCTGCTCGCTCTGGACCGGCTCGACGAAGGGGACGAGCGGACGGACGAACTCGTCGCCCGGCTGCGCCGCGAGGTCGAGGAGCACGTGCGCGAGGAGGAGGAAGTGTTCATGCCCCGGCTGCGCGCCTCCGTCTCCCGGCAGGAGCTCGACGACCTCGGGCGGCTGCTGGCGAAGGCCAGACAGGACGTACCGACCCGCCCCCACCCCCACGCGCCGGACCATCCACCCGCGCTCACCCTCGCCGGGCCGGTGGCCGCGGCGTTCGACCGACTCAGGGACCGATTGCAGCGGAGGCCGAGGACATGACCACCCATAGCGGCACCACCGAAGTCAGCCAGGACCCCAGCCGGTCCGAACGGCGCGAGGGCTTCGACGAGATCACCATCCTGTGGATCTCCGAGGGCATGAGCTGCGACGGCGACACCGTCTCGCTCACGGCCGCCGGCCAGCCCTCCATCGAGGACGTGGTACTCGGCCTGATCCCCGGCCTGCCGAAGGTGAACCTGGTCAACAAGGTGCTCTCACCGAGCCTGGGCGGCGAGGACTTCCTCGCTCCGTACCGGGCGGCGGCCCGCGGCGAACTGGCCCCGTTCATGCTCGTCATCGAGGGCTCGATCCCGAACCAGAACATCATCAAGGGCGACGGCTACTGGACGTCGTTCGGCAACGACCCGGACACCGGCCAGCCGCTGACCCTGAACTGGTGGATCGACCAACTGGCCCCGAAGGCCTGGGCGGTGGTGGCCGCCGGCACCTGCGCCACCTACGGCGGCATCCACGCGATGGCGGGCAACCCCACCGGCTCGATGGGCCTCGCGGACTACCTCGGCTGGGACTTCGTGTCGCAGGGGGGTCTGCCCATCGTCAACGTGCCCGGCTGCCCCATCCAGCCCGAGAACTTCATGGAGACCCTGGTCTGGGTGCTCCAGCACGCGGCCGGGGCCGCTCCCCCGCCACCGCTGGACCACATGCTGCGACCGCAGTGGCTGTTCGGCAAGACCGTGCACGAGGGCTGCGACCGGGGCTCGTACTACGAGCAGGCCAGCTTCGCCAAGGACTACAACTCCCCCAAGTGCCTGGTGAAGACCGGCTGCTGGGGCCCGGTCGTCAACTGCAACGTGCCCAAGCGCGGCTGGATGGCCGGCATCGGCGGCTGCCCGAACGTCGGCGGCATCTGCATCGGCTGCACGATGCCCGGCTTCCCCGACGCGTTCATGCCGTTCATGGACGAGCCTCCCGGTGCAACGCTGTCGTCGCTGGTCGTCAAGCCGTACGGGGCGGTCGTACGCCGGCTGCGCGGACTGACGAACGACATCGTGAACCACGAGCCCAAGTGGCGGCACAACAAGCGCAAGCTGACCAGCGGTTACGACCCGCACTGGCGCGCCTGACACGGCAACACCGGGGGGGGACCCACCACTCACCGATGGAACCCGAACAGCAAGGGGCAGCAAGCCAGATGACGACTACCGAGGCCCGGTCCACGCGGCGCAAACCCGCCCAGCTCGTGGACATGTCCTGGGATCCGATCACCCGGATCATCGGCAACCTGGGCATCTACACGAAGATCGACTTCGCCAACCGGGAAGTCGTCGAATGCCACAGCACCTCGTCGCTGTTCCGCGGCTACTCGGTGTTCATGAAGGGCAAGGACCCGCGCGACGCCGGCTTCATCACCTCGCGCATCTGTGGGATCTGCGGCGACAACCACACCACCTGCTCGAACTACGCCCAGCAGATGGCCTACGGCGTCAAGCCGCCGCGGCTGGCCGACTACATCACCAACCTCGGCGAAGCCGCCGAGTACATGTTCGACCACACGATCTTCCAGGACAACCTGGTGTTCGTGGACTTCTGCGAGGCGATGGTCAAGGCCACCAACCCCGGCCTGCTGGCCCGTGCCGAGCGCACCGACGCACCCCGCGGCGACATCCACGGCTACCGCACCATCGCCGACATCATGAAGGCGTTCAACCCGTTCGAGGGCGAGGTCTACAAGGAGGCGCTGAAGGTCAGCCGGGTCACCCGGGAGATGTTCTGCCTGATGGAGGGGCGGCACGTCCACCCGTCGACGCTGTACCCGGGCGGCGTGGGCACGATGCCGCAGCCGAACACCTTCACCGACTACCTCAGCCGGCTGATGCGGGTCATCGACTTCGTCAAGAAGGCCGTCGCGATGAACGACGACGTCTTCGACTTCTTCTACGAGGCGCTGCCCGGCTACGAGGAGGTCGGCAAGCGCCGCATCCTGCTCGGCTGCTGGGGCGCCTGGCAGAACCCGGACGTCGTCGACTACCGCTACGAGACGATGAACCAGTGGGGCAAGGCGATGTACGTCACCCCGGGCGTCATCGTCGACGGCAAGCTGGTCACCAACAACCTCATCGACATCAACCTCGGCATGCGGATCATGCTCGGCAGCTCGTACTACGAGGACTGGGTCAACGAGCAGCCGTTCGTCACCCACGACCCGCTCGGCAACCCGGTCGACATGCGCCACCCGTGGAACCAGACGACCGTCCCGGTACCGCAGAAACGTGACTTCGCCGAGAAGTACAGCTGGGTGATGAGTCCGCGCTGGTACGACCAGCGCAGCGGCGACCACCTCGCCCTGGACACGGGCGGCGGTCCGCTGGCCCGGCTGTGGTCGACCGCGCTGAACGGCATCGTCGACACCCCGTACGTCAAGGCCACCGGCAACAGCGTGCGCATCTCGCTGCCCAAGGGCGAGAGCCTGCCGGAGACGACGCTGGAGTGGCACATCCCCAAATGGAGCAACACCATCGAACGGGACCGCGCCCGGCCGTACTTCATCGCCTACGCCGCCGCCATGGCCCTTCAGTTCCTGGAGGAGGCGATGGGCCTGATCCGGGCGGGCGACACCAAGATCTTCGAGAACTTCGAGGTGCCGGACGAGGCGATCGGCTGCGGCTTCCACGAGGCGGTGCGCGGGGTGCTCTCCCACCACCTGGTGATCAGGGACAAGAAGATCGCCAACTACCACCCGTACCCGCCCACCCCGTGGAACGCCAGCCCCCGGGACATCTACGGCACCCCCGGCCCGTACGAGGACGCCGTACAGGGACAGCCGATCTTCGAGGAGAACGGCCCCGACGACTTCAAGGGCGTCGACATCATGCGCACCGTACGCAGCTTCGACCCCTGTCTGCCGTGCGGTGTGCACATGTACGTGGGCAAGGGGAAGACACTGACCACGCTGCACTCGCCGACATACGGAGCCGGCGGCCATGGCTGACGGACCCCGGCTCGACGAGGCGTCCCTCGCCGCGCGGCTGGCCCGCCTCGACGACCTGCTGGAGCACCTGGAGGAGACCCCGGGCCCGACCGCCCGGGAGGCCCTCGAGGCGGTACGGGCGCTGACCGAGGTCTACGGCGAGGCGCTGGCCAGGATCCTGGACCGCGCGGACGCCGACCTGGCCGGGGCACTGGCCGAGGACGAACTCCTCGCCCACCTGATGGTCCTGCACGGCATCCACCCCGAGCCGGTTCAGGCCCGGGTGGCCCGGGTGGTGGAGCGGCTGGGCGGGGAGCTGCGCGAGCGGGGCGGCGACCTCGAACTGGTCGGCATCGACCAGGCGGTGGCCCGGGTCCGCCTGGCGGTCAAGGGCTGCGGCTCGTCGTCCGCCGGGATCCTGGACGCGGTCCGGGAGGCGATCCTCGGGGTGGCACCCGAGCTTCAGGCGGTGGAGCAGGTGCGGGACGCCCCCGCCCCCGCGTTCGTACCGCTGGACACCCTCACCCACCGTGCCCGGCGGCCGCGGGTGGCACAGTGACCGGCGGCGCGCTGGGGCGGGTCATCCGCTCCGCCGCCGCCCGGCGGACGGCGGCCGAGGAACTGTGCGACCTGTGCGCGGCCCCGGTGCCGGACGGCCACCGCCACCTCCACGACGGCGTACGCGAAGAGGTGCTGTGCGCCTGCCGGCCCTGTGCGCTGCTGTTCACCGAGGGTGAGGAGGGCGACGGACGCTACCGGCTGATCCCGCTGCGCCGGCTCCGGCTGCCCCCGGTGGACACCGAACCGCTGGGCGTGCCCGTCGGACTGGCCTTCTTCGTGCCCCGCCCGGACGGCACGGTCCTCGCGCACTACCCGAGCCCGGCGGGCGCCACCCGCTGGGAGGTGGACGAGGACGCCTGGCGGAAGGTCGCGGCCGGCTGTCCGCCGCTGGCCGGCCTGGTACCCGAGGTGGAGGCGCTGCTGGTGAACACCGCCCGGGGGCTCGCGCACCACTGGATCGTGCCGGTCGACGACTGCTTCCGGATCGTCGGGCTGGTGCGCCAGGAGTGGCAGGGAATGTCCGGTGGAGAGACGATTTGGCCGGTACTGGAACGGTTTTTCACCGAGTTGGCGGCCACACAGCCGGTGGCACCGGCCGCACGACCGTAAGGAGGAACACCATGGGCAGCATCCGGGTCGGCAGACCGCAGGCGAAGCCCGACACGCCCAGTCACGTCTTCGGCCTCCACCAGGGCAACAAGGGCCCGTACGAGCACCAGACGGGGCATCACGAGGACGGCACCGCCGACGCGCGCCGGTCCACGGGCATCCACTGGAAGAAGCACGAAGCGATCCTGAAGATCATGCCGAGCATTCCGCCGGGCTGAGCGGCTTAGGGAGCAGACATGGCAATGGCAACGGTGACGGCCAAACGCGTACTGACGGCACAGGCGGTGCTCGTCGGGAGCGCGGTGCTGGGCCTGCTGGTCTGGGAGCTCCCCGGGCTGGTGCGCGAGATCAGGATCTGGCGCATGGCCGGTTCCGCCTCCGGTGTCCGGCACCGCCACTGACCTGCGGGGTCATGTGGCCGCGAGCGCGGCGCCGGCGTCGGCCAGCAGCCGCTCCACCACGGTGTGGAGCAGCGGCACGGCCCGTTCGACGGCGTCGCGCACGGACGCGCTCAGACCGACGGTGACGTCCGGGTCGTCGGCGCTCGGCACCGCCTCGGGCTCACAGGCGAGGACGACGACGCGGGGCAGCGCGCCCTCCCCGAGGTGCGCGGCGAGCGCCAGGACCTTCACGGGGTCCATGCCGTGCGCCTCGGGGGCGTGCCGGGCGGTGTCCGTGGCGTCGGGGAGATCGGGCTCGATCAGCGACAGCGTGCCCGGTGCCAGGCCGCGCGGGGCGGCGTCGACGAAGACGGCGGCGTCGTAGCCGTCGAGGAGCTGGTACGCGAGGTCCATGCCGCGGATGCCGAAGTCCCGCACGTGGACCTGCGCGGGCAGGGGCCGCCCGGCCAGGGCCTTGATCACCTCGGGTCCGAAGGCGTCGTCGGCGAGGAAGATGTTCCCGATGCCGGCGACCAGCAGGCGCGGCGGCGTCATCGGGGCTCACCCGGCGTGGCCGGGACGGGCGCGAGCGGCCGGGGCGAGCCGCTCGGCTGCTTGCGGACGAACGCGGAGCGCAGCGCGTGGTACGGCGCCCCTGGGTCGTGGAAGACGCGGTGCATGCGGGTGAGCTCGTCCTCCCGGTACGCGGCGAGCGGCCGCCGTTCCTCGTCCCGGGCGCGTGCCGCCGCCTTGCCCGCGATCCGCTCCCGTACGTCCGGTGTCCCGGCGAGGGCGGCGGCGAGACGGCGCACCTCCTCGGGAAACGCACCGGGGGCGGCGGTCACCACCCGGTCGGTGAGGCCCAGCCGGACGGCCGTGGCGGCACTCACCGGCTGCGCCTCGCGGGTCAGCCGCTCGGCCGCGGCGTCGCCGACGCGGCGGGGCAGGCTGTACGTCCAGTACTCCGAGCCGTACAGGCCCATCCGCCGGTAGTGCGGGTTCAGGACGACGCCGGAGCGGCACCAGACCTCGTCCGCCGCGAGCGCCAGCATCACTCCGCCCGCCGCCGCGTTGCCGCCGAGCGCGGCGATCACCAGGCGGTCCGTGGTCCGCAGCACCGCTTCGACCAGGTCGTTCATGGCGTTGAGGTTGGTCCACGACTCTTCGGCCGGGTCGGCTGCGGACTCGATGACGCCCAGGTGGATGCCGTTGGAGAAGAAGTCGCGCACTCCGCCGAGGACGAGGACGGACGTGGGCCGGGTCAGGGCGTGCCGGTAGGCGGCGAGGAGGCGGCGGCACTGCGAGGTGCTCATCGCCCCGCCCGGGAAGGAGAAGGCCAGATGGCCGATGTCGCCGTGCCGGCGGTAGCTGATGTCGCCCCAGGTGCGCCGGCCCGGGAGCGGCTCCAGGGGGGCGGGCACCTCCGGTACGTCGGGCAGCCGGTCGCCGAGCACGTCGGCCGCCGGGCGCCGGAAGGGTGCGGGGTCGCCGGAGCCGCGGCGGGGGCGGAGTTCCGGGATCCACACCGCGCCGTCCCGGGTGGCCCGGCACACGGCGCCGTTCCGGGTGGCGATCAGCTCGCCGGGGCGGCCCCGCAGCTCGTCCTCGGGGTGGCCGCCGTGCAGGAAGACCTCGTGTCCGAGGAGGTCGTCGAGGACACCCGGCTGGGAGTCGGCGCCGCGCAGCTTGCGCAGCACGGTGGCGGTGTCGTCGTACCGCCAGTCGACGCGCCGCCGGTCCTGCCGGAAGAAGTCGCGCCAGGTCACGGAGATCCCGGGGTCGCTCTGCGGGCGCGGTTTGTACGAGCCGCCGGCGTAGCGTTCCACCGCCAGCAGGACGGCGGTCACCGCGGCGTCGGAGACCTCGCCCCGGTACAGGTCGCTCTTGGCGACGGGCGGCACGGTGAACGGCACCGACGCCCAGACGGCACCGGCGTCCATGCCCGCTTCGGCCTGGAGCACGGTCACCGCCCACCGTCCGGCGCCCTCGGCGACGGCCCAGTCCAGGGACGACGGGCCCCGGTCGCCGGGCGGGCCGGGGTGCACGATCAGGCAGGTGCGCTCCCGCCACACGTCCTCGGGGAGGGCGGTCTTCAGCATCGGCGCGACGATCAGCTCCGGAGCAATCTCCCGGACGGCCTCGCGCACCGCGTCGTCCCCGTGCGAGGCCAGCACCACCTCCACGCGGTGGCCCCGGTCGGCGAGCTCGACGTGGACGCGCTGGCACAGGCTGTTGAAGGCGCTGGCGACGAGGAGGATGTCCATACGGCCTCAGCATCGTCGCCGGGCCATGGCCCGGAAAGGACCGCAACGGCGCCGCGGGGCAAGTTCCTCCGGACGGATGCGCACCCGCACGGCGAGGCCGGTGGCGTGCCGTGCGGGTGCCGGGAGGCGGGATCGTCTCCGGTCCGGGCATCCCCGGGCGTCAGGAGGTCACCGCGCACTGCCCGCGGTCCACGCTCTTCGGTCCCGCCGCGGTGGGACGGACGTCGAAGTCGAAGATCCCGGTGGGCAGATAGAGGGAGCAGCAGGCGTTGGGGATGTCGACGATTCCGCTGATGCGTCCCTCGATGGGGGCCGCGCCGAGCAGCAGGTAGGCCTGCTGTCCGGTGTAGCCGAACCTCTTCAGGTACTCGACGGCGTTCAGGCAGGCGCGGCGGTAGGCGACCGTCGCGTCCAGGTAGTAGTTGGTGTTGGTGTCGTGGTCCACGGAGATCCCGATGAAGGACATGAACTCCGCGTACCGCGGCTCGACGTTGCCCGGCATGAAGACGGGGTTGGTGGTGATGCCGTACTTCTCCATGCCGCCCTTGATCAGATCGACGTGGAAGTCGATGTAGCCGCCCATCTCGATGGCGCCGCAGAAGGTGATCTCACCGTCGCCCTGGCTGAAGTGCAGATCACCGCCCGACAGCTTGGCGTCCTTGACGTGGACGGGGTAGAAGACTCGTGCTCCGCGGGTGAAGTTCTTGATGTCGTGGTTGCCACCGTTCTCCCGCGCGGGAACAGTACGGGCCCCTTCCCCGGCGATGCGTTCGGCATCGGATCCGCTTGCCTGACCGGAGAGGGCTTGATCGGGGTCGGGCGTGAGTCCCAGAGGCGGGATCCGGTCCGGGTCGGTGTCGACCAGTGCCTGTTCCCGCGTGTTCCACAGTTCCAGCAACTCCGCGGACGGCGCGGTGCCGAAGAGGCCGGGGTGGGTGATGCCGGTGAAGCGGACACCGGGAAGGTGCCTGGAGGTCGCCACCTGGCCGTGGAAGTCCCATATCACCTTGTAGGCGTCCGGGAAGTAGTCGGTCAGGAAGCCGCCGCCGTTGGCCTTGGCGAAGACGCCGGTGTATCCCCAGGACTGACCCGGGGCGTCCCCCACCTGCTGCGGTACCGGCCCCAGGTCGAGGATGTCCGCGACGAGCAGGTCGCCCGGCTCCGCGCCTTCGACGCCTATCGGGCCGCTGAGCATGTGGCAGCGCTTCAAGTCGACATCACGGACGTCGTTGGCGGAGTCGTTGTTGCCGATCTGCGCGTCGGTCCATTCGCGGCATTCGACGCGGAACTCGTCACCCGGGCGGACCATGGCGGCCACCGGGACGTCCGGATGCCACCTGTTGTGTCCCGGTACGTTCTGCTCAGCCATCGACCGGGACTGGTCGACGCTGAAGACTATTTCAGGCATGTCAGTTCCTTGTGTGGTGCTGCCGTCCCCCGCTTTGTGCCTCTGTTGTCCCGTCGACCACCTCCCGCACGGTGGCACCGGCCGTCAGCCCGGGCTGCCGGTCGGGGCGCCCGCGGCTCCGTACTCCCGCGAAGGCCTTCCGTGCTCCCTGCGCCGGAGAACGATCCACAGCGCCGAGAAGACCAGCACGCCGAACGCGCCCAGCGCGATCGCTGTCTCGTTGTAGTTCCGCGGGACCCAGTAACCGGTCAGGAGCAGGAATGCCGGTATGACACCGGTCACCCAGCCCTCGATCGCGGTCACCCAGCCGACAAAGGGCGTCAGCGACTCGATTTTCAGTCCCAGGAGCAGGAAGAAGAAGAACCACAGGAACGCCCAGTAGAGCCATATGACTCCGAATGGTTTGTCGTTGACCAGCCGGAAGCTGACGAACGAATAACCCAGAGCCACGATGGCCACGAACAGTGAGTAATATCCCACTCCTGTCGTGTCCAGCCCCATCAGCAATCCGATTCCTACATACAGATATGTGAAACCGAAGAGAAATATGCCGGAGGCCAGCATTATCGCTCTGGGATCCCCGTTCGCGGCGATGATGAGATAGGTGGGCGTCAGGACCTGAAGCCCGCCCACGAACAGGTTGAACACAGCCGCTGCCCGGCTGTCCACCTTCCCCAGCAGCATCAGCCCGTTCATGAACAGCACCGCACCCACGAAGAGAAGTCCGACGTTGCCCAAGGGGACTCACCTCCCGATATTCCGCGCGCCGGCGACTACCGCCCTCAGGGCCGGGGGAGCCGGGCGACCGCCGGATGGGCCGGCCTCTGCGCAGCTCTCCTGGGAGGAACTCGCGTCACCACCGCCGGGTTTTCCCGCGACCGCTCCTCTTGCTCACGCAAGGCCGTGACAGCGGGCGACGTGGACACGAGCGCAGGAGCGGAGTACACACGCCGCGCCTGCGCGGAGCACCGCGGGCACCTCTGCCGCGCCGGCGCGGCGCCGATCGGCAGCCGCACGTCGAACGCTCCACAGCGACTGCACGAATATTCGTACGTGGCCATAAAACCTCCAACTCGCCGCGTCTCCGCCCGCGCGGAAGCGCACGGATCCAATCAAGCCGAAGGGCGTCGCAATGCTCCGCACTTAATTACAGGCAACGCCTGTACGGGCCGGGTGTCAAGGCAGCTCAAGACGGCGCCCGCGGGGCGCCGTCTTGAGCTGTGAGTATGTGAGCCGCGGTAATTACGGGCGATTGCGCACGGGGCGTGGCGTCAGGGCGTACCCGCTATCGCGCACGCACGGCACGGGGGCCGGCCGCAGGTGCACTGGAGGATTCCGTCCAGCACCCCGCGATCGTGGTAAAGGCATTCGTCCCGGCACGTGTGGCGCGGAACGAACCCAGCCTGATGCTCGTCCGGCCAGGGCTCCTCGCCCTCCCGGCAGCGCACGAACCGCTCGGGGTCCGTGGTGTGCAGCCGGTGCATACGCTCCCGGGCCTCGCCCTCCAGATCGCGCGCCGCGGCGACCACGCTCTTGAGCTGGTCCGCGAGGCCGGAGAATCTGTCGTCGCCGGTCCGCACATGGGCGGCACTCAGTGCCATGACAGCGTTACCCAGGAACCGACGAGCGTCCTGGAGATCGGTGACGTGGTGCAGTTGGATTCCGGTCACACCCCGGACCCACACGGCATCTTCGCTCACTTGTCCACCTTCCAGGGGTCGAGTCTCTCCGGATAACACCCATGAGAGTCACATGTATGACGAAGACACTAGAGCCTGGCTTTAGGAGCAATCCAGTTGAATCCCAGTGAATTGACTCACAAGTATTCTCATTCGGATCTTCGTCCCGACGGACCGCATCGAATTCGTGTCGGGCTCGGGGAAGTCGTCGCTGGCGTTCGGCACGATCTACGCGGAGGCTCGCCCCGTACGCCCGCAGGCTGATCCACCAGGTGGGGGCGCCGAAGGCCGGGGAGATCACCGGGCTGCCGCCCGAGGTCTCGCCCAGCAGCGCCGCGCGGCGCCGACCTCGCGCTCCTCCGTCGGCACGGTGACGAACCTCTCCAACTCGCTGCGCATGCTGTTCTCCCGCGCCGGCACCTACCCGGCGGGCGCCGAGCGGCTGGATTCCGACGCCTTCTCCCCCGACACTGCGGCCGGCGCCTGCCCGGAGTGCCACGGGCTGGGCCGGGTGCACCGGACCAGCGAGGAACTGCTGGTCCCCGATCCGGGGCTGTCCGTCCGGGAGGGTGCGATCGCCGCCTGGCCGGGTGCCTGGCAGGGCAAGAACCTGCGGGACATCCTCGACGCGCTCGGGTACGACGTGGACCGGCCCTGGCGCGAGCTGCCCGCCGCTCAGCGGGAGTGGATCCTGTTCACGGACGAGCAGCCGGTGGTCACCGTCCACCCGGTGCGGGACGCCGACCGCATCCAGCGGCCGTACCAGGGCACGTACACGAGCGCCCGCCGGTACGTGATGAAGACCTTCTCGGACTCCAGGAGCCCGGCCCTGCGTGCCAAGGCGGAACGCTTCCTGACCAGCGCGCCCTGCCCGGCACTCCCGCTCGGTCCACAGGAACGGTTCGTGAGCGTCGAGCTGCTCCTGCCGAGCACGGCGGGGACGCGGGTGGGCGGATCATGGCGGCGGGCCCCTGGGCGGACGTGCCACGGACGGTGGGGCCCCCGGCGGCCGTGGCGCGCGCGGCGGGCAGCGCGACGGCGCCCTACCTGGCCCGGGAGCCGGCGCCGTCCCGGTGACTGCTCAAGCCGCACCTTGAGTACGGCCACTGAGCACCAGGGCCGTGTGGGTCCAGGCGGGCTCGGCCGTGAGGGGCTGGGCGGCGCGGGCCAGCGAGCGGCGGTCGGGGTGGCTGCCCGCTTCGATCACCGGCCGCACCTGCACCTCGGCGACCAGGCCGCGTGCCGAGACCACCCGCCACACCGAGGCCAGCAGTGTGTCCTCGCCGACGAACGCGGGGACCGTGCTGGCCGCGCCCCCGGCGGCCCGGTAGTGCAGTCGCACCGGCTGCACGGGCACGCCCGCGTCCAGCGCGGCCTGGAAGACGGCCCGGTGGAAGCGGCCCTGTGACCGCCCGCACCAGGTGCTGCCCTCGGGGAAGGCCACGACGGCCGCCCCGCCCCGCAGTGCCCCGGCGATGCGGGCGACCGTGTCCGGCAGGGCGCGCAGCCGGTCCCGCTCGATGAACAGGGCACCGCCCCGGGCCACCAGCGCGCCCGCCACCGGCCAGCCGCGGATCTCCTTCTTGGCGAGCATCCGCGCGGGGCGCACGGCGGCCAGGAGCGGTATGTCGAGCCAGGAGATGTGGTTGGCGACGAGCAGCAGCCCGCCGGCGGGCGGGGCGCCGCCGGTGACGCGGACGCGGACTCCCGCGGCCCGGACGACCGCCCGGCACCAGCGCCTGACCCACTCGGCGGGGATCCTCCCGCCGAGTGGGGACAGCGCGATCCCGGCCAGCAGCAGGGCGGTGACCCCCGCCAGCCGCAGCACGGCACGCGGCACGGCCGCCGCGGACCCCGCCCGCTCCACGCACGCCCCCGGGGTGCAGGGCGCGCTGGGCAGCCAGACGCTCATCAGGCCGGTACGAGCGAGAGGAAGTGCCGCAGGTAGCGCGGATCGACCCGGCGCATCGACAGCAGCACGTACAGGTCGGCGACCCCGAAGTCCGGGTCGTGCGCGGGCTCGGCGCACACCCAGGCGCCGAGGCGCAGATAGCCCCGCAGCAGAGCCGGGAGTTCGCTCCGCGCCGGGCCGGCCGGCTCGTTCGGGATCCAGGGCAGCAGCGGGCGTACCCGGAACTCCTCCGGAGCCAGGTGCTTGGCCCGCACCCGGTTCCAGGTGGCGCTCGCCAGCACACCGCCGTCGGCCAGCGAGATGGAGCAGCAGCCCGCCAGCCACTCGTGGCCGCGGTCGAGCATGTAGCGGGCGATCCCGGCCCAGATCAGGCCGATGACCGCACCGTCGCGGTGGTCGGGGTGCACGCAGGACCGGCCGACCTCGACCAGGCCCGGCCGGATCGCGTCCAGCGGGGAGAGGTCGAACTCGCCGTCGGAATACAGGCGCCCGGCGACGGCGGCCCGCTCCGGCGGCAGCAGCCGGTAGGTGCCGACCACCTGTCCGCTCACGGTGTCGTGCACGAGCAGGTGGTCGCAGTACGCGTCGAAGGCATCGATGTCGTACCCAGGCTGCGGGGTGGACAGCAGGGCGCCCATCTCCCCGGCGAAGACCTCGTGCCGCAGCCGCTGCGCGGCACGCACGTCGGCCTCGTCGCGGGCGAGAGTCACGGTGTAACGGACGGGTGCGGCGGACTGCGGAGCGCGGTCGAGCGTGATGACGCCGGTCATGGCTTACTCCTGGACACGGGCCGGGTCGGCGGGGACGGCGGGACCGCTCGGACGCGGCCCGCTCCCCCAAGTTCTTCCGATGCCGGTTGGCGACCGCGTGACCGAAGCCAGGAGAGTGGATGTGCGGATGTTGAACGGCGCACATCCCGGCGCGGTGCTACCGCTTCGCCGCCTTCCGCGTGGCCCGCAGCCACTCCTTGTTCATGCTGGTGATGGACATGAGGGGGATGCCCTTGGGGCAGGCGGTCGCGCACTCACCGGTGAGCGTGCACCCGCCGAAGCCCTCCTCGTCCATCTGCGCCACCATGTCCAGCACCCGGGTCTCCCGCTCGGGCGCGCCCTGCGGCAGCACGTTCAGGTGGTTGACCTTGGCGGAGGTGAACAGCATCGCCGCCCCGTTGGGGCACGCGGCGACGCACGCCCCGCAGCCGATGCACTCCGCGTGCTCGAAGGCGAGGTCGGCGTCCGGCTTGGGCACCGGCGTGGCGTGCGCCTCCGGCGCGGATCCGGTCGGCGCGGTGACGTATCCGCCGGCCTGGATGATCCGGTCGAACGCCGACCGGTCCACCACCAGGTCCTTGATCACCGGGAACGCGGCCGCCCGCCACGGCTCGATGTCGATCGTGTCGCCGTCCCGGAAGGACCGCATGTGCAGCTGGCAGGTGGTGGTGCGCTCCGGGCCGTGCGCGTCCCCGTTGATGACGAGGGAGCACGCGCCGCAGATGCCCTCGCGGCAGTCGTGGTCGAAGGCGACGGGGTCCTCGCCCTTGAGGATGAGCTCCTCGTTGAGGGTGTCGAGCATCTCCAGGAAGGACATGTCGGAGGAGATGCCGTCCACCTCGTAGGTGGACATGGCGCCTTCGGCGCCGGCGTTCTGCTGCCGCCAGACGCGCAGGGTGAGCTTCATGCGTAGCTCCGCTGGGTGGGGTGGACGTACTCGAAGACCAGGTCTTCCTTGTGCAGGGTCGGGGCCTCACCCGTACCCGTGAACTCCCAGGCGGCCGCGTAGGAGAACTCGTCGTCCTTGCGGGCGGCCTCGCCGTCGGGGGTCTGGGACTCCTCGCGGAAGTGACCGCCGCAGGACTCGGTGCGGTGCAGCGCGTCGAGGCACATCAGCTCGGCGAGCTCGAGGTAGTCGACGATCCGGTTGGCCTTCTCCAGCGACTGGTTGAACTCCTCGCCGGTGCCGGGCACCTTGATCCGGCGCCAGAACTCCTCACGGATCTGCGGGATCCGCTCCAGGGCCTTGCGCAGCCCGGCGTCGGTGCGGGCCATGCCGCAGAACTCCCACATCAGTTCGCCGAGTTCACGGTGGAAGGAGTCGGGGGTGCGGTCGCCGTCGACGGCCAGGAGCAGATTGAGCCGGTCCTCGGTGTCGGCCAGGACCTGCTGCACGACCGGGTGCTCGGCGGTGACCTCGCCCTGGTGCGGGTGGCGGGCCAGGTAGTCGTTGATCGTCGCCGGGAGCACGAAGTAGCCGTCCGCCAGGCCCTGCATCAGCGCGGACGCGCCGAGCCGGTTGGCGCCGTGGTCGGAGAAGTTGGCCTCGCCGACCGCGAACAGGCCCGGGACGGTGGTCTGGAGGTCGTAGTCGACCCAGAGGCCGCCCATCGTGTAGTGCACGGCGGGGTAGATGCGCATCGGCACCTCGTACGGATCCTCGTCGGTGATCCGCTGGTACATGTCGAAGAGGTTTCCGTACTTGGCCTCGACGGCCCCCCGGCCCATGCGCTCGATGGCGTCGGCGAAGTCCAGGTACACGCCCTGTCCGCCGGGGCCGACGCCCCTGCCCTCGTCGCAGACGTTCTTCGCGGCGCGGGAGGCGATGTCGCGCGGGACCAGGTTGCCGAAGGACGGGTAGATGCGCTCCAGGTAGTAGTCGCGCTCGTCCTCGGGGATCTCGCGGGGCGGACGGTCGTCGCCCTTGGCCCTGGGCACCCAGATCCGGCCGTCGTTGCGCAGCGACTCACTCATCAGGGTGAGCTTGGACTGGTGGTCGCCGGTGCGTGGGATGCAGGTGGGGTGGATCTGGGTGAAGCACGGGTTGGCGAAGTACGCGCCTCGCCGGTGCGCCCGCCAGATCGCGGTGGCATTGGAGTTCATGGCGTTCGTCGACAGGTAGAAGACGTTGCCGTAGCCGCCGCTGGCCAGTACGACGGCGTCGGCGAAGTACGTGCTGGTCTTCCCGGTGATCAGGTCCCGGGCCACGATCCCGCGCGCCCGGCCGTCGACGACGATCAGGTCCAGCATCTCGGTGCGCGGATGCATCTCGACGTTGCCCGCGGCGATCTGCCTGCTGAGGGCCTGGTACGCGCCCAGCAGCAGCTGCTGGCCGGTCTGCCCACGGGCGTAGAAGGTGCGCGAGACCTGGACGCCGCCGAAGGAGCGGGTGTCGAGCAGGCCGCCGTACTCGCGGGCGAAGGGCACGCCCTGCGCCACGCACTGGTCGATGATCTCCACGGAGATCTGGGCGAGCCGGTGGACGTTGGACTCGCGGGCCCGGAAGTCGCCGCCCTTGACGGTGTCGTAGAAGAGGCGGTGGATGGAGTCGCCGTCGTTGCGGTAGTTCTTCGCCGCGTTGATGCCGCCCTGCGCGGCGATCGAGTGGGCCCGGCGCGGGGAGTCCTGGTAGCAGAACTGGACGACGTGGTAGCCCTGTTCGGCGAGCGTGGCGCCGGCCGAGCCGCCCGCGAGGCCGGTGCCGACCACGATGACGGTGTGCTTGCGCCGGTTGGCGGGGTTGACCAGCTTGGCCTCGAAGCGGCGCCTGTCCCAGCGCTCGCCCACGGGGCCGGACGGGGCCTTGGTGTCGACGACCGGCTCACCGGTCGCGTACTCGGCGTATTCAGCGTATTGAGCACTCATGTTCAGCTCACCACTCCGGTCATGACGCCCACGGGTACGGCGATGAAGCCGGCCGTGAGCAGCAGCGCGAGGACGTCGCCGATGGTCTTCAGGGCGCGGTCGCGGCTGCGGCTGCCGACGCCGAGGGTCTGGGCCGCGCTCCAGAAGCCGTGCCGGATGTGCAGGCCGAGCGCGAGCATCGCGACGATGTAGACGACGTTGCCGTACCAGGTGGAGAAGGTGTCCACGACGTTCTGGTACGGGTGCCCCTCCTGGAAGCCGCCCGGGTGCACGGTGCCGGTGGTCAGGTCCAGGACGTGCCAGACGATGAACAGTCCGAGGATGACCCCGCCCCAGCGCATGGTCCGCGTCGCGTAGCTCGCCCGCGGCTTCTTGTGCACGTACTTGCTGGGGCGTGCCCGGATGTCACGGCGGCTGAGCTGGTAGGCGGAGGTGGCGTGGGCGGCCACGGCGACGACAAGGACGACGCGGACGAGCCACAGCGTCCACTCGTAGTGCATGAACGGCTCGCCGACGGTGCGCAGCCAGTGCGCGTAGTGGTTGAACTCCCCTGCCCCGAAGAAGATCTTCAGGTTGCCGATCACGTGGGCGACCAGGTACAGCAGCATGATCAGGCCGCTGACGGCCATCACGGTCTTCTTGCCGACGGTCGAGTCCCACACGGTGCGTGCCATGGACGGCCGTCGGTCCGTCCGCGTTGCCAGTGCCATGGCACAAGACGCTAGAGCGGCGCATACCCATCGGTCCAAGACATGGTCCGGCTCGTTTCGATAGAGAACGGCTATGATGGGCGGGTGCAGTTCCAGCAGCTCCAGTACTTCGTCGCGGTCGCCGAGACCCGGCACTTCACCCGGGCCGCCGATCTGGTCCACGTGGCGCAGCCGTCGCTGTCGCAGCAGATCAAGGCGCTGGAGCGGGAGCTCGGGGCGGATCTTTTCCTGCGGGCGCGGGGCAACATCACACTGACCGACGCCGGCGAGGCGCTGCTGCCGCTGGCCCGGCGGATCCTGGCCGACGCGGACACCGCCCGGCACGAGGTGCAGGAGCTGGTGCAGCTGCGCAGCGGCCGGGTCCGGCTGGGCGCCACCCCGAGCCTGTGCACCGGTCTGCTGCCGGACGTGCTGCGCGCCTTCCACGACCGGTATCCCGGCATCCGGCTGCTGGTCGAGGAGGGCGGCTCCCACGACCTGGTACGGGAGCTCGCGCGCGGCGCCCTGGACCTCGCCCTGGTCGTGCTCCCGCTGCCGACGCCGTCGCCGGCGCTGAACACGGTGGAGCTGCTGCGCGAGGACCTGGTGGTCGTGTCGTCACCGGAGGCGCCGGCGCCGGGCCGGGGCGGCCGGTACGTCGGCGTCGCCGACCTGGAGGGTGAGCGGCTGGTGATGTTCCGGCACGGCTACGACCTGCGGGAGCTGACCGTGGCCGCCTGCCGCACCGCCGGGTTCGAGCCGGACTTCGCGGTGGAGGGCGGCGAGATGGACGCCGTGCTGGGGTTCGTACGGGCGGGGCTGGGGGTGGCCGTCGTACCGCGCATGGTCGCGACGAGGTCCGGACAGGGACTGCGGGTCACTCCGCTGGCCCGTCCGGGCCTGCACCGCACGATCGCGCTGGCCCACCGCAGCGACGTGGCTCCACCCCGGGCCGCGAGGGAGTTGCAGCGGATGCTGCTGGAGCGGTGAGGCTCCGCCGGACGCGCCTTCCCGGAAGCACCGCGCCCCTGCCGGGGCGCATCGGTCAGGCCGTGTCCGGAGGTACCGGGGTGCCCTGGTGGTAGTACAAGCGCCAGCCCGTCTCCTCGTCGCGCTTGCGCCAGAGGGAACTGCGGCGGGCACGCCGTCCGTCGAAGACGGTCTCGAAGGTGAGGTGCACCAGGCCGGGTGCCAGCAGGACGCCGCTGATCTCCGACGGCTCGTAACGCGGGCCCTCCGCCGAGCTGCCCGGCTTGTCGGGCAGGCCGGCGATCGTCTTCTCGTACGTGTAACACCGCCCGGAGGCGCCGACCTCGGTGAACTCCGGATCCAGCAGCTCCGAGGCGAGGGCACGCGAGGATCGCACCGTGGGGTTCATGAGCCGGAGCTCCCCCTCGATGGCCTCCTGCACATCGTTTCCGTCACTCATGAGCAGTCACCCCGTCGCGTCCACCAGTGCCAGGTCGTGCAGCCGCTCCGGCGGGCCCGGGCGGGCGTAGTACCAGCCCTGGGCGGTGTCGCAGCCGAGTACCCGCAGCTGCTCGGCCTGCGCACCGGTCTCCACGCCCTCCACCGTGACCGCGAGGTCGAGACTGTGGGCGAGGGAGACGATCCCCTCGACGATCTTCAGGTCGACGGGGTCGGCCGGGAACCGCTGCATGCTCTGGGTGAACGAGCGGTCCAGCTTGAGGATGCTCACCGGCAGGCGGCGCAGGTTGGCGAGGTTGGAGTACCCCGTGCCGAAGTCGTCGAGGGCGATGTCGACGCCCATCTCGTGCAGTCGGCGCAGGGGTTTGAGCAGGTCGTCGTCGGCGCCGATGAGCGCGGACTCGGTGACCTCCAGGCACAGCGAGTCCGGGGCGATGCCGATCCGCTCGAGGATGTCCACCGTGTCCTGCACCAGCCCGGGGTGGGTCAGCTGGCACGGCGAGAGGTTGACGTTGATGCGCAGCGGACCGGAGGCCGCCCGGTCGCCGTACCGTTCTCGCCAGTCGCGGGCCTGCCGCACGGACTCCTCCAGCACCCAGCGGCCGAGCGGCACGATCAGGCCGGTGTGCTCGGCGAGCGGGATGAACCGGTCCGGGCCGAGCACGCCGTGCTGCGGGTGCAGCCAGCGCACCAGCGCCTCCGCGCCGCGCACGCTGCCGTCGCCGAGGTGCACCAGCGGCTGGTACTCGATGAAGAACTCGCCCCGGTCCAGGGCCGTGGGCAGGGCCGTGGTCAGCCCGTGGCGGGTGATGGCGCGGGCGTCGGCCTCCGGGTCGGCGAGCTCGAAGCGGTTGCCGCCCGCCGACTTGGCCCGGTACATGGTGATGTCGGCGCTGCGCAGCACCTCCGCCGGGGTCCGCTCCCCCGCCGGGCCCTCGACGATGCCGATGCTGCCGCGCACCAGCAGGTCACGTCCGTCGATGCTGACCGGGGTGACCAGCGCGTGCATGATGCGCTCGGCGAGCTCGTCGACCTCCTGCTCGGTGCCGGGCCCGGTGGTCAGCGCCACGAACTCGTCGCCGCCGAGCCGGGCGACCATCTCGCCGGGCGCGGTCGCGCAGGACTGGAGCCGGTCGGCGACCTCCACCAGCAGCCGGTCCCCGGCCGCGTGACCGAGGCTGTCGTTGATGGTCTTGAAGCCGTCCAGGTCGAGGTAGCACAGCCCGAAGCGCTGGCCCTCGCCCGCGTTCAGCGCCTTCTCCAGGCGTTCGAAGAACAGCGTGCGGTTGGGCAGGCCGGTGAGCGCGTCATGGGTGGCCTCGTAGCGCAGCCGGAGGTTGAGCAGCCGCCGCTCGGTGGTGTCCTCCATGAGGGCGAGCTGGTACTGCGGGTCGCCGTCGGCGTCGCGCAGCAGGGAGACCGTCAGGTTGGTCCACAGGGCCGTCCCGTCCGGGCGGTAGAACGGCTTCTCCACGTGGTAGTGCTCGCGGTCGCCGCGCACGAGTTCGTCGTAGAGCTTCCAGACGTGCGACGCGTCCTCGGGGTGCGTCCACTCCATGACGTTGCGGCCGCGCACCGCCTGCTCGGAGCCTCCGAACATGCGCAGCAGCGCGGTGTTGACCTGGAGGATGTTGCCGTCCAGGTCGGCGATGCCGATCCCTATCGCGGCGCCCTCGAAGACCGCGCGGAAGCGGGCCTCGCTGGCGTGCAGCGCCTGCGCCACCACGCCCTGCGCCCTGAGCGCCGCCTGGGCGATGGCCTCCTGCTCGGCCAGGGTGCGCTCCCTGAGCGCGTGCGCGAACCCGGCGGCCATCGCGTGCTGGAGCCGCGAGGAACGCATCCTGAGCTCGTCCTGGGGGCCGTCCGCACCGCAGTAGAGCACCAGGTAGGCGTCGACGCAGTCCAGGGTGCGGCTGAGCGCCTCGGGATCGGTGCAGTGGGCCTGGATCAGCGCCGCGCCGACCGCCCTGCCCTCGTCCGCGTCGAAGCTGCGCGCCCGCACCACCTCGCTCAGCCGGCGCGCGAGCGGCAGCAGTTGCTCCTCGAACTCGGGCCGGGTCAGCGACGTCGAGGTCACCGGGAACACCGCCCGGCTCCAGATGGTCGCGAACCGGCGAAGTCTGTCCTCCGGCCCGTCCGGCTCCGCGCTCACGCCGTGCGCCCCACGCCGGCGAATCCGGAGAAGGCGTAGGGATCCTCCTCCTCCGGCGGCGTCTGAGGCCGCCAGTGCGGCATCGGCACCAGTCCGGGTTCCACCATGTCGTACCCCTCGAAGAACCGCGCGATCTCGTCGCGCGAGCGCATGATCAGCGGATTGCGAATGCCCTTGTACACGTCCACCGCGCCCTCGGCCCGCTCGGCGGCGACGGGGATTCCCTCGTACGAGGCATGGGTGAGGATCAGCAGGCTGCCGGGCGCGAGCGCCTCGCTCAGCCGGGCCACCGCACCGCAGGGGTCGTCCGCGTCTTCCACGAAGTGCAGTATGGCAACGAGGAGCAGGGCCACTGGCCGATTCAGGTCGATCAGTGCCTCGACCTGGGGGCTGGCCAGGATCTCGTCGGGCTTGCGGAGGTCGGCGGCGACCACACCCGTGCCGGTGTTGCCCGCCAGGACCGCCTCGGTGTGCGACACGGCCACCGGATCGTGGTCCACGTACACCACGCGTGCGCCCTCGGTGGCCGCCTGAGCCACCTCGTGGACGCTGCCGAACGTGGGTATGCCGGAGCCGATGTCGAGGAACTGGGTGATGCCCTCGGCGCAGGCGTAGCGCACGGCGCGGCGCAGGAACGCCCGGTTCGCCTGCATGATCTTGGGGAGTCCCGGCATGAACTCCAGGGCCTTGCGGGCCGCTTCCCGGTCGACCTCGAAGTTGTACGAACCGCCCAGGTAGTAGTCGTAGATGCGCGCGACGCTCGGCACCGAGATGTCGATGCTCCGTGGAGCCCAGGCGGGACGTTCCATGTATCTCTCCAAGGCGTAGGCGATCCGGTGTTCGAGCTGAGGCTACTGATCGCCCGCCAAAGGAGCGACCCGAAACGGAAATTGACCATCCGTTCCCGGTCACGGCCTGCGGTGTGTGCCGGTGCGGTGCCACCACGTGGGCGCCCGGCACAGCGGTCCGCCCCCTCCGTGCGGTGCGGAGGGGGCGGACCACTGGCCGGGCGCCTGTTGTCGTCGTGCGATCAACCCTGGGGAGGTGATGACTACTTCGACGGGGCGCCGACCAGCTTGCCGGTCGGCGAGACGGCGTACCACGTGCCGCCCACGCCCTGACCGTTGGTGTCCCCGGCTGCCTTGTCGCCGGAGAAGGTGTAGATCGGCCAGCAGTCGACCGTCATCTGCTTCTGGCCGTTGTCGGTACGGGCGAAGCCCATCAGGCCCTTCTTCTCGACACCCTTGGTGTCATTGGCGTTGACCTCCGCGACGGCCGGCCACTTCTCCAGGCAGGCGCCGGTGCAGTTCGAGACGGGCTTCGGCCACGCCTTGTCCTTGATGAAGCGGTAGACCGTCATGCCGTTCTTGTCGACGATGATGTCGCCGAGCTTGGCGTCCTTGCGCACGGACAGGCCGGGCAGGTCCGAGAGGGTCGCCTTCTTGCCGTTGGGGGCCAGCGCGAACCACTTGCCGCCCACACCCTGGCCGTTGACGTCACCGGCGTTGACGTCCTTGGCGTAACGGTAGGCCGGCCAGCCGCCGATGGTCAGCTGCTTGGTGCCGTCCGGGCGGGTGACCTCGCCCAGCAGCGCCTTGTCGATGCCGGCGCCGGCCTCGGCGTCGTCCGCGGGGACGGGCGGCCAGGTGGTGGCGCAGTCGCCTTCGCAGTTCGACTTGGGCGGGTTGGCGGTGTCCTTGTCGAAACGGTAGAGGGTGAGGCCGGCGCCGTCGGTCAGGACCTTGCCGAGATCCGGGTTGCCGGCGACCGTCAGCTTGCCCGCGGGCTCCACCGCGGCGGGGGAAGCACTGCTCTGCTGCCCGTCGGCGCCGTAGCCGTTGCCCGCACCGGTGCCCGTACCGGTCCCGGTGCCGGTACCCGTCCCGGTGCCGACGCCGCCAGACGTCGCCGGGGCCGTGGCGCCGACGTTCTGGGCCGCCGACGACGGGGTCGTGGAATTGTCCTGACCGCACGCCGTCGTCAGCGCCAGCACCGACGCGGCTGTCGCCATCAGTGAGGCGCTCCGCCAGGAGGTCTTCATCGCTAACTCCCCATAATCGCCTGGATATTGCAGCGCCTGCTGCGCCGCCGCACGACACTGGGTACGGACGGGACCGGCGGAAGTGTTCAACGGGCGCACAAATTTCTTTCGGAACTCTGTGCCTGCCGGGGTCCGCGACTGCTTCCGGTGGACAAACCACCCCGGGCCGTTTGTCCCCCCTTCGGGCCAATCCGCCCGCTCTGCGGCTTACGGGGCCCCGCGACGCCTCATGATCTCCGTCGTGCATGGACCCGAACCGACCCGACTCTCGGCCGCCGCAAGGGCGTTGGCTCTGGCCGCGCTGACCTGGGGGCTCGTGGGCTGTCCGGTCGGCACGGCGGCGGCCGACGCCTGCGCGTCCGCCTCGACGGGCCCGGACGGCACGTGGGCGGTGGCCGTCGCCGGAGACTCCTGGCCGACGCCCCCGGCCTGCCCGACGCCCACTCCCCCGCCCTGCCCGACGCCGACCCCGACACCCACCCCGACCCCGACGCCCGTGCCACCCAAGCCCACCCCCACGCCCGAACCACCCCCGCCCCCGGCCCCGCCGAAGGCGAAGCCCACTCCGGCCCCGGCCCCCAGGCCGAAGCCGAAGCCGCCTCCTCCCACCCCGGCGCCACCCCCGCCGAAGCCCACACCCACACCGCCACCGCCACCGCCGAAGCCGACCCCGCCGCCCAGGCCCGCCCCGCACCCCTCGCCGGCCCCGGTGAGCTATCCGCGGTACCAGCCGCAGCCGCCCCACCACCCGTCGCACGGCGGCACCTCTCCCGTCACCTACGTCCTGCTCATCACCGTGCCCGCGGTGGTCGCCGTCGCCGCGCTGCGCCCGCGTTGACGCGCCGAACCCTTGGAGGAGTCCATTGTCGGAATGGCTTGTTCTCGCCCTCGCGATGCTGGCCGCGTGCGCCGTGGTGGTCGTCATCACCCTGGTACGGCACCGCAGGGCACCGGAGGACGAGGACCCCAACGACACCCCCGACGTCATCGAGTACATGACGATGTGGATCGGCGTCGTGTACGCCATCGTGCTGGGCCTGGCCATCGCCGGGGTGTGGGAGGCCCGCAGCACCGCCCAGGACCACGTGCAGACGGAGGCCCAGGCGCTGCACGAGATCTCCGAACGGGTCCGGGTCTATCCGCCCGACGTCCGTGACCACATTCGAGCCGATGTCAACGCCTATGTCGGACACGTCGTCACCACCGAGTGGAAGACCATGTCCGACCACGGCCGCGTCACCGCGCGCGGTACCGAGCTGCTGGAGCGCGTCCGCGAGGACGTCACCGACTACCAGCCCAAGACGGACTTCCAGGCGCAGGCCTACCAGCCGCTCGTCGACCAGGTGGCCGCCGCCGACCAGGCGCGCAACGCCCGGGCGGGCTCGACCGGCTCGACCATGCCGGGCGTGGTCTGGTTCGGGCTCCTGACCGGTGCCGTGGTCACCATCTGCATGGTCTTCGCCTTGCAGATCAGGCGCACGGCACGCGAACTGGTGCTCGCGGGGCTGTTCTCCGCGCTGATCGCCTTCCTGCTCTTCCTGATCTGGGACTTCGACGCGCCCTACAGCCGGGGCATCGCGGCCTCGGCGGAACCGTTCCTGAGTCTCTTCCCGAACATCAGGGGATGACCTGACGGGCTCTCGCCCCGGCTCCGTCGGGAGTCCGGGGCGAAAGCCCGTCAGGCCGGGTCCCGGTCCGCGCCCGGGGTGCCGGGTCAGATCCGCTTCTCGTTGCGTCGGCGCAGCACGTACACGCCTCCGCCGACCACGGCCGAGGCGACCAGCGCGCCACCGATGGCCATGTCGGCCGCCGTAGCCCCGGAGGAGCTGCTGCCGCCGACCCCGCCCAGTACGCCGCCGATCACGGTGAACGCCGTCGGGTTGGTCAGGGTACGGCCGTTGCAGTTGACCCTGATCTCGTCCGCGCCGGGGCGGACGCCGCTGTTGACCGTCGCGATGCCCCTCGAGACGTTGTTGCCGATCCCCGTCAGCGTGGCGCTGCCGAAGGCGGGCGAGGTCATGCTTCCGCCGTTGCACCCCTCGACCGTGACGGTGAGCCGTCCGCCCGGGGCGATAGCGCTGGGCGAGGCGACGATGTTGCGCGTGCCGAAATTGTTCCCGGTGCCCGGGAGGGTGCCATTGCCCGGGAGGATGCCGTTGCTCGAAAGGCTGCCGTTGCCGGTGATGTTGCCCGGGAAGTTCCCGTTCCCCTGGAGATTGCCGGTGCCCGGAAGACTGCCGTTGCCCGGGAAATTCCCGTTGCCCTGGATATTGTTGTGGCCGTGACCGCCGAAGTTGTCGCGGCCCTGGTTTCCGAAGCCGTCACGCCCCTGACCGCCGATGTTGTTACGCCCCTGACCGGCGAACGGGTCGATGACCACGCCGCTCACACCGCCCAGGTCGTTGTTGCTCGTCACGCCCCCGTTGCCCATGCCGTCCGCGACGGCCACGGGGGCTGTGAGCCCGATGACGGCGACCGCTGTGCACGCGGTCGCCAGGGCACGAGAGTTGCGCATGTGATCCTCCGCGGGAGGCGTTCCGGGGTCCGTCCCCGGACGATCGGCGAGAAAGCACCTCCCGCATAGACCCTGAGGCGCGCGGAACACGCCCGCATGTCGAGAATGGTCCGTCCGGGTGAGACAGCACCCCCCGAGAAAAGCGCATCGTCGGATAATTGTGCAGGTCACGGGCCATCAGAAAATTTCTCGGAACGGCAACTCGGATGGCGCACGGACAATCCGTTCGGGCCACCCGTTCGCCCGCCGCCCCGTCGCCGGGCGCGCCCGGGGGACTTAGCGTTTTCCCATGCGCGAGGGACGTGGTGACGGCCGTGTCGAGAGAGGATGGCGAATGTCTGCGTCCGACCCGGCCGCACTGGCCGAAGAGGAGGCGCGGCGGAAGAAGCGCGCCCCCTGGGGCGTGATAGCGCTGGTTCTGCTGACCGGACTGGCGCTGATCCGCAACGGCTCGGGAGAGTTCGACACGGGCCCGCCGCAGCCCGCCTCGGCGGCGGCCGCGGACAGCGGTGCGGGCGCCGGCGCCTTCGCGGACTCCCCCGCCCCGCTGGCGTTCTCCATGGTCGACCGGGTGAGGATCCCCGCGATCCAGGTCGACGCCCCGGTCGTCCCGGTCGGTCTGGACTCGGACGGCTGGGTCGGCGCGCCGCCCCCGGACAACCCCAACCTGGCCGGCTGGTTCACCGGTGCGGTGTCCCCCGGCGAGAAGGGCACGGCCGTCATCGTCGGCCACGTCGACAACCAGCAGGGCCCCGCCGTGTTCTACGGGCTGGGGGCCCTGAAGAAGGGCAACCGGATCGAGGTGGCCCGCCAGGACGGAAAGATCGCGGTGTTCGAGATCTACGGCGTCGAGGTCTTCGCGAAGAGGGACTTCCCGGGCGACCGCGTCTACGCGTCGAAGGGCACACCGGAACTCAGGGTCATCACGTGCGGCGGAGGTTTCTCCAAGCAGAACGGCTACGACGGCAATGTCGTCGTGTTCGCCCGCCTGACCGAGGTCCGCTGAGCGCCTTCGGCGCATCCGGTCAACCGCGGCGCCGGCGGGGGACGGTGATGTGGTAGCCGGAGTCCAGGAGGTACGGCAGATACGTGCGCAGCGCCTGGACGCTCTGCGAGCGGTCGCCCCCGGCGTCGTGGGAGAGCACCACGACCCCGGGGCCGGCGCCGCTCTCGACCCGGTCGACGACGGTGCGGGTGCCGGGGGTCGTCCAGTCGAGGCTGTCGACCGTCCAGGCGAGCGGCTCCATGCCCATCTCGGCCCCCAGCTGGAAGGCCGCGCGGTTCCAGGCGCCGTAGGGGGCGCGGAACCACTGGGGACGCTCGCCGTAGGCGTCCTCGATGACGTCGCTGGTGCGCTCCATCTCGTCACGGATCTCCGCCCTGTCCAGCAGGGTGAGCTGCGGGTGGGTCCAGGTGTGGTTGCCCACGATGTGCCCGGCGTCGGCCATCCGCGCCAGCAGTTCCTTGTTGTCGACGGCCATCTCGCCGCATACGAAGAACATCGCGTGGACGTCGTACTTCGCCAGGGTGTCCAGGATGTGCGGGGTGTAGTGGGGGTCCGGTCCGTCGTCGAAGGTCAGCACCATGGTCCGGCCGCGTACGGGGAACTCCATGATGGGTTCACGGCGCACCGCGAGCCGTCCGGGCCGGGCGCGCGGCGGCGCGTCTCCGGTCAGCGGCTGGAGGCGGTAGGCGGACGGCTTGAGCGCGGCGCGCGCCTGCGGGCCGGCGGCGGGCCCCGCACCGGCCCATACGGGTTCCTCCCCGCCCGTCCCCGCGATGAACAGTCCGGCCGTCCCCGCGGCCCCCACGACGGCGGCGCCGGCGAGGAGAGCCTGGCGGCGCGTGAGCAACTGGTCCTTCGTCATGACTCATCAGTCGCCCGGACGCCGTCGGCGCACCACGACGACACTGGTGCGGCGGCACGAAAGCACTCGCCCGGCCCAGCCGTGTCCGGCCGAACGCGGGACCCGGTGACCGCGGGCCCGGCACCGGACTCCGGCACCGGCGTGCCGCACAGGTTCCGATAACCTCGCAGCCGTGACGGAACAGCACTCCCACCAGTTCGAACGGGGCACGGACGGGCCCAAGGTCATCGTCGCCGGCGTGGACGGCTCCGAGTCCTCGCTCAGGGCCGCCGCCTACGCGGGTGGTCTCGCGCGGCGGCAGCACGCCCTGCTCGCGGTCGTGTACGTACAGCCGGTGATGGCTGCGGGCGCGGCCCTCGGGGTGCCGGTGTCGGAGACGACCGACGAGATCGCCGAGGACCTGGCCGCCCAGATCCGGGAGGCGGCGGAGCGCGTCAAGGGCATCTACGACGTCCGCTGGGAGTTCCACACCTTCCGCGGCGACCCCTTCAACGGCCTGGTGAAGGCGGCGGACGACCTGAAGGCCGACGCCGTGGTCGTCGGTGCCTCGGAACAGGCCGGCCACCGCATCATCGGCTCGGTGGCGATCCGGCTGGTGAAGGCGGGGCGGTGGCCGGTGACGGTCGTTCCGTAGCCTCGCCGGGGCCTCGCCACAGCAGTGGCGGGGTCGCGAGGAGCAGGACGCCGGCGAGGGCGATGGCGGTGCGCGGGCCGGTGAGGCCGGCCAGCAGGCCCCACAGCGCCGTCAGGGCGGCGGTGGTGGCCTTGCCGGTGACCGACCAGGCGGACAGGGTGCGGACGACCCGGTCGTCCGGCGTGCGCTCCAGGCGGCGGGTGGCATACACCGGGCTGTAGACGCCCGAGCAGGTGATCACCCCGAGCTCCACGGTCATCACCAGCAGCAGTCCGGGCAGCCCGGGCCGGACGAAGGCCAGCCCGAGGGGCCAGACGGCGCGCAGGGTGCCCGCGGCGCGCAGCACACGCAACTGCCCGTGGCGGGCGACGAGCGGTCGGGCCAGCCGGGCGCCGAGGAGGCCGCCCAGGCAGGGCACGGCGAAGGCGAGGCCGTACTGCCAGGGGGCGAAGCCGAGCGGGCCGAGCATGAGGACGGCCAGCGGCGGCACGGCGACCATGATCAGAGCGTTGGCCGCGAGGTTGTTGAAGAACAGCGGCCGCAGGTCCGCGCTGGTGAGGATGTGCCGCCAGCCGTCGAGCAGGTCGGCGGCCCGCAGGCGTTCCGCCTCCCCGCGCTCGGGGTGCCGCTCGCCGCCGCCGACGGCCCGGATGCCGAGCGCCGACAGCAGAAAGCTGACCGCGTTCGCCACGACCGTCGTGACCGGGCCGAACAGGCCGATCGCGGCGCCGCCGAGGGGCGGTCCGAGAACCAGCGCGGTCCAGTTCGTCGACTCCAACCGGGCGTTCGCGGTGAGCAGTTGGTCGGCCGGTACGAGGCTCTTCAGAAAAGCGCCGGAGGCCGCGTTGAAGGTGATGTCGGCTGCCGCGACGATCATGGAGACGAGCAGCAGCTGACCGAGGCCGAGCCCGCCGAGCGCGTAGGCGGCGGGGATCGTCAGCAACGCGGCGAACCTGATCAGGTCCATGCCCATCATCACCGGCCGCTTGCGCCGGAACTCCACCCACGGTCCGAGGGGCACCGCCGCCACGGCGCCCACGGCGGGCCCGGTCGCGGCGAGCAGCGCCACCTCGGCGGCCCCGGCGTGCAGCACGAGGACCGCGATCACCGAGAACGCGTCGAAGGCGAGCCAGGTACCGACCGCACTCACCGAGTACGCGGCCCACAGCCACCCGAACCGCCGTCCCATGCACGACCTCCCCGTTGCCCCGGGACATGAAATCGGGCGGGTGGCCGCCTGATCAAACAACTTCCGGGCCCCCAGTCACAACCCGGGGTTGTACGGTGACGCGTGGGCCGCCTCCTACGCCTCCCTCGCCGCCGAGTTCGCCTCACCATCGACTCCGCGGGCCCCGATTTCACTCTGGTCCAGGCGCCGAGCACGACCGCGGACGCATCCCCCCGCGCGACCCGACCCCCGTCCACCCGCACCCCCTGCTGTGGGCCGCCGCCGACCCGCGCCCCGGCCCGGCCGTCCGCGGGGCCGGGTCTGGACGCCGGCGTGGGCGGACCCCGACGCCTCCGTGCGCGGGGGGCGGTGGGGTCACTCCGGCGCGCCACTGAGCCGTCATGATCCGCCGTCAGCCGTTACGGTGGGCGAAGAGGTGAGGCGCATGGCCAGGCTCCGCGCGGGTGAAGGCATTCTCCGCCGCAAACCCATCGAACACATCGAGGAGACCGAGCTCGGCGAGGGCCCCCGCCTCGACAGATCGCTCGGTCTGGGGCAGCTCACCGCGATCGGCGTGGGCGGCATCATCGGGGCCGGCATCTTCACCCTGGCCGGCACGGTGGCCAACGGCACGGCGGGGCCGGCGGTGCTGGTCTCCTTCCTCATCGCCGGTCTCGCCAGCGCCTGCGCCGCCCTGTCGTACGCCGAGTTCGCGGGGCTGATCCCGAAGGCGGGCTCCGCCTACACCTACGGTTACGCGGTGCTCGGCGAGTTCGCGGGCTGGTTCATCGGCTGGGACCTGCTGCTGGAGTACACCGCGATCGTGGCGGTGGTGGCGATCGGCATCTCCGGGTACTTCGGGTTCCTGGTCGAGGAGTTGGGCGCGCACCTGCCCGCCTGGATGCTGGGAGCGCCTGGCACCGGGGCCGGGCACCGGGTCGACCTGTTCGCCGCGATCCTGTGCGTCCTCATCGCCTGGCTGCTGAACCAGGGCATCCGCAGCGCGGCCCGCTTCGAGACGTTCGTGGTGGTGGTGAAGGTGCTGGTGGTGCTGGTGGTGATCGGCGTGGGCGTGTTCCACATCGACTCCGCGAACTACCACCCGTTCTTCCCGTTCGGGGTCAGCGGGGCGTTCACCGGTGCGGCGACCGTGTTCTTCGCGGTCTTCGGCTACGACGCGATGTCGACGGCGGCCGAGGAGTCGCGGGATGCCCAGCGGCACATGCCGAAGGCGATCATCTACTCGCTGGCGATCTCGATGGTCCTGTACGTGGCGGCCTGCCTGGTGCTGACCGGTATGCAGAACTACAAGGACATCGACCCGGAGAGCGGCTTCTCGTCGGCGTTCAAGTCGGTGGGGCTGAGGGGGCTCGCGGACGTGATCGCGGTGGGCGCGATCATCGGCATCCTCACGGTGATGTTCACCTTCATGCTGGGTGTCACCCGGGTCTGGTTCTCCATGTCCCGCGACGGGCTGCTGCCCCAGTGGTTCGCCAAGACGCACCCGACGCGGCACGTGCCGACCCGGGTCACGTGGATCGTCGGGGCGGCGTCGGCCCTGATCGCCGGGTTCGTCCCGATCGGGCAGGCGGCCGAGCTGACCAACATCGGCATCCTGCTGGCGTTCGTGGTGGTGTGCACCGCGGTCATCGTGCTGCGCTACCGGCAGCCGGACCTGCCGCGCGGCTTCCGCACACCGTGGATGCCGTTCGTGCCGGCGCTGGGGGTCGTCTTCTCGATCTGGCTGATCACGTTCCTCCAGTGGCAGACGTGGGTGCGGTTCGCCGTGTGGTTCGTGGTGGGCTGCGTGATCTACTTCGGCTATTCGTACCGGCGGTCGGCGCTGGCACGGAGTACGCCGGCGGAGGGTCAGGACAGGCCCTGAGGGCGCTCGCGGTGTCACCGGCCCATCACCAGGCCGTCCTTCGCCGCGCCGCGGGCGAGCACCGTGTCGCGGATCTCGTCGCGCACACCGGTCAGGTCGGCGCCGCCGGCGATCGCCTGGCCGAGGTCGACCACCCGGCCGGCGTCGAGGTCGTACATCTGCGGGACGAACTCGGCGCGGGTGACCTCCCAGCGGCCGCCGGGACGGGCCGGCGGGGTGAAGGTGAAGCGGCCGAGGGTGGACTCGTTGCCGCTCCGGTTGCGGGTGCTCCTGTCGTCCGGCGGGGCGCCGGTGACCTGGTCGCCCAGGCCATAGGCCACCCAGGTGCCGTTGACCTTCTCATAGGCCTGCGGGACGTGGGCGCCGGTGCCGAGGACGAGGTCGATGTCGGGGCGGCCGCCCGTGCGCGCGGCGGTGAGCCGTTTGGCGAGGGTGAGCTGCCGCTGGTCGGGGGTGTCCTGCCCCTCGGTTCCCCAGTGCAGGGAGACGACGACCACGTCGGCGCCGGCCTGCCGGGCGGCGCGGGCGTCGGCGAGGACGCGGTCCTCGTCGATCAGGTCGACGGCCCAGGGCTGCCCCGGGGGCAGCCGGATGGCGTCGGTGGCGTACGTGTACGCGAGGTGCGCGACCTTCGCCGGGCCCGCGCGCAGGATCACGGGGATGCGCGCCTCGGCCTCGGTGCGCGCGGTCCCGGCATGCCGCAGGCCTGCCCTGTCCATGGCGTCCAGGGTGCGCCGGATGGCGGCGGGGCCACTGTCGGTGGCCTGGTCGGAGGCGGTGGAGCAGCTGTCGTAACCGGTGGCGACGAGCGCCTCGGCCAGCTCCGGCGGGGACTCGAAGCCGGGACGTCCGCCGGTGCCGGGCTTCGCGCCCTGGACGGTCTCCAGGTGACACAGTGCCAGGTCGGCCGTGTAGACGGCGCCTTGGGCGCCGGCCAGCATCGGGCGGAAGTCGTGGCCGGTGCCGCGGGCGTCGAAGCCGGCCCGGTCGACGGCGGCACCGTCCGGCTGGACGGCGCCGGAGGCGACCAGGGTGAAACCGGGCGCGACAGCGGGCGGCGCGGGCCGTCCCGGCCGTGCCGACGGGCCCGGCGGGCCCGGCTCGTGCCGCATCTGGGCCTGGCAGGCGGCGCCCCCTGCGAGGAGTGCGGTCAGCGCCAGGGCCACCTGCCGTCTGAGTGCGATCATCAGCTCACCCCATGGTTATCGCATTTACAGATAAATAGGTATGAAGCTGGACGGTGTCGCAAACGGCTCCGGCGTCCTCGTTGAGCCGTCCGGTGTCACGGCGGCAGCGGAGCGGACCGTTCGTCGGACCGTTCGTCGACGCGATCGACCGTCCGTCGCAGATCCCCGTGCGCCCCCTGTCCCCGGGCCCGGCCCTGCGGTGCCATACGGCCATGACGGCCGGAACCACCCTGCCCACCGGGACGACGACCGCCGAGCACGAGCTCGCCGCGCTCCAGCGCGAGCACGGCCGACCGCTCTTCGCGCTGCTGCTGAGGCTGTGCGACGGGGACCGGCAGCGCGCCGAGGACCTCGTGCAGGAGACCCTGGTACGCGCCTGGCAGCATCCCGAGGCGCTGCGCGCCGACGACTTCGACTCCGTACGGCCCTGGCTGCTGACCGTGGGCCGGCGGCTCGCCATCGACGCCCGCCGGGCCCGGCAGGCACGGCCGCCGGAGGTCGGCGACGCGGTGCTGGAGAACGCCCGGGTGATCGGCGACCACGCCGAGCGGGCGGCCGCGATGCTCGATGTGCGCGAGGCTGTGAAGACACTCACTCCGCAGCACCGTGAAGTCCTGGTGCTCGTGTATTTCCAAGGGGCGAGTGTTGCGGAGGCCGCGGAAACCCTCGGGATTCCGCCCGGTACCGTGAAGTCCCGCGCGTATTACGCGCTGCGCGCCCTGCGTCGGGTGCTTCCGGGGTACGCGGCCGACCTGCGATGAAACCTCCTCGGAGCAAAGGCTTCGCAAAGCGCCTTGCTGAGGACCCCGGTTGAGCAATCAGCTGTCTTCATCCGTGTTCCGGACTGGGGGTTCGGGCGACGCGCGCACGTACCGCACGTACCGGAGGAAGGCAGGAAGGGATGCTGCACAGAGGCCAAGAGGGCACGCCCGGCGCCGGCGGCGGTGAACTGACCGTCCCCATGGCTTGGCTGTACGCCGAGTACATCGCCGACGAGCTGCTGCGGACCGGTGACCTGATGCCGCCGACGTCCTTCGAGTTCCGGGCCGGCCGGGACGCGCTGGCGCTGACCGTCTTCCTGTCCGACACCGACGGCGAGCTCTCCGGCATCCGGGTCGTCTCCCAGCTGGAGACCTGGCTGTCGCTGACGGCGTACGACCAGCCGTGGCAGGACTGGGTGCGCGAGCGCATGGCGCAGCTCGCCGCCGAGACGGCCGGGGCGGACACCCCGTCGCCGGACCTGGCGCTGGCCGCGGAGGCCTGGCGATGGCTGGAGGAGACCGAGCTGCTCGCGCCCGATCTGGACGCCGTGCCGGGCGGCGGGCCGGTGGTCGGCGAGGACGACGGACCGAAGGTCTGGACACCCGCGTGGCGGCTCGGACTGCCGCTCGGACACCTCGCCATCCATCTGTTCTGAACTTTTTTCGAAGACGGACCAATCCGCGTGCCCGGCCGTTACGAATCCGTTGGTTACGATTCTGTACGCGCCTTGAGTGATTCCTCTGTCCGGTGCGTACGGGTGGGAGCAAGGAGTAACCCCACCCGCACCCATCGGCATGAGGATTCGGCATGAGGTCCCTGGAACGGCATCGCGACGTCGGCGCTTATGCGCTCGGCGTGCTCGACGAGGCGGAGGCTTTCCGTTTCGAGGACCACCTCATGGAGTGCCCCCAGTGCGCGGCACACGTGACCGAATTCGGGCCCGCGGCCCGGCAGTTGCTGCTGTACCGGCGGGCGACCCCGCGCTTCGTGCACCCCATGGCACAGCCCGGCCCCCGGATGCTGGACGGCCTGCTGGCCGCGGTGTCCACCCGGCGGCGGGCCGGCCGCCGGCGCTTCCTGTACGGCCTGGCCGCCTCGGTGGTGTTCGCCGTGGCCGGTCCCGGAATCGCCATGTACGCGAGCCACGGGAGCGGCACCGGCGGCGCCACGGCGCAGGTCATGGCGGCGACCGACGCGCACTCGGGTGTGTGGGCCCAGGTCACGGTCAAGGACGACGAACACGGCAGCGACGTGCAGCTGAAGATCAAGGACGGCGTCGGCTCCCGCTCCTGCCGCCTCATCGCCGTAGGCCGTGACGGCTCGGAGCAGGTCATCACCAGCTGGGCCCAGTCCGGCCACGGCGCCGGCATGGCCACCGTCGAGGGCGGCTCCTCGATGCACATGGGCGATGTCGCCACCTACGAGGTGCGCACCGCGGAGGGCCAGAAGCTGCTGACGCTGGACGCCGGGTAGAGCCTGTACGGGCGGCTACTTCAGCAGCCGTGACATCCTGCGGTCCGCGAGCGGCTTGCCGCCCGTCTGGCAGGTGGGGCAGTACTGGAGCGAGGAGTCGCTGAAGGAGACCTCGCGGATGGTGTCGCCGCAGACCGGGCAGGGCTCGCCGGTGCGGCCGTGCACCCTCAGGCCGCTCTTCTTCTCCGCCTTCAGCCGGCCGGCGGCCAGACCGCGGGAGCGTCCGACCGCCTCGATGAGGGTGGTGCGCAGGGCCGTGTGCAGGGTGCGCACCTCGTCCGGGGTGAGGGAGGCGGCCAGCTTGAAGGGGGACATGCGTGCCGCGTGCAGGATCTCGTCGCTGTAGGCGTTGCCCACGCCCGCGATGAGGCTCTGGTCGCGCAGGGCGCCCTTGAGCTGTCTGCGTTCGTCCTTCAGCAGGGCGGCGAGCCGGTCGGCGTCGAAGTCGTCGGCGAGCGGGTCCGGGCCGAGGCGGGCGATGCCCGGGACCTCCCGTGGATCGTGCACGACGTACACCGCGAGGCGCTTCTGCGTGCCGGCCTCGGTGAGGTCGAAGCCCTCGCCGGTCTCCAGGGCCACGCGCAGGGCGAGAGGGCCCTTGCCGGGGCGGGGCGGGCCGTCGGGGAGCCGCTCCTTCCACTGGAGCCAGCCGGCGCGGGCCAGGTGGGTGACCAGGCGGGGGCCGCCGTCCGTCGCGATGTCGAGGAACTTGCCGTGCCGCCGCACGGAGGTGACCTCGCGGCCCTCGAGAGCGGTGAGCGGCGGCTCGTACGTCTTCAGGACGCTGATCGCCACGGGCAGCACCCGCACCACCTCGTGGCCGACCAGGT
Organism: Streptomyces sp. NPDC054834; assembly: GCF_053611185.1. NCBI lineage: Bacteria > Bacillati > Actinomycetota > Actinomycetes > Kitasatosporales > Streptomycetaceae > Streptomyces > Streptomyces sp. NPDC054834. Next base: position 83,483 of record NZ_JBSGZV010000020.1, on the reverse strand, counting down.
GCTCGGCCAGGAAGTCCTTCAGCGCCTCGACCTCGGGCAGTTCCGGCATACGTCCAGAGTGCCATCCGGGACCCCTACGCTCAGCTCCGCCCCGGCACCGCGAACACGCACACACCACACGCACCTGCCGCCGCAAGCACCCGGAGGACATCCCGGACCCGCGGTCAGACCGGCCCCGGCACCGCGAACACGCCGGTCGACCAGCCGGACGGACGTACCTCCACCGAACACAGATCACCACGGGCAGCACCCGCAAGCGTCCAGAGCGCACCCCGGACCCGTACGCTCAGCCCCGCCCCGGCACCGCGAACACACACGCACCACACGCACCTGCCGCCGCAAGCACCCGGAGGACATCCCGGACCCGCGGTCAGACCGGCTCCGGCACCGTGAACTCGCCGGTCGACCAGCCGG
>NZ_JBSGZV010000020.1:0-82972 GCF_053611185.1 Streptomyces sp. NPDC054834 | reverse complement strand
ACCGCGAACACACACGCACCACACGCACCTGCCGCCGCAAGCACCCGGAGGACATCCCGGACCCGCGGTCAGACCGGCTCCGGCACCGTGAACTCGCACCACACGCACTTGCCGCCGCCCCGTGCCTCCACGCCCCAGGCGTCGGCGAGCCGGTCGACCAGCAGCAGGCCGCGGCCGGAGACTCCGGACTCGCCCGCGTCGAGGCGGCGGGGCAGTGCGCTGGAGGAGTCCTCGACCTCGACGCGCACCCGGCGGTCGATGCCGCTGAGGACCCGCAGGGTGACGATCGCGGAGCCCTCGGTGTGCATCAGGGCGTTGGTGATCAGTTCGTCGGCGACCAGTTCGATCTCGTCGGCGCGTTCGCCGATGCCCCAGGCGCGGACCGCGGCGCGGATCATGTGCCGGGCGAGCCTGAGGGCCTCGGGGTCGCCGGGGGCCACGTGCTGCTGGAGCCGGCCGCCGGTGCGCGGGAGGTCCCGGCTGCGGCGGCGCAGCAGGAGCAGGGCCACGTCGTCGTCGCCGCCGCGTTCCTCGGCCACGTCGATGAGCCGGTCGGCGAGGTCACGCACGTCGTCCGGGCCCGACTCGACGAGCGCGGTCAGGGTGCGCAGTCCGTCGTCGAGGTCGGCGCCGGGCTGTTCGACGAGACCGTCGGTGCACAGCAGCAGGGTCTGACCGGGGTCGAGCTCGACGGTGGACACCGGGTACTCCAGGCGCCCGAACTCGGCGGACAGCCCCAGCGGCAGACCGCCTTCGACGGACACCCGGCGGCAGGAACCGTCGGTGTGCCGGATCAGCGGGTCGATGTGGCCGGCCCGGACCACCTGGACCACGCCGGTGGCGAGGTCGGCCTCCGCGTACAGGCAGGTGGCGAAGCGGTCGGTGTCGAGCTCGTGCAGGAAGGTGGAGGCGCGGGCCATCACGGTGGCCGGGGTGTGCCCCTCGGCGGCGTACGCGCGCAGCACGATGCGCAGCTGGCCCATGACGGCCGCCGCGTGCGTGTCGTGGCCCTGGACGTCGCCGATGACCGCGCCGACCCGGCCGCCGGGCAGCGGGATGAGGTCGTACCAGTCGCCGCCGATGTCCCGGCCGAGCGACGCCGAGCGGTAGCGGACCGCCACGTCCGCCCCGGCCACGCTGGGAATCGTGCGGGGCAGCATCGCCTGCTGGAGGCCCTGGGCGAGGTCCTTCTCCTCCTCGTACAGCATGGCCCGCTGGAGGCTCTGGGCGATGCTGCTGCCGAGCGCGACCAGGACGGTGCGCTCCTCGTCGGAGAAGCCGCGCCGGTCGCCGTAGAGCAGGCCCATCGCGCCGATCGGGCGGGCCTGCGCGATCAGGGGCAGATAGGCGGCGGAGGTGATCTTCAGGTCGGTGATGTGCGGCCACAGGATCGGGTAGCCCTCGGCGAACTCCTCCGGGGACTCGATGAAACGCGGGACGAGGGTCCGTACGACCTCGCTCATGGGGTAGGGCTCGTCGATCCGGGTGATGCTGGTGCCGGGCACGATGCCGGCCTCCGGCCCCTCGGCGACCATCCGGATCCGGCCGGCCTCCACCAGGCCCATGACCAGGCTGGTAGCGCCGAGGTGGCGGACGCCGTGGGTGTCCTTGAGGACGTCGATGACGTCCTGGACGCTGCGGGCGTGCGCGAGGGCCGCGGTGATCACCTGTACGACGCCGGTCTGCCGCCGCACCGCCGCGTCCTGGGCGGCGCGCAGACTGCGGGCCTCGCTCTCCGCCAGTTCCTGGGTGGCGTCCCGGACGATACCCATGACCCGGCGCGGGCGGCCGGTCTCGTCGCGCCTGATGTAGCCCTGGATGTGCGTCCAGCGCCGGCTGCCGTCGCGGCAGCGCAGGCGGAAGTACGCGCCGTAGTTCTCGCTGCCGTCCTTGATGGCCTGGGCCATCACGGCGTCCAGTTGGCTGGCCTCCGGCGCGGGCACCCGGCCGGCGAGGGTCTTCGGACGGCCGTCGTACTCCTCGGGGAGGATGTCGAAGACCTCGTGCGCCTGGGCGTCCATGTGGAACAGACCGGTGTCCAGGTCCCAGTCGAAGGTGCCCATGTGGTTGAGCGCCAGGATCGGATCCGGATGGGCGGTCCGGTCGTCCGGGAGTGACAGGGCGCTCGCGCCCCGGTGAGCCATGGAGCCACCTTGCCAGGATTCGGCCGATTCTTCGAGTGGGCGACGGCCGCGATCGGCCGCCGCGTGCCGCCGGAGACGGTCCGCGGCCCGCCCGGCGGGACTCGCCCGGGTTACGCAACCGCAAACGCGCGGTACACGGAGTGACAGGCACCCCGGCGTCCACCATGGAGGGAGGAGCACACGGCCGTGAACTGGTTCACCGCACCCGAGTACTGGCTGAGCCGGCTGGTCTTCCAGCGGGCGCTGGCCGCCGTGTACCTCGTCGCGTTCCTCGGCGCGGCCCTCCAGTTCCGGGCCCTGCTGGGCGAGCGCGGCATGCTGCCGATCCCCCGGTTCGTCGAGCGGGTGCCGTTCCGGCGCGCCCCGAGCCTGTTCCATCTGGGCTACTCGGACCGCCTCTTCGCGGCCTGCGCCTGGACGGGCTGTGCCGTCTCGGCGGCGCTGCTCGCCGGCCTCGACTCCCGACTGCCGCTGTGGGGCGGCATGCTGCTGTGGCTGGTCCCGTGGGCGCTGTATCTGTCCATCGTCAACGTGGGCCAGACCTGGTACGCGTTCGGCTGGGAGTCGCTGCTGCTGGAGGTGGGTTTCCTGGCCGTCCTCCTCGGCAACGACGAGGTCGCCCCGCCGGTCGTGGTGCTCTTCCTGCTGCGCTGGGTGCTGTTCCGGGTGGAGTTCGGCGCCGGTCTGATCAAGTTGCGCGGGGACGCCTGCTGGCGGAAGCTGACCTGTCTGGACTACCACCACGAGACCCAGCCGATGCCGGGTCCGCTGAGCTGGTTCTTCCACCATCTGCCCGGGCCCCTGCACCGGGTGGAGGTGGCCGCCAACCACTTCACCCAACTGGTGGTGCCGGTGGTGCTGTTCGCCCCGCAGCCGGTGGCGACGGCCGCCGCCGCCCTGATGATCGTCACCCAGCTGTGGCTGGTGCTGTCCGGCAACTTCGCGTGGCTCAACTGGATCACCATCGTGGTGGCCCTGTCGGCGGTCCGGTTCCCCACCCGTCCGCCGTCCGTGCCCGCGGCACCTCTGTGGTACGAGATCGTGGTCCTCGCCGTCGCCGCGCTGCTGGTGTTCCTCAGCTACCGCCCGGCGGTGAACATGGTCTCGCGCAGCCAGGTGATGAACCGCTCCTTCGACCCGCTGCACCTGGTGAACACCTACGGCGCGTTCGGCAGCGTCAGCCGGATCCGGTACGAGGTGGTGGTGGAGGGCACGCTCGACGCCGTACCGCAGGAGGACTCGGGCTGGCGGGAGTACGAGTTCAAGGGCAAGCCGGGAGATCCCGGACGCTGGCCGCGCCAGTTCGCGCCCTACCATCTGCGCCTCGACTGGCTGATGTGGTTCGCCGCGCTGTCGCCCGGATACGCGGGGGCGTGGTTCGGCGGCCTGGTGGAGCGCCTGCTGGAGAACGACCCCGACACCCTCAGGCTGCTGCGCCGCTCGCCCTTCCCGCCCGACGAGCCCCCGCGCCACGTCCGCGCCCGTCTCTTCCGCTACCGTTACACCACCTGGCGGGAGCTGCGGGAGACGGGCGCGTGCTGGGAGCGGACGTTTGTGCGGGAGTACCTGCCGCCGACGCGGCTGGCGGGGGTGGCTCAGAGGTCGTAGACCCGGGTGGCGGTGGTGTCGAGGACCGCGGAGCGTTCGGACGCGCTCAGGTCGGCCGTCACCTCCCTCACCACGGCGAGCGCTTCTTCGTAGGTGGCCGCCAGGGTGCAGACGGGCCAGTCCGAGCCGGCCATCAGCCGGCCGGGGCCGAAGGCGGCCAGAGCGACGTTCGTGTAAGGGCGCAGGTCCGCGGCGGTCCGGGAGGCGGGGTCGGCCTCGGTGAGCAGGCCGGAGAGTTTGGCGACGGTGTTGGGGAGTGCCGCGAGCGACCGGAGGGCCGACGCCCAGGGCTCGCGGGCGCCGGAGGCGATGGGCGGCTTGCCCAGGTGGTCCAGCACGAAGGTGAGCCCGGGGAGCGACTCGGCCGCCTCGACGCAGGCCGGGAGCTGGTGGGGCAGGACGATCAGGTCGTAGACCAGGCCCGCATCGGCGACGGCGGCCAGGCCGCGGCGCACGTCCGGGCGCAGCAGCCACCGCGGGTCGGGCTCGGACTGGACCTGGTGGCGGATGCCCTTCAGGTACCGGCCGCCGGGCAGTTCGCGCAGGCGGGCCAGTTCCTCGGCCACGTCGGGACGGGTGAGGTCGGTCCAGCCGACGACGCCGGCGATGAGGTCGTGCTCCTCGGCCAGGGCCAGAAACTCCGGGGTCTCCTCCGGGACGGTGACCGTCTGGACCAGGACGGTGCGGTCGACGCCCGCCGCGCGGGCCTGGGGTTCGAGGTCCGGTACGCGGAAGTCGCGGCGCAGCGGCCGGAGTGCCGGGCCGGTGATCCACTCCTGGTCGCGGACCGACAGGTCCCACACATGGTGGTGGGCGTCCACCGTCATGGCAGCTCCCACACGACGGGCAGGCCGTCGTCCGCGCCCGCCCCCGAGTAGTCGTGCACGACGTCCAGCAGCTCGGCCATCCGGGCCTGCCAGGCGACGTTGACCGGCAGCTTCTCCAGTTCGGCGAGCAGGCGCGGGTAGTCCTCGCACTCCAGGACGTGGAAGAGGTCGGTGCCACTGCGCCAGATCGTCCAGGAGGTGGCACCGGCGGCGCGGATGGCGTCGGTGAGCTCGACGGGGACTTCCCGGTGGGCGGCCTCGTACTCGGTGACGCGGTCGGCGCGGACCTTGGTGTGCAGGGCGACTCTCATGACGGCTCCTGAGGGGGCAGCAGACCGGTGTCCCGCAGCTCCCGCCAGAAGGCGGCCGGGATGTGTGCCTCGAACTGCTCGGCGCAGTCGCTGACCTCGTGCGCCGAGCGGGCGCCGACCAGGACGCTCGCCACGGCCGGGTGCGCGGCGCAGAAGGCGAGGGCGGCGGCCCGCAGGGTGGTGCCGTGCCGGGCGGCGGCCTCGTTCATGCGCAGGGCACGGTCCAGCAGCTCGGCCGGGGCCCGGGTGTAGTCGTACGTCGCCGTGGGCTTCGGGTCCGCGAGCAGGCCGGAGTTGAAGGCGCCGCCGACGACCACCGACACGCCCCGTTCGGCGGCGGCGGGCAGCAGCTCGGCCGCCGCGCTCTGGTCGAGGAGCGTGTACCGGCCCGCGCACAGCACCACGTCGACGTCCGTCTCGCGGACGAACCGGGTGAGCATCTCCGCCTGGTTCATGCCGGCGCCGATCGCGCCGACCACGCCCTCGGCACGGAGCTTCTCCAGGGCGGGGTAGCCCTCGCGGAAGGCCTGCTCGGCGTGGTCGTCGGGGTCGTGGAGGTAGACGACGTCCACGCGGTCCAGGCCGAGGCGTTCCAGGCCGGCCTCGAGGGAGCGCCGTACGCCGTCCGCGCTGAAGTCCCAGACACGGCGGTGGGTGGCGGGTACGGCGAAGCCGTTCGGGAGGTCGTCGCCGCCCGCGTCCGAGGGCTCCAGGCGGCGGCCCACCTTCGTGGAGACCGTGTACTCGGCGCGCGGGAAGTCCCGCAGGGCCGCGCCGAGGCGGCGTTCGGACAGGCCGAGGCCGTAGTGCGGGGCGGTGTCGAAATAGCGGATGCCCCGCTGCCAGGCCGCGCCGACCGCTTCGTAGACCTGCTCGTCGTCGATCTCGGTGTACAGGTTGCCGATCACGGCGGCGCCGAAGCCCAGCGGGCTGACCCGCACGCCGCTGCGGCCGAGCGTCCTCACTGGCCCACCGGCCTCAGGCGCAGGCCCTGCATGCCGCCGTCGACGGCGAGGGCGGTGCCGGTGGTGGCGCCGGACAGGGGGCTCGCCAGGTAGGCGATGGCGCCGGCGACCTCGGCGGCCGAGACCAGGCGGCCGGTGGGCTGGCGGGCCTCCAGGGCGGCGCGTTCGGCGGCCGGGTCGGGGGCGGAGTCGAGCAGGCGGCCGATCCACGGGGTGTCCGCCGTGCCGGGGTTGACGCAGTTGACGCGGATGCCCTCGCGGACGTGGTCGGCGGCCATCGCTAGGGTGAGCGACTGCACGGCGCCCTTGGTCGCGCTGTACAGGGCGCGCTGCGGCAGGCCGGCGGTGGCCGCGATGGAGCAGGTGTTGACGATCGCCGCGTGCCGGGAGCGGCGCAGGTGCGGGAGCGCGGCGCGGGTGGTGCGGACCATGCCGAGGACGTTGACGTCGAAGACGCGGCGCCACTCCTCGTCGCCGTTGTCCTCGACGGTGCCCTGGGCGCCGATGCCCGCGTTGTTGACCAGGATGTCGATCCCGCCGAGGTCCTCGGCCGCCCGGTCCACGGCGGCGCGTACGGAGGCGTCGTCGGTGACGTCGGCGCGGAAGGCGAGCAGCGGCTTGTCGACGGACGAGGGGTCCAGGTCCAGCACCGCCACCAGGGCGCCACGCTCGGCGAGGAGTTCGGCAGTGGCCCGGCCGATGCCGGAGGCGCCGCCGGTCACCAGGGCCTTCAGGCCCTCGAAGTCGCTCATGCAGCCTTTCCTTTCCGCGTCTCGGTGTCGGCGGCCCAGAAGGTGCCGCCGGGGAACGTGTACCGCGCGATGGACTCGGGCCGCAGGGCGGCGGAGAAGCCCGGCGCGGTGGGTGCCGTGTAGTGGCCCTCGCGGATCACCACCGGGGCGAGGAAGTGTTCGTGCAGATGGTCCACGTACTCGATGACCCGGTCCTCGGTGGTGCCGGAGAGCGCCAGGTAGTCGAACATCGACAGGTGCTGGACGAGTTCGCACAGGCCCACGCCGCCCGCGTGCGGGCAGACGGGGACGCCGAACTTGGCCGCGAGCAGCAGGATCGCCAGGTTCTCGTTGACTCCCGCGACCCGGGCCGCGTCGATCTGCACGATGTCGAGGGCGCCGGCCTGGAGCAACTGCTTGAAGACGATCCGGTTCTGGACGTGTTCGCCGGTGGCGACCTTGACCGGGGCCACGGCGGCGCGGATCGCCGCGTGGCCGAGGACGTCGTCGGGGCTGGTGGGCTCCTCGATCCAGTACGGGTCGAAGTCGGCGAGGGCCTTGGTCCAGCGGATGGCCTCCTCGACGTCCCAGCGCTGGTTGGCGTCGATCGCCAGGCGGACGTCGGGTCCGACGACGGAGCGGGCGACCCGGCAGCGGCGTACGTCGTCGTCGAGGTCGGCGCCGACCTTCAGCTTGATCTGCGTGAAGCCGTCGGCGACCGCCTGGGCGGCGAGCCGGGTGAGCTTGTCGTCGTCGTAGCCGAGCCAGCCGGCGGAGGTGGTGTAGGCGGGGTAGCCGCGCTCCAGGAGCAGGGCCCGGCGCTCCTCGGCGCCCGCCCGGCCCCGGCGCAGGAGGTCCACGGCCTCCTGAGGGGTGAGGGCGTCCGTGATGTACCGGAAGTCGATCTGCCGGACCAGCCACTCCGGATCGGCGTCGGCGAGCAGCTGCCACAGCGGCTTGGCGGCGCGTTTGGCTGCGAGGTCCCAGACGGCGTTGACCACCGCCCCGATCGCCATGTGCATCACACCCTTCTCGGGGCCGAGCCAGCGCAGCTGGCTGTCGCCGATCAGGTCCCGGAAGAGCGATCCGGGGTCGGCGCACATCTCCTCCACCGGGCGGCCGAGCACGTGGTCCCGCAGCGCGTCGATCGCGGCGACCTGGACATCGTTGCCCCGCCCGATGGTGAAGGTGAACCCGTGTCCCTCGTGCCCGTCGGCCGCGTCGGTGCGCAGCACCACATAGGCCGCGGAGTAGTCGGGATCGGGGTTCATCGCGTCGGAGCCGTCCAGCTCGCGCGAGGTGGGGAAGCGGATGTCGTAGGTGTCGACCGCGGTGACGCGGGCGGGGGTCGGGGACACAGCAGGCCTTTCCGTCAGGGGTGAGGTGGACGCCGGGGGAGAGCCTGTGTCTGCCGGACGGCGGGCGCCCGGCCGGGGGCAGACACAGGCTCTCAGTCCTGCGCCCGGCCCGTCGTCACACGGGCGATCATGAGGGCGACGAGGATGATCCCGCCGTAGATGGCCTGGATCCAGAAGGACGGCACCTGGGCGAGGGTCAGCAGGTTCTGCACGACGCCGAGGAGGAGTACGCCGGTCAGCGCGCCGAACATGGTGCCCTTGCCGCCGTCCAGGCTGATGCCGCCGATCACCGCGGCGGCGAACACGGTGAAGATCATGTTGTTGCCCTGGTTGGCGCTGATCGCGCCGACGTATCCGGTCTGCATGATCCCGCCGACGGAGGCGAGGGCCCCGGCGACGACGAACACGCCGAGCATCACCCGCTCCACGCGGATGCCGGCCGCCCGGGCCGCCTCCTGGTTGCCGCCGATGGCGTACAGCGCGCGGCCGACGCGGTGGTACTTCAGCAGGAACCCGGCGATCGCGAAGGCCGCGGCGGCCAGCCACACCGACATCGGGACGGTGAGGAAGGTGCTGGTGGCCAGGGAGTAGAAGCTGTCCGGCATGCCGAAGAGCGTCTTGCCCTTGGTCGCGCCGACCAGCAGGCCGCGCAGCACGATCAGCATCGCCAGCGTCACGATGAACGCGTTGAGCTTGAACTTGACGACGAGGACGCCGTTGAAGGCGCCGACGGCCGCGCCCACCACGAGCACCGCCGACAGGGCGAGCGGGGCCGGTAGTTCGGTGCCCCAGCCGGACTGCGCGGACGGCAGCACGAGGAGGGCCCCCACGGCGGGCGCGATGCCGACCACCGATTCCAGGGACAGGTCGAACTTGCCGGTGATCAGGACGAGGGACTCCGCGAGCACGACCATGGCCAGCGCGGCGGACGCGCCGAGGATCGAGATCAGGTTGCGCTCGGTGAGGAACGAGTCGTTGACCACCGCGCCGAGCACCATGAGCAGCAACAGGGCGGGGACGAGGGCGAGTTCACGGGCCCGGCGGAGCAGGACGGCCTTGGTGGCGCGCGGGTCGGGGGCCCGCAGGGGGGCGAGCGGCGGAGCTGCCTTGGTTTCAGCCATGGTCCACTCCTTCGATGGAGGCGATCAGCTCGTGGTCGTGCCAGCCGGCCGGGTGTTCGGCGACGACGCGGCCGTGGAAGAGGACGAGGACGCGGTCGCAGCGGCGCAGGTCGTCGAGTTCGTCGGAGACGACGAGGATTGCGGTGCCGTCCTCCCGGGCGCCGTCCACCCGGGCCAGCAGGGACTCCTTGGACTTCACGTCCACGCCCGCGGTGGGGTTGATCAGTACGAGCAGACGGGGGTCCCGGGCGAGGGCGCGGGCCATGACGACCTTCTGCGCGTTGCCGCCGGACAGGTCGGAGACCGGCTGGTCGGGGCCCTCGGCGTGGATGTCGAGGCGTTCGATGAGGTCGGTGGCGAAACCGCGTTTGCGGTCGGGGGCGACGAAGCCGAACCGGCCGAGCCGGTCCAGGACGCCGAGGGTGGTGTTGTCGCCGACGGTCATGCCGGCGACCAGGCCCTGGTCATGCCGGTCGCGGGGCACGCAGCCGACGCCCGCCTTCAGCGTGGCCCGCACGTCGCCGAAGGGAAGGTCCCGGTCCTCCAGCCGCGCGGTCCCGGCCGTCGGCGTACGCAGTCCGGCGAGGGCTTCGGCGAGTTCGGTCTTGCCGCTGCCGCTGGATCCGGCGAGCCCGACGACCTCGCCGCGGCGGACGGTGAGGTCGACGGATTCGTACGTCTCGGAGGTGAGTCCGCGCACGTCGAGCACCACGGGGCCCTCGGCGGCCGCGGCGGCGTGCGCGCTCCGGTGGTCCTCGGCAGACTCCCCCGCGGCCGCCCCCGCCATCGCCTCCACCAGCGCCGCCCTGGGCAGGTCGGCGACGGGCGCGGTGACGATCCAGCGGGCGTCGCGCAGCACCGTGACGGTCTGGCAGACCTCGTACACCTCTTGCAGGTGGTGGGAGATGAACAGGAAGGTGACGCCGGAGTCCTGAAGGGCGCGCATCCGGGTGAACAGCCGCTCGATCTCGCGGTTGTCGAGCTGGGCGGTGGGTTCGTCGAGGACGATGAACCGGGCGCCGAAGCTCAACGCCCGGGCGATCTCCACCATTTGACGGTCCTCGACCCTGAGGTCCGCGGTGCGGGCCTCCGGGTCGACGCGCACGTCCCAGGTGCCGAGGAGTTCGGCGGCCTCGGCCCTGAGCCTGCGCCAGCTGATGAAGCGGCGGGTGAGGGGCTGCCGGTTGATGAACAGGTTCTCGGCGACCGTCAGTTCCGGTACGACCGTGGGCTTCTGGTAGACGCAGGCGACCTTGCGGCGCCAGGCGTCCCGGTCGGCGAGCGGGGGCGCGGGCTCGCCGTCGAAGCGGACCGTGCCCTCGTCGGGTGCCTGGAGGCCGGTGAGGACACCGACCAGGGTGGACTTGCCGGCGCCGTTGCGGCCGACCAGGGCGTGGGACTCGCCGGGCAGTACGGTGAGCCGGCCGTCGGCCAGGGCGGTGGTGGGGCCGTACCGCTTGACGATGCCCCGCGCCTCTACGAGTGGGGTGCTCATTTGACCGTGTTGCCCCAGAGCTTGGGGTCGTCGACGTTGTCCTTGGTGACCAGGGGTGCGGGCAGCTGGTCCTCGAGGATGCCGCTGGGCAGCTTGACGATCGTGGAGTCGTGGTCGGTCGCGCCGGGCTTGAACGTCTTCCCCTCCATCGCCGCCTTGATGTAGTACATGCCGTACTTGGCGTAGGCGTCGGCCGGCTGGGAGACGGTGGCGTCGATCTGGCCCTTGCGGATGGCCTCGAACTCCTGCGGGATGCCGTCGTTGGAGACGATGACGATGTGGCCCTTCTGGCCCGCCGCCTTGAGCATGCTCTTGGACTTCAGGGTCTGAAGGGTGGGCGCGAGGTAGACGCCGCCGGCCTGCATGTAGATGCCCTTGATGTCGGGGTTGGCGTTGAGGAGCGTGTCGAGCTTCGAGGCGGCCGTGTCGGACTCCCACTTGGCGGGGATCTCCAGGACCTTCAGTTTCGGGTACTTCTTCTTCACGCAGGAGCGGAACGCCTCGGAGCGGTCCCGGCCGTTGACCGAGGCGAGGTCGCCCATGATCTGCACGACCTTGCCGCTGGTGACGTGCTCGCCGAGGTAGTCGCAGGCCTTCTCGCCGTAGGCGACGTTGTCGGCGCGTACGACCATGGCGACCTTGCCCTTGTCGGGCGCGACGTCGACGGCGACGACCGGTACGCCCTTGCGTTCGGCCTGGTCGAGGCCGGCCTCGATGGCGGCGCTGTCCAGCGGGGCGACGACCAGGCCCTTGACGCCCTGGTTGAGCTCGTTGTTGATGTCGGTGATCTGCTGCGAGGGGTCGCTGTTGGAGTTGACCGTCTTGAGCGTCTCGACGCCCTCGGACTTGGCCATCTTCGGTACGTAGTCGTTGTACGACTGCCAGAACGGCGAGGTCAGCAGGGGCAGGATCACCCCCACCCTGCCGGTGCCGCCGCCCCCGGCGCTCCCGGCGCCGGTGTCCTTGGTGCTGCCGCACGCGGCGAGCGCGAGCGAGGCGCCGACGGCTGTGGCCACCGCGCCGACGATCCGGGACCTGCTTCGCTTCCACACTTTTGTGGCGGGCATCTCACGGCTCCTCGTTGAGCGACTTCGAGCAGACGACCGCATACTTATCAGACCACTTCCCCGGAAGAACAGCCTCCGACGGCATATTTTCCCGGTTCTGGGTCGTAGTGGTCCGACCAACCTGCTGGTTAGACTGCGGCCACCCGGTGAGTGGAGGAACGGCGTGGACGAGACGGCCCCACAGAAGGGCACGGTGACGCAGCGCGCCATCGAACAGATCAAGGTGATGATCGGCGAGGGCCGCCTCGAGCCGGGCCAGCGGCTGCCCACCGAGCGCGATCTCGCGGCTCAGCTGGGTATCTCCCGCAGCTCGATGCGCGAGGCGATCCGCGCGCTGACGGTGCTCGGCGTCCTCGAGGCCCGGCACGGCTCCGGGATCTACGTCACCCAGCTCCAGGCCGGTGACATGCTGGAGACCTTCGGGGTGGTCGCCGACCTGTCCCGGGGCCCGCGCCTGGTGGAGCTGCTGGAGGTGCGCCGGGTCCTGGAGTCCACGGCGACCGCCCTGGCGGCGGCCCGCATCACGCCGGACCAGCTGGCCGAGGTCGAGAAGCACCTGACGGCGATGAACGCCACCGACGACCCGGAGGAGATACTCGCCCACGACCTCGCCTTCCACCGCGAGATCGCGGCCGCCGCGGGCAACGAGACCATGGCGGCCATCCTGGACGGCCTGTCCTCCCGCACCTTCCGCGCCCGCGTCTGGCGCGGCTACCAGGAGGAGGGCGCCTTCGCCCGCACCCGCCGCGAGCACGCCGCCATCCACCGCGCCCTGGCCGCCCGCGACCCGGAGGCCGCGAGGGCCGCGGCGGCCGCGCACGTGGGCGAGGTGGAGGAGTGGCTGCGGGCGCAGCTGGGTTCCTGAGCCGGCGTATCCGGGGGCGGTGCAAGGGGAGGGCCGATGGTGGCCCGGTTCGAGCAGACGGCGGCCGGTGAGGCCGGCCGACGATCACGCCCGAACTCCGCGGCGACCTCCGGGCGTTCGCGGCGGCCCAGGCCGCCACCGGGATCACCGGCACCTGGACGCAGAACGCGGTCGTCGACGTGATGTGGTGCGTCGACCAGACCCGCAACGCCTACCTGCACGTCAAGGGCGGCGCCTGGAAGAAGAGCCCCGCCAGACGGGCCGGCCGATCTCCTTCCGCGAGGAGGCGGACGGCCTCGTCCGCGAGATCTTCCTGTTCCAGCAGTCCCCTTCCGGCGGTCCCCGGGGTGAGGGGGCCGCGCCCGACGGCTCGGGCGCGACCCCCCTCACGCGTCACTCGACGGTGACGCGCAGGGCGTACCGGTCGGCCACGCCGTCGCCCCACCGCTGCTGGAGCACCAGCTCCAGCCGTGCCTCGCCGGCCTCGGCCGGCCGCAGCCGCAGCACGCGCGTGCCACCGGTATCCGGTGGTGGCTTTCTCGGGCAGCCGGACCACGATGTCGTCGCCCGGCGCCGCCCGTACCTCGTCGTCCCGCGCCGACACGTGCACCTCGCCCACGGGACCGCACCCCCTCGGCTGTAGGTCCCACCGGTGTACCCCGCGCGCGTCAGGTCCTGGCCAGCCGGAGCGTCACCAGCTCGAACGGGCGCAGCGCCAGCCTGACCGTCCGGCCGTCGTGCCCGGGGACGGCCGCGTCGGTCAGCGGGCGCTCCAGCAGGTCGGTCACGGTGACGCCGGCCGGCTCGAACCCGGCGGTGAGCGTGGCCCGGGTCCGTCCGCCGTGCGCCTCGTGGAGCCGGACCACCACGTCTCCGCTGCCGTCGTCGGCCAGCTTGACCGCCGTGATCACGACCGCGTCCCGGTCCACCGTCATCAGCGGCGCCACCTCCCCGGCGCCGGTCACCCGCCGCTCGGGCAGATTGATCCGCCATCCCTCGCGCACCGCGTCACCGATGGACGCGCCCGGCACCAGCGCATGCCGGAAACGGTGGACGCCCTGGTCCGTCTCGGGGTCCGGGAAACGCGGGGCCCGCAGGAGGGACGCGCGTACGGTGGTGGTCGTACCCCGGTCGCCGTCGGTGCGCACCGTACGGGTCACGTCGTGGCCGTACGTCGAGTCGTTGACGAGTGCGACGCCCCAGCCGGGCTCCTCCAGGTGGACGAAGCGGTGGTTGCAGGCCTCGAACTTGGCCGCCTCCCAGCTGGTGTTGGTGTGCGTGGGGCGGTGGACGTGCCCGAACTGGGTCTCCGAGGCGTACCGTTCGGCGTGCACGTCCAGGGGGAAGGCGAGCTTGAGGAACTTCTCCGTCTCGTGCCAGTCGACCTCGGTGTCGAGGACCAGCCGCCGCTCCCCCGGCGGCAGCGACAGCACCTGGGTGACGCGGGAGGCACCGAAGGACCGCACGACCCGCACCGACGCGCCGTCCTCGCCCGGGGTCACCTCGTCGGCGTCGGCGAGGTCGGTGACGGTGTTGCGGTAGAACTCGTCCACGTCCCAGGCGTCCCACATGTTCGGGAAGTCGGGGTGGAGCTGGAGGAGGCCGGCCGCGCGGCCCGGGGCGACGGACTCGCGGTCGGCCTCGGGGTCGTACACCGAGACGACCAGGCCGCGGCCGTCGATCTCCACTCGCAGCAGGCCGTTGTCCAGGACGTGTCCGCCGCCGGCGCGGGGTGCGAGCGTGGTGCGGCCCTCGGTGACCGGTGTGGCCGCGCCGCCCGCCGGGACGCCCGGGCGGGCGTGGGGCGCCGCGTTGAAGAGGAGCGGTGTGGTGCCCTCGCCGGCCAGGGCGCGCTGGGCCGCGTCGATGATCCCGGTCAGCTCCCCGGCGAGCCGCTCGTAGGTGGCCCGGGCCTCGCGGTGGACCCAGGCGATGGACGAGCCGGGCAGGATGTCGTGGAACTGGTGCAGCAGGACCGTCTTCCAGATGCGGTCCAACTCCTCGTACGGGTAGGGGAATCCGGTGCGGACGGCGGCCGTGGCCGCCCACAGTTCGGCCTCGCGCAGGAGGTGTTCGCTGCGCCGGTTGCCCTGCTTGGTCTTCGCCTGGCTGGTGAGGGTCGCGCGGTGGAGTTCGAGGTAGAGCTCGCCGACCCAGACCGGCGGGTCGGGGTATTCGGCCTCGGCCCGGGCGAAGAACGCCTCGGGGGTCTCCCAGGCGACGGTGGGCGAGCCTTCGAGGTCACGCAGGCGGGCCGCCTTGGCGACCATCTCGCGGGTGGTGCCGCCGCCCCCGTCGCCCCAGCCGGTGGGCGCCAGCGAGTGGCGGGCGCGGCCCTTGTCGCGGAAGTTGCGGGCGGCGTGGGCGAGTTCGCTGCCCTTCATGGAGCAGTTGTAGGTGTCGACGGGCGGGAAGTGGGTGAAGATCCGGGTGCCGTCGATGCCCTCCCACTGGAACGTGTGGTGCGGGAACCTGTTCGTGCGGGACCAGGAGATCTTCTGGGTCAGCAGCCACTTGGCACCGGCCGCCCGGATGATCTGCGGCAGGCCCGCGGCGAAGCCGAACGTGTCCGGCAGCCAGGCCTCCCGGTTCTCGATGCCGAACTCGTCGAGGAAGAACCGCTTTCCGTGCACGAACTGCCGGGCCATCGCCTCCGAGCCGGGCATGTTGGTGTCCGACTCCACCCACATCCCGCCGGCCGGCACGAACCGCCCCTCCGCCACCGCCTTCTTCACCCGCGCCCACACCTCGGGCCGGTGCTCCTTCACCCAGGCCCACTGCTGGGCCTGCGACATGGCGAAGACGAAGTCCGGCTCGTCCTCGATCAGGGCGGTCATGTTGGCGGTGGTGCGGGCCACCTTGCGGACCGTCTCGCGCAGCGGCCACAGCCACGCCGAGTCGATGTGCGCGTGCCCGACGGCGCTGACGCGGTGGGCGGAGGGGACGGCGGGGGCGGCCAGCACGTCCGCCAGCCGTGCACGGGCCTCCTGCGCGGTCGCACCCACGTTCTGGAGGTCGATCGCGTCCAGTGCCCGGTCCACCGCGCGCAGGATCTCCCAGCGCCGCGCGGAGTCCTCCGGCAGCTCGGCCATCAGCTCGCCGAGCACCTCCAGATCGGTCACCAGCTGCCACACGGTCTCGTCGAACACGGCGAGGTCCATGCGGGCGAGGGTGTACTGGGGTTCGCTGCCCGCGGTCTCCTTGTCGCCCAGCCGGGTCGGCAGGAACGGGTGGTAGTCGAGGATGACGGGATTGGAGGCGGCCTCGATGTGCAGCCGCACCTCCTCGCCGCCCTCGACGGGCGCGCCGACGCGGACCCACTGGTTGCGCGGGTTGAGGCCCTTCACGGGGGTGCCGTCGGGCCGGTGGACGAGACCCTCGCACTGGAAGCCGGGCATGTTCTCGTCGAAGCCGAGGTCGAGCAGGGCCTCGACGGTCCTGCCCGCCCAGGCCTCGGGTACGGTCCCGGTCACCCGGAACCAGCTGGTGCCCCAGGGAGCACCCCACCGGGCGCCCACCTCGATCGGCTCGGACTCGGCCGCGAGGCCCTCGGCGACGGGTACGGGTTCGCCGGGCGCGTGCCACACCGCGACCTGGAGCGGCACGGACTCGGGGTACACGGCGGGGCGGACACGCTCGTCGAGGACGCGCCGGAGGCGGGCTTCGACCAGGCTGCGGTCGTCATGCATGCGGGGTGCTCCAAGGCTGGGGGACGGTTACCAGGGGTGGGTCACGGCCACGGGTGCCGACGAGGTGTAGAGCTCCCCTACGGAACGCAGCTCGAACCGCGCGGCCTGTTCACCCTGCTCCGGCTGGAGCCCGGTGACGAAGTACGCCCGCTGGCAGGTGCCGCCGAGGAAGCGGCGGGTGCCGTCGGGCAGCAGACGGTGCACGGTGTAGTGGCGTGTGGCTGACGCCATCACTTCGTCGACCTCGTCGGGGGCCGCGTCCCAGGCGAGGCGCAGGTCGCCTCCGGTGGCCGCGGTGATCCGCGGGCCGGTGGGGGCGGCGGGGGTGGTGACCGCGTCCCGGACGGCGAGTCCGCCGAGCCGCCAGCGCACGGGGCCGTCGGTCGCGGTGAGCCGGACGCCGAGCGCGTGGACGGTGCCGGACAGCCCGGTGAGCCGTACGGTCGAGGTCTGCCAGGTGCCGACCGCGTTCGCGGGCGGGTTCACAGGCAGACAGGTGTACGGGGGTGTCGCGCCGGCGCCGCCCGGCTCGGCCGTGGCGACGGCGAGCTCGACGTTCACACGGCCGGCGTCGGTCCGATGGGTGAGCTCGACAACCGTGTCGGTGGTGATCGGCAGCCGGGTCGCGTACAGATCCAGGACCGCCGGTTCGTCCAGTTCACCGTCGACGAGCACGCTGCTGCCGCCCCGCCAGGCGTCCGCGAAGTCGAAGGTGACGGCCGGCCGTTCCCCCGCCGTGCGCACCGCCCACCGTCGCGACGGCAGCCTGTCCTGGAGCCCCAGGTGGTTCCAGGGCACGTCCGAGGTGACCTCGCCGTCCTCGTACCAGCGCAGCCCTTGCCCGGTGTTGAAGACGCTCGCGAACGGCACCGACGAGACCGTCGACCGGTCCGCGACCGACACCGCGGGCGCCCGCCAGGGGTCGGTGCCGTCCGGCCGCGACGGGTCCAGCGAACGCCCGGTCCAGAACCGGTCGTCGGCGGCGTGGAAGTCGCCCGGGGTGCGCCCCGCGGGCAGATGGTTGCGGGTCCATTCGGGCCGGTAGAAGCCGATCGAAGTGATGTGGGACGTGCCCGTCGGCACGATCGCGTCCCAGTTCACCGCGGTGTTGGAGCCGTTCGACTCGACGTCGACGCCCGCCCACAGCTCGTAGCGGCTGCGGCCGAGCCCGACCGCCTTCTGCCCGGAGGAGGCCAGTGTGCCCGCGCTCCACCGGAAGTCCACGAACATGCCGTCGGCGGCCTGGAAGAACGCCTGGTTCTGGCTGTCGAGGGCGCCCTGCCAGCTCACCGTGCCGTTCACCGTCATCGCGTCGTACCAGGTGACCCGCTGCCCCTTCGCCGTGGCGAGGGACTTCAGCTCCCGTACGAAGCCGAGCATGTCAGTGCCGAGCGCGGTGTTCCCGCCGCCGGTCTCGGCGTTGACGAACCAGCCGTCGAATCCGTAGGCGGCGGCCACGGCGACGAGTCGCGCGGCCAGCGGGTAGTGCCCGGCGGAGTCCTTCTGCACCAGGTCGCGGGTCCACTGCAACTGGCCGCCGTAGGCGGTGGGCGGCAGGAAGATGTTGCCGAGGACGGGCACGCCGTGCCGGTGTGCGGCGTCCACGACCGGCGCGTTGGGCGCGAGGATCAGCCCCTCGCCCGCCGAGCCGCCCCAGAACACCAGCTCGTCGAGGTACGCCCAGTGGGTGAGCGTGTAGTAGTCGGCGGTGGCCGAGCCCTGGGAGGGGTTGGCCGAGGTGGGCCCGAAGGAGACCAGCGCCTGGACGCGGGCCTGGCCGGAGCGGGCCGTGGTGTTCGCCGGCGTCGGGGTGAAGCGGGGCGCGAGCGGCACGGAGGCCGCGTTGAAGGCGAGGTCGGCGTCGTCGGCGGCGCTCCAGGTCTTCAGGCTGCGCCAGGTGATGCCGGTGCCGGGGGTGCCGGAGGGCAGCGAGTCCGGGTACCAGTAGGAGGCGTACGGCGGGGCGGCGGTGGTGGCCTTCGGGGCCGCCGCGGCAAACGGGGCGGGCAGCAGGGCCGCGGCGGTG
The DNA here is from genome assembly GCF_053611185.1 of Streptomyces sp. NPDC054834. NCBI lineage: Bacteria > Bacillati > Actinomycetota > Actinomycetes > Kitasatosporales > Streptomycetaceae > Streptomyces > Streptomyces sp. NPDC054834. Next base: position 64,765 of record NZ_JBSGZV010000020.1, on the reverse strand, counting down.
CCGGCGACGAGCACGGTGCGTCTGGAGGGGTTCACGAGCTGGTGCCTCCTTGTGGTCCTTGCGGGGTGGGGAGTACCTGTTCGGGAGTGACGACTTCGGTGATGCCGCGCGCCGCCAGATGTTCCTGGTCGTCCGTGCGGGTGTCGAGGACGGCCGTGGGCCGGGCTCCGTCGGCGGCGAGCCGGAAGTAGGCGTCGAAGACGGGTCCGCCGGGCGCGCACGTGGAGCGCCGTGCCGGGTCGGACGGCACGACGAGGGCTGTGCTCCGTGCGGTTGGCGGCGTAGCCGGGGCCGCGTCGGCGAGCACGCGTGCGATGTCCTTTGGCTTGCGGTCGTTGGCCAACAGGCCGAGCCCGTATTCGAGTTCGGGGAAGTCGGCGAGGCCGCGGCTCACGTCGTGGGAGCACCACCAGGTGACGCCCCACAGGTCGGGGCAGTCGAGTACGGCGGTGATGGTCGCCTCGGCGAACGTGGCCGCGTGCTCGGCGGGAATCAGCGGGGCGGGCGCGCCCACTTCCTGGAGCCATACGGGCCTGCGCGCGTCCTCGGCCCAGGCCTTGCTCAACTCGACCAGATAGGCCGCGTGTTGCTCGGTCTGGAGGGATGTGCGGCCGTGGCGTTGGGCGGTGCCGTCGAACACCCAGGAGTGCACGGCGGTGACCTCGCCGAGACGGGCCGAGTGGGCGGGGGTGAAGGGCTGGTCGTCCTGGTACCAGGCGGCGTCGTAGGAGGCGTGCAGATGGAGCCGGCCGGGGGCCCCCTGGGCACAGGCGGACAGCAGGCGTACGAGCCACCGCCCGGCCTCCTCGGCGGTGACCCGGTCGGGGTCGGGATGGGGCTCGGCGGCGAATTGGTTGACCTCGTTGCCGATCGTCATCCCGATGAAATTGGGCCGGTCCGCGAGGGCGGCGGCGAGGGTGCGCAGGTAGGCGGCCTGGCCGTCGACGATCTCCGGGTCGGTGAAGAGGTTGCGCCTGTGCCAGGTCCGGGTCCAGGCGGGCAGGAAGTCGAAGCTGCTCACGTGCCCTTGGAGGCCGTCGACGTTGACGTCGAGGCCGCGTTCGGCTGCCGCGTCGGCGAGGGCGACGAGCTGCTCGACGGCGCGTGGGCGGATCAGGGTGCGGTTGGGCTGGAAGTACGGCCACAGCGGGAAGACCCGGATGTGGTCGAGGCCCAGCGCGGCGATGGAGTCCAGGTCGGCGCGTACGGAGTCGAGGTCGAAGTCCAGCCAGTGGTGGAACCACCCTTCACTCGGGGTGTAGTTGACGCCGAAGCGCACGGCAGGAGACATGTGTCGGTCCTTGGGACTCGGGTGGGTTCAGCCCTTCACCGCGCCCTCGCCCACCCCGCGGAAGAAGTACCGCTGGAGACAGGCGAAGAGCGCGATCAGCGGTGCCACGGCGATGACCGTGCCCGCGGCGACGAGCCGTTCGTCATTGGCGAAGGTGCCGTGCAGGTAGTTGAGGCCGATGGTCAGCGTGAACTTTCCGGGGTCGCTCAGCACGATCAGCGGCCACAGGAAGTCGTCCCAGGCGCCCATGAAGGCGAGGATCGCCACGACCGCGACGGTCCCCTTCACCGAGGGCAGGGCGATCCGCAGGAACCGCTGCCAGACGTCGGCGCCGTCGACGTAGGCGGCCTCCTCGATCTCGTACGGCAGGTTGCGGAAGGCGTTGCGCATCAGCAGCACGTTCATGGCGCCGATGCAGCCCGGCAGGACGACGCCGATCAGTGTGTTGTTGAGGCCGAGCTCCCGCATCGTCGTGAACTGGGCGATGATGATGCCCTCGACGGGCACGAGCATCGCCAGGACGAAGACGAGGGTGGCGACGCGGCGGCCCCGGTAGCGCAGCCGGGCCAGGGCGTAGCCGGCCAGGGCCGAACCGGCGCAGTTGGTCACGACGCCGGCGGTGGCGACCTTGAGGGAGTTGAGGGCGTAGTCCCACACCGGGATGGTGTCCGCGACCCGCTCATAGTTGTGCAGGGTGGGATGGCTGGGCAGGAACTTCGGCGGCGAACTGAAGACGTCCTCCGTCGGGCCCTTGAGCGAGGTGGACAGCTGCCACAGGAACGGGCCGGCGGTCAGGGCGAGCACGGCGAGCAGCAGTACGTAGCGCAGGACGAGTTCCCGCCCCCGGACGCGGCGGCCGTGCTCGTCGGTGATGCTCATGCCTCGTCCCTCCGGTCGGCCCGCAGCACGAGCAGCATCAGAACGACGGTGACGGCGAAGACGACGACCGAGATGGCGGAGGCGTAGCCCACGCGGCCGGTCAGGCCGGTGCCGGTGCGCTGGACGAGCATCACGAGCGTGGTGTCCTCGCCCGCCGGACCGCCGCTCGGGCCCGCCATCAGATACACCTCCGAGAACACCTTGAACGCGGCGACCGAGGACAGCGCTGCGACCAGGACCATGGTGGAGCGGACCGCGGGCACGGTGACCGTCAGGAAGCGGCGCACCGTGCCGGCCCCGTCCACGGCCGCGGCCTCGTGCAGCTCACGCGGAACATCGGCCAGCGCGGCCAGATAGATGATCATGTAGTAGCCGAGGCCCTTCCACACCGTGACGGCCATGGCGCTCAGCAGGAGCAGCCACTGGTCGCTCAGGAAGCCGATCCGGCCGGCCCCGGCGGTCTCCAGCAGCGAGTTGATCAGGCCGCGTTCGTTGAGCAGCCACACCCAGATGAGCCCGACCACCACGATCGAGGCGACGACCGGGGTGTAGAAGGCGGACCGGAAGAAGGTGATGCCGGGGATGTTCTTCTGCACCAGCAGGGCGAGCAGCAGGGGCAGGATCACCAGCGCGGGGACGACTCCGAGGACGTAGAGGGTGCTGTTGCGCAGGCCGGTCCAGAACATGTCGTCGTGCAGCAGCTCGCGGAAGTTGGCGAGGCCCACGAAGCGGCCCGGGACGAGGGTGCGGCGGTCGGTGAAGGCGTTGACCAGCGTGGAGAGGAACGGGTACAGGACGAACGCACCGGTGATCAGCAGCCCGGGTGCGGCGAACAGCCAGGGACTGGTCGGCAGTTGACGCCGTACCCGGGAAGCGGTGGACATGGCCATCGCGCGCTATCCCTGCTGCTGGAGCAGCGTGTCGCAGGCCTTGACAGCGTTGTCGAGAGCCGCTTTCGGGCTCTCCTTGCCCTGTAGCGCCTTGGCGACCTCGTTGCGCAGTGCCGTCTTCATCTGCTCGCTGAACAGCACGGGTGTGTAATTGACGGCGTTCTTCAGCGATTTGGCGGCGGCGATCCGCACCCGGGTCTCGTCGCTGCCGTCCTCCTCGGTGAAGTACGGGTCGTCGAGGGAGCCCGCGGTGCTGGGGAAGATGGCGACCTTCTTGGCGAAGGACATCTGGTTCCGGGCGTCGGTGACGTAGTGCGCGAAGGCGACGGCGGCCGGGGTGTGCTTGGTCCTGGAGTTGACCATCACGCCCATGACGTACATGTTGACGTGGCCGGTGCTGGTGATCTGGTCGGTGATGCCGATGTTCTTGTACAGGCCGGGCGCCTGCTTCTTGAAGTTGCCGAGGTCGAGGGCGCTGCCCGGGTTCATGGCGACGGCCTGGGTGAGGAACTTCCTTCCCGAGGACTCGGGCGTGGCGGTCAGGGCCTGCGGGTCGAGGGCCTTGGCGTCGTACAACTCCTTGTACTTGGTGAGGAGTTCGACGCCCTTGGCGTCGTTGAAGGTGAAGGCGGTGCCCTGCTTGTTCATGAGCTCGACGCCGTAACGGCCGAAGTCCTCGACGGTGGGGACGTTGGCGAGGGTGGCGACCTTGCCGTCGCTCTCCTTCGCCATCCGCAGGGCGTCGGTGAAGAGGTCGTCGTACGTCTTCGGGGGCTGGTCGGGGTCGAGTCCGGCCTTGGCGAACAGGGACTTGTTGTAGAACAGCGGCCCGGTGTTGAGGTACCAGGGGAAGGCGTAGGTGCCGGTCATGCCCGGTATCCGATGGCCGGCCCAGGCTCCGGCCAGGTATTCCTTCCGGTACTTCGCGGCGGACGTGTCGAGGTCGAGCGCGAGGCCGGCCCTGGCGAGCGGGGCGACGAGGTCCGGGGAGACGTTGACGACGTCGGGCAGGGTGCCGCCGGCCGCGTCGGCGCTGATCTTGTCGGCGTAGCCCTCGGCGGGCTGGTCGATCCACTTCACATGGGTGCCGGGGTGCTGCTTCTCGAAGCCGGCGATCAGGCCTTCGAAGTACGGCTTGAAGTTGGCGCGCAGATTCCAGGTCTGGAAGGTGATGTCGCCCTCGACCTTGCCGGAGGCGTCGGCCGATCCGCCGTCGCCGTTTCCCGAGCCGCAGGCGCTCAGCGGCAGGACGAGGGCGGCGACGACGGCTGCGGCGAGGGTTCTGCGGGATGTGGGCACGGTGACACGGCTCCCTTGCGGCCTCGGTGGCGGTGACGCGAAGGACCTTGCCCGGCGGCTTCGGAGAAAGTCAATGCATTCACCCGAACTAAAGAAAACCGGCCTTCATTAGTGCAGGTCAGAGGGTACATTGGCGAGTATTGGCCACGTGATACTAATGCGCTTTAGACTGACTGCGCTCAAGCGCATTAGCTCCTGCGATGAAGAAGACGAAGAAAGGCGATGGAGGAACATGCCGGACAAAAGGTCCCCCGCGCGCCGGCCGACGATGAAGGACATCGCGCGGCGTGCCGGGGTCTCCGAGAGCGCGGTCTCCTTCGCGCTCAACGGCCGTCCCGGGGTGTCGGAGGTGACCCGCGACCGGGTGCGCCGGGTCGCCGAGCAGCTGGGCTGGCGGCCCAGTACGGCGGCGCGCGCGCTGTCCGGGGAGGGCGCGGCCACGGTCGGCTTCGTCCTCGCCCGCCCCGCCCACACGCTGGGCGTGGACTCCTTCTTCCTGCAACTGGTCTCCGGCATCCAGGAGGTGCTGGCCGAGCGGCACCTCGGGCTGCTCTTCCAGGTGGCCGAGGATGTCGAGGAGGAGTGCGCGGTCTACCGGCGCTGGTGGGCCGAGCACCGGGTGGACGGGGTGCTGGTCGTCGACCCGCGCACCGACGATCCGCGCCCGGACCTGCTCGACGGACTCGGACTGCCCGCTGTGGTGATCGGCGGGGCGCCGGACGAGCGGCATCCGGGCCTGTCCGCCGTCTGGGCGGACGACGCGGGCGCGATGGCGTCCGTGGTCGACGAGCTGACCGCCCTGGGCCACTGCCGGATCGTGCACATCGCCGGCCTGCCCGGCCTCGCGCACACCCAGCGCCGGGTACGCACCCTGCGGGCGGAGGCCGAGCGGCGCGGGCTGACCGAGGTGCGGTCCGTGACCACCGACTACTCGGACGCCCAGGGCGCCGCCGTCACCCGCCGGGTCCTCGGCCACTCCCCCGCCCCGACCGCGCTGATCTACGACAACGACGTGATGGCCGTCGCCGGGGTCGCCGCCGCCGCCGAGCTGGGCTTCTCGGTGCCCGGGGACGTGTCGGTCGTCTCCTGGGAGGACTCGGCGCTGTGCCGGATGGTCAAGCCATGGCTGTCCGCCCTGTCCCGGGACAGCGTGGAGTTCGGCCGCACGGCGGCGGCCGAGCTGACCGCACTGCTGGACGGGGGCCCGGCGCGGACCGTACGGGTGCCGGTGCCGCGGCTGGTCGGGAGGGACAGTACGGGGGCGGCGCGGGCCTAGGCCAGGCCTAGGCCGTGTCTGGCAATCGTTCGTGAGCGGGTTCGCGGAGCCAAAGGATGAGTGAGGCGATGTGGAGTCCGGCCCGGTAGCGGGTTGCCAGCTTGTCGAAGCGCGTTGCGATGGCTCGGAATTGCTTGAGGCGGCTGAAGCAGCGCTCCACCACGTTGCGGGCTTTGTAGAGCTCGGGGTCGAAGGCCGGTGGTCGGCCACCGGCTCTGCCACGGCGCTGGCGATTGGCCCTTTGGTCGGTCCGCTCCGGGATGACTGCGCGGATGCCCCGGCGCCGCAGGTCCTGTCGGACCTCCCGTGATGAGTACGCCTTGTCCGCGGTGACCGTGTCGGGTCTTTGCCGCGGCCGCCCGGCGCCTGCCCGAGGCACCCGCACAGATTCCAGCACCGCTTTGAACACGGTGCAGTCGTTGACGTTTCCGGGAGTGAGGACGACAGCCAGGGGCAGGCCCCGGCCGTCGCAGGCGAGATGGACTTTGGTAGTCAGCCCGCCGCGGGAGCGGCCCAGCGCCTGGCCCGCCGCCGCGCGTGCCGAACCTTCCGGCCCGCCGTTCGCGCCCGCCCCCTTTTCCGGGCGCCGGCCGCGTGTTGGTGGGAGCGGTTGATGGTGGAGTCCACCGACACCGTCCATTCCACCGCTCCGACGGAGTCGTCCCGCGCCTGAATCTGCTCCAGGAGGCGGGTCCAGGTCCCGTCCCGCTCCCAACGGGCGAACCGCTCATAGACCGTCTGCCACGGCCCGTAGCGTTCCGGCAGGTCACGCCAGGGAGCACCTGTTCGCAACCGCCATAACACGCCGTTGATTACCTGCCGGTGGTCGCGCCACGGACGGCCTGGTCCATCGGTAGTCGGCAGCAGGGGCTTCAGCGCCTCCCATGCTGCGTCCGTCAGCTCGCCGCGTCCTGTCACGTGATCGGTCACGAACTGGGCCTCATGCAGCCGTGGGCGTCTGCGTCTTGGCCTGGCGCACCCCGCGCAGGGCGCCGGACCAGGCGATCAGCTGGTCGAGCATGTCGCCTACGGCGGTGTCGAGGCCCTCCTGGGGGACGAAGGTGCCGGTGTGGAACGAGGGGTGTGTCGAGATGGTGGGCTGGGCGCGGACCGTGGCCACCTGGAGTTCGGCGAGGACGAGCCGCAGCGCCTCGGCGGCCCGGGCCCCGGCGACCCAGCCGCCGTAGCTGATGATCCCGGCGGCCTTGTCGTTCCACTCCCGGTAGACGTAGTCAAGGGCGTTCTTCAGGGCTCCGGGGAAGGAGTGGTTGTACTCGGGGACGAGGAAGACGTAGCCGTCGAAGCTGTCGATGAGTGCGCCCCAGGCGCGGGTGTGGTCGTGCTGATACTGCTGGAAGTTCGGGTTGCCGGGCTCGTCGAGGTTGCCGAGGTCGTGGTCGGCAAGGTCGATGAGTTCGTAGTCTGCTCCACCGTGGGCACGGGCGGCCTCCAGTGCCCAGGCGGCGATCTGGTCGCCGCGGCGTCCGGGGCGGGTGCTTCCGAGGATGACTGCGATGCGAAGTGGCATTGTCTTCCTTCCCAGAGAGTTGTCACGTCAACTCTAGGTTGAGGGGAGTTGAAGTGACAACTCTGCTGGTCGCGGTATCCTCGGCGACATGACGGAGACTCGATCGCTGGAACCCGAGGAGTGGGAGTTCTGGGATACCTGGATGCGCGCGCAGCGCCTGCTCACCAGGGAGCTGGAGCGTGGTCTACAGCATGACTGCGACATCTCGAAGGCCGAGTTCAGCGTGCTGGTGACGCTGTGGCAGGCCGCCGGCCGCGAGATGCGTGTCGGCGAGCTCTCCGAGTCGCTCGACTGGGACAAGAGCCGCGTCTCACATCAGCTGACGCGCATGGAAAAACGCGGCTTCGTCAGGCGCACCCAGTACGGGGCCGATGGTCGCCGCGCGGGGATCGGGCTGACCGCCAAGGGGCGCCGCGCCGCCCAGAGCTCCATCCTCGTGCACGGCGGCAACATCCGCCGCCACTTCCTCGACTCACTGACCCCCGAGCAGGCATCAGTCATCCGAGCATGGAGCGAGCAAGCAGTCGATCGCCTGGAGCCGCACCGCAGCGAGGCTGCCAGCGACGGCGCGTCCTAGACCGCGTCCCACACCGCCCTCATAGACACCGCCGATACGGCCCTGGGCATTGTCAGACAGGCCCTAGCGCCGGGGCACTGGAAACTCCGGGGGTGCCCGGGACGGCGGGCGGGCGGACACTGGGATGGATGGGCCGGATGGTCGGTGCGCGCGAGGGGGTGTGACCATGGCCAGGACCCGAAACGGCAGCCCGTGGGCGTGGCGGTGGCGCCGCAACTCACTGAGGCGCCGCAGCGATGTCGTCGAGGCCTGGATCGTGCTGGCGGCGTGGCTGGCCGCCCTGGTGGGCAGTGTGCTCGCCGGGCTGGTGGCGGCGAACGCCGCGGCCCGGGGACTCGACCGGCAGTGGGAGCAGCGCCACCCCGTCCAGGCGGTCCTCGTGGGGCGGGCGCCCGACGTCGCCTCGGGGCGGACCGGCAACGACGGCCGGGTCTGGGTCACCGTCCGCTGGACGACGCCGGACGGCGCGGTGCACACGGACCAGGCGAAGGTGCGTCCCGGCATGGAGTCGGGTGCCTCGGTCACGGTGTGGACGGACCAGCGGGGACGGGTCACCGCGAAGCCCCTGTCGCCCGGCGAGGCCGGGTTCCGGGCGGCGTGGACGGGCACTCTGGTCGCCACCGGCACGGCCGCCGCCGTGTACGGCGCGGCCCAGCTGGCACGGGCGGGCCTGGAACGGCGGCGGCTGCGGCAGTGGGACGACGAGTGGGCGCGCGTCGACACCCGCCGGGGCGGTCTGACCGGCTGACGGGCGCGGTCGTCCGCCGGGTCTTACGGAGTGGTGACACGGCGGCCCCGCTCGTGGGGTGGGCTGCCCTCGCGGACCTGGCCTGGCCGCATGCGTGTACTGGTGGGCAGGACCGAGGCCCGCACCGGCGCGAGTTCACACACCCGGCCACGCGGGCGGTGACGGGCACCGTTCAGGCCTCGGCGGCCGGGAGGGGGCGCAGCCCGCGGTGGGGGTCCGGGGGCGCAGCCCCCGTGGGGTTGAAGGGGCGGAGCCCCTGGGGGACGGGAAGGGCAGGGGCGGCGGGGGCGAGGAACCCTCGGCCCCGCCATCGTTCAGGCGCCGGCCGCCGGGAGTGTCACCTCGAAGCGGCAGCCGCCCGGGATGTTGTGCACGGTGGCCCGGCCCTGGTGGGCCTCCACGATGCCGCGGACGATGGCGAGGCCGAGGCCCGCGCCGGCGGGGGGTGTGCGGGCGTGGGTGCCGCGCCAGCCGGTGTCGAAGACGCGGGGGAGGTCCTCCTCGGGGATGCCGCCGCAGCCGTCGGTGACCGAGAGCACCACGCCCTGGGGCGATCGTTCGGCGGTGACGGCGACCGTGCCGTCGGCCGGGGTCCGGCGGATCGCGTTCACCAGCAGGTTGCCGAGGACGCGGCTCATCTCCTTGCCGTCCACCTCGACCGGCACCGGCTCGACGCGGTCGCCGACGAGGCGAACACCGTGCTCGCGCGCGAGCGGGTCGGCGCCGGCGAGAGCGTCGCCGACGAGGTCGTACAGGGAGATCCGGCTCGGGCTCAGCGCCAGCGCCCCGGCGTGGATGCGGGAGAGCTCGAAGAGGTCTCCCACCATCTCGTTCAGCCGCTCCACCTCGGTGCGGATCTGTGTCAGGTAGCGGGCCGGGTCGGCGGCCACCCCGTCCTCCAGCGCCTCCGACATGGCCCGCAGCCCGGCGAGCGGGGTGCGCAGATCGTGCGAGATCCAGGCGACGAGCTCGCGCCGGGAGGACTCCAGGGCGCGTTCCCGCTCCCGGGACTCGGCGAGCCGGGCACTGGTGGCCGCCAGTTCGCGGCTGAGCGCGTCCAGTTCCGCGGTGGCCGGGTGGGCGGGCGCGGCGAAGTCGCCGCGGTCGCCGAAGGAGCGCGCGGCGAGGGCGAGTTCCCGGCTGCGGGCGACCACCCAGCGGCCCAGCAGCAGGGCGGTGGCCAGGGACACGACGGCCGCCATCGCGACGACGGTCGTCACCACGCTCAGGTCGTGCGCGGACAGGAACATCGCCTGCGCCACGGCCATAGTGCCCGCGAGCATCGCGAACACGCCGACCGCCGCCACCACGCCGAGCGACGCCGTGAGCGACCGCCGCCGGATCAGCCGCAGCACGGCCGCGCCGGCCAGTCCGGTGGCGGCGGCGCCGAGGAAGGCGTACAGGGCGATGAGGAAGGTGTCGCGCATGGTCAGCCCGCCTCCCGGCCCTGGGGGTCGAAGCGGTAGCCGACGCCCCACACGGTCTGGATCAGGCGGGGCCGGGCCGGGTCGTCCTCGACCTTGCCGCGCAGCCGGCGGACGTGGACGGTGACCGTCGACAGGTCGCCGAAGTCCCAGCCCCACACCTCGCGCATCAGGTCCTCCCGGGCGAAGGCCCGCCCCGGGTGCCGCAGGAAGAAGGAGAGGAGGTCGAACTCGCGCAGGGTGAGGGCGAGTTCGGCGCCTCTCTTGGTGGCCCGGCGGGCGGCCGGGTCGAGGGTCAGGCCGGCCGAGCTCAGCGTGTGCGCCTGGGCGGCGGGCCGGGTGCGGCGCAGCACCGACTCCACGCGCAGGACGAGTTCCCGGGGGCTGAAGGGCTTGGTGACATAGTCGTCGGCGCCCACCTCCAGGCCGAGGATGCGGTCGTCCTCGTCGCCGCGGGCGGTGAGCATGATGACCGGCACCGGCCCGTGGGCGCGCAGCCGGCGGCACACCTCCAGGCCGTCCATGCCGGGCAGCATGAGGTCCAGCACGACCAGGTCGGGCCGGTGCGCGGCGGCCCGCGCGAGCGCCGCCGGTCCGTCGTCGGCCCGGTCCACCGTGTAACCGGCGCGGCCGAGGTACCCGGCGACCACCTCGGCGACCGTGGGGTCGTCGTCGACGACCAGGACCCGGGCGGAGACGGGCGCCGGGGGCTCGGCGGGGGTCCCCGGCTGCGTGAACTCGTACGGCTGCTGCATGCGTCCAGCCTCGCACCGCCGTCCCCGCCCGCGCCGCCGCCGGACGCGGCCGGGGCCTGACGTCCGCGTTTCGTAAGAAGCAGAAGCCTGATATGCCCTTTTCGCGTTCGTAGGGTGAGAGCCGTGACGACCACTCCCACACCCACAGGGGTCGACGTGGTGCTCCCCTGTCTCGACGAGGCCGAAGCCCTGCCCTGGGTCCTGGCCCGCATCCCGCCCGGCTGGCGCGCGCTGGTCGTGGACAACGGCTCCACCGACGGCTCGGCGGACGTCGCCCGCGCGCTCGGCGCGACCGTGGTGCACGAGCCGCGCCGTGGCTTCGGCGCCGCCTGCCACGCGGGGCTGACCGCCGCCGACGCCGACATCGTGTGCTTCTGCGACTGCGACGCCTCGCTCGACCCGGCACTGCTGGTGCCCTTCGTACGGGAGGTGCGCGCCGGCCGGGCCGATCTGGTGCTGGGCCGGCGCCGTCCGCAGGGCAGGGGTGCCTGGCCCGCGCACGCCCGGGCCGGCAACCTCGCGCTCACCCGGATGCTGCGCCGCCGCACCGGACTGCGCCTGAAGGACCTCGGGCCGCTGCGCGCCGCCCGCCGCGAACCGCTGCTCGCCCTGGACCTCACCGACCGGCGCAGCGGTTATCCGCTCCAGATGGTGGTGCGCGCCGCCGACGCCGGCTGGCGCATCACCGAGCACGACGTCCCCTACCGGCCGCGCTCCGGCGCCTCGAAGGTGACCGGCACCTGGCGCGGCACCTGGCAGGCGGTACGGGACATGAGCCGCGTCCTCGCCGAGGCGCCCGCCCGGCCACCCGTCCGAGGAGGCAGCCCCCGGTGATCACTCTGCTCGTCATCGCCAAGGAGCCCCGGCCGGGCCGGGTCAAGACCCGGCTGTCCCCGCCGTTCACGCCCCGGGAGGCGGCCGAGCTCGCCGAGGCGGCCCTCACGGACACCCTGCACGCGGTGGCCGCGGCGCCCGCCGACCGGCGGGTCCTCGTCCTCGACGGAAGCCCCGGGCCGTGGCTGCCGCCCGGTTTCGACGTCGTACCGCAGTGCCCGGGCGGGCTGGACGAGCGGCTGGCCGCGGCGTTCGCCGGATGCGACGGGCCCGCCCTGCTCATCGGCATGGACACCCCGCAGGTGACGCCGGAGCTGCTGACCGTCGGCTTCGACGACTGCGACGCGTGGTTCGGCCCGGCCGAGGACGGCGGCTTCTGGGCGCTCGGCCTGGCGTCACCCGATCCCGGTCTGCTGCGGGGCGTGCCCATGTCGACGCCGGTGACGGGTGCCGTGCAGCGGGACCGGCTGGTGGCCGCGGGCCTGCGGGTGCGCGATCTGCCCCGGCTGCGGGACGTCGACAGGGCCGCCGACGCGCGAGCGGTCGCCGCGGTCGCCCCGCACGGCCGCTTCGCCGCCCGGCTCGCCCGCCTCACCTCGGCGGCGGGCCGATGACCACCGCCCAGGGCCTCCCCCGCCCGGGCCGGGGCCCGGACACCCCTCGTAACTCCCGGCGCCCGTGTGCCCGCGCCCGCCCGGCCTGGCGGCGGCCCGTGCGCGACCGCCCCCGACCCCGGCGCGCCGTAGCCCGCCTGGTCCGCCGACGATTCCCGCTCCGCCGCGCTGCGGACCGGGCGCGGCCCGTTGTTCCTGCGGCGGTCCGACGGGGGGCTGCTGCCGCTGGAGGTGGAGCGCCGGTGCGCCCGGGCCGACGAGACGGCCCTGGCCGTGCCGGCGCGGTGCGAGGGCGCCGTCCTCGACGTGGGCTCGGCCCCGGCCGGCTGGTGGCCGCGCTCGCGGCGCAGGGGCGGCGGGTCCTCGGTGTCGACGTCAGCGAGACGGCCGTCGCCCGCACGGCCCGGCGGGGCGGACGGCGCTGTGCCGCTCCGTCTTCGAGTCGCCGCCGGGTGAGGGCGGCTGGGGCACCGCGCTGCTGCTGGACGGCGACATCGGCATCGGCGGGAACCCGGCGGCGTTGCTGGAACGGCTCGCCCGGCTGTTCGCCCCGGGCGGGCTGCTGGTCGCGGAGACCGCGCCGGCCGGCGTCGAAGAACGCACCCGGGTCCAGGTCGTGGACGCGACGGTCGCGCCGGGGCCGCCCACCCGCCCGTTCCCCTGGGCGCGGCTCGGCACGCCGGCCCTGCTCCGGCACGCGGCTCGGGCGGGCCGGCGTGCCGAGGATCAGTGGACGGCCGGTTCCCGCCGCTTCGTGGCCCTGCGCAATCGCAGCACCCGCAGCGCCAGCAGCAGGGCGGAGCCGCCGAACAGCACGGAGGTGATCAGCAGCCAGCGGGACAGGAAGCCTTCCGTCGAGAGCCCCGCGCCCGACCGGTAGCGCTCGCTGACCTGGCCGCTGATCAGCGGGAACCACACCAGGAGCAGCAGCCCGGACAGCGCGGCGGGCACCCGGACGTACAGCACCCGGCCGCGCCGCCCGACCGCGCCCAGCGAGCGTACGAGCGCGCGGTCGGCCGCCGCGTACAGCGGCAGCAGCACCAGGTCGTGCAGCAGCGCCGCACCCACGACCCACAGCGCCACCCTGAACCAGTCGCCCCCGAGGAGCCGCAGCCCCGCGTATCCGGCGAGCGCGAAGGAGCAGGCGAGCAGCAGCAGTTGCAGGGGGCTGCCGAGCGGGATCCGGCGGGGCATCACAGGTCTCCGAAGGTCATCCGGGCCACCCACTTGGTGTTGAGCACACCGGGCGCCGCGGGCACGATGACCCGGGCCGGGTAGCCGTGGTCGGGGCTCAGGTCCTCGCCGTTGACGGAGAGGGCGAGCAGGGAGCGCGGGTCGGCGGCCTGGTTGGCGCGATGGGCCGCCCGGCGGAAGCCGCCGTGCCGCTGGAGCGACTCGACGAAGACGTCGGGCGGGTCGTCGTACCCGACGAGGGCGGCGAGGTCGCGCAGCCGCACGCCCCGCCACCACTGGTCGGAGGTGGACCAGCCCTCGACGCAGGCGATCGGCAGCGCGGAGCTGTGCTGCGGCATACGCAGCAGGTCGGCGCGGCTGAGCCGGACGGTGCCGGTGCGGCCGGTGACGACCAGCCGCCACGCCTCCTCGCTCGTCTCCGCCGTGTCGATGCCCGCGTACGCGGCCGTCTTGTTGATCTGGAAGCCGTTCGGTCCGCCGCCGGGCTCGGCGCCGCCGTGTGGGGTGAGCAGGGCGGTCCGGCGCAGCGGCCCGTCGAAGCTGCGGCCGACGCTGGTCAGGAACAGCAGCAGCGAACCGCCGCCGACCAGCCACAGCGCGCCGCGCCGTGACACGGTGGGCGGATCCGGCCGCGGCGGAACCAGGTCCCCGGTCTCGCCCGCCTTCTCCGCCTCGCCGCTCTCCTCCCGCATCCGGCGCACGCTCCGCACCGCCAGTGGCAGCTTCAGCGCGGCATGCGCGACGAACGCGGCGAAGAAGACCCAGGCACCGTAGAAGTGCAGCGGATAGAAGGACCCGGGGAAGACGTAGTCGAGCTGGACGTTGAGCACGCCGGTGGTGAACTCGAACAGGCCGCCCCCGACCAGCAGCAGCAGTGAGATCCGCTCCAGGGCGTGGGCGAGGGAACGGGCCGGCGGCAGGGCGAAGAGCCTCGGCACGACGGACCACAGCTTGGCCAGCAGCACCGGGATCAGGGTGATGCCCAGCGTGACGTGGACGCCCTGGGTGAACCGGTACAGCCAGTACGGGTTCGTCGGCCAGGCGAACAGGTAGAAGCCGAGGATCCCCTTGTCCGGGGTCTGGTCGTTGACCGGCGAGAGGCCCGGGTTGTAGGCCGCGTACGACACCAGGCCCGTCACGAACAGCACGGTGACGCCGACGAGGAGGACGAGGCCGAGCACCGAGGTGAACCCGGGGCCGCGCAGCGGGCTGCGCCAGAAACCCGGAGAGGTGGGGAGCCGTGGATCGCTCATGTTCCGACCGTAGGCCGGTGGGAGCCCGGCGGCAGGCCCGCGGCCCATGACGAAACGCTGACGTCCGCCGCGCACCGGGCCCGCGCCCGTCGTCCGGCCTAGCGTTCCGGTGTGACCCGCCCTCTCCGCCAAGACCTGCGCGGCCCCCGCGACCTGTACGCCGTCGTGGCCGGTGTCCTGCTCGTGCTGGCCGCCGTACTCGTCGGCCGCCGCATCCAGGACAGCCGCCACACGCTGTTCGTCCACTGGCCCCCGCTGTACGCCGACTGGGGCCCGCACCTCGGACCGGGCACCCCGGCCTCCGTCCTGGTGGCGGCGGCCGTGGTGGCGTACGGGCCGGGGCTCGCGGCACGGCTGCGCCCCGGGGCGCTGCTCGCCGCGGCCTGGGTGACGGCCATGGCCTGGATGTGGTCCCTCGCGCTGGTCGACGGCTGGCAGCGCGGCGTCGCGGGCCGGCTCACCACCCGCACCGAGTACCTCCGGGGCGTCGACCGCTTCGACGACATCCCGGCCGCCCTGCGGGACTTCACCCACCACATCGTCTGGGGCACGCCCGATCCGTGGCCCGCCCACATCGCCGGGCACCCACCGGCCGCGACGCTGACGTTCGTCCTCCTCGACCGGATCGGGCTGCGCGGCGGTGGCTGGGCGGGAGCGTGGTGCATCACCGTCGGTGCCACGGCCTTTGTGGCGGTCCTGGTCGCGGTACACGCCCTCGCCGGGGACGGTCCGGCGCGGCGGGCGGCGCCGTTCCTGGTGCTGGCACCGGCCGCGGTGTGGCTGGGCGTCTCGGCCGACGCGTATTTCGCGGCCGTCGCCTCCTGGGCCGTGACGCTGCTCGCCCTCGCGGTGACCGGGCGGTCGGTGTGGTGGGCGGCGGGCTCCGGTCTGCTGTTCGGGCTCACCTGCTACCTCTCCTACGGCCTCACGCTCTTCGCGGTGATCCTGGCGACGGTGCTGTTCCTCGGCCGGCACCGCGTCCGCGAGCGTCCGCTGCTGCTCGGGGCGCTGCTCGCCGGGGCGGCCGTGGTGCCGGCCGCCTTCAGCGTCGCCGGGTTCGACTGGTGGGAGGCCTACCACCTGCTGATCACGCGCTACTACCAGGGAGTGGGCGGCACCCGGCCCTACGGCTACTGGGTGTGGGCGAACCTGGCCTGCACGGTGGTGATCACCGGGCTCGCCACGGTGGCCGGCCTGCGCCGGGCCGGCGGCGCGCTCGCCCGTGAGCGCCGCGCCCCGCTCGACCGCCCGCCGGCCGGCACTCCCCCGGTGGCCGGCCCCGAGGCGCGCCTGGCCCTGCTCGTCCTCGCCGCCCTGCTGGCCCTCCTCGTCGCCGACCTGTCCGGCATGAGCAAGGCGGAGACGGAACGCATCTGGCTGCCGTTCGCGGTGTGGCTCCTGCCGGCCTGCGCGTTCCTCACCCGGCCCCGGGTCTGGCTCGCCGCCCAGGCCGTCCTCGCCCTGCTGGTCAACCACCTGCTGCTCACCACCTGGTGAGCGGGGGTCGGGGCCTCTCGACGCGGGGCGGGCGAGCGGGCACAGTTCTCCCTACGTACCGGGCCTACCGACCGGTACACCCATGCCCCCTCCCCTCCAGGAGCGCCCGTGACCAGCTGGGTCGGCCGGACCGCCGCCGAGATCGCCGCCGCCGTACGGGACAGGCGGGTCACGCCCCGCGAGGTGGTGGCGGAGCACCTCGCCCGGATCGAGCGGCTCGGCGCCCGCACCGGCGCGTTCCGGACGGTGCGGGCCGAGGCGGCGCTCGTCGAGGCGGACGAGGTGGCGGGCCGCACGGATCTGGCGGAACTCCCGCTGGCCGGCGTGCCGGTGGCCATCAAGGACAACCTGGCCGTTCTCGGCGAGGCGACCCGCAACGGCTCCGCCGCGACCTCTCAGGAGCCCGCGGCCGGCGACCATGTCACCGTGGCCCGGCTGCGGGCGGCGGGCGCGGTGGTCGTGGGGCTGACGAACGTACCGGAGCTGTGCGTCTTCGGCACCACCGAGGGCGTGCACGGCACCGCGCGCAACCCGTGGGACCTGTCGCGGACCGCGGGAGGTTCCTCCGGCGGCAGCGCCGCCGCGGTGGCCGCGGGCCTGGTGCCGGTCGCCCTCGGCAACGACGGTATGGGCAGTCTGCGCATCCCGGCCGCCAACTGCGGCCTGGTCACGCTGAAGCCGGGGCACGGGGTGGTGCCGGCGGGCATCGGCGACGGCGACTGGTTCGGCATGTCCGAGAACGGGCCGCTGGCGACCACGGTCGAGGACCTGCGGCTGATGCTGTCGGTCCTCGCGGACGCGGAGTTCGGCCGCCGCGCGGACCCCGCCCCGCTCGGCATCGCCGTCTCGCTGCGCAGTCCGCTGCTCGGGGTGAGCATCGGGAAGCCGTACACGACCGCGGTCCGGGAGGCGGCAGGGCTGCTGGCCGGGGCGGGGTACCGCCTGCGGTGCGCCGAGCCGCCGTATCCGGCGACGCTGGGCGTCACCGCGCTGACGCACTGGACGGCGGGCACCGCGGTGGACGCCCAAGGCCTGGACCCGGCGCGGCTGGCCCGGCGGACGCGGGTGCACGCGGCGGTCGGGCGCCGCTTCGTCCGCACGGTCCGCACCGGCGGGCAGCGGGAGCGGCTGCGGCGCCGCCTGGAGCCGTTCTTCGCCGAGCACGACGTGCTGCTCACCCCGGCCCTCGCCCGGCGCTCACCCAAGGCCGGGCCCTGGCACGAGCGGGGCTGGCTGCGCAATGTGCTGGCCAACACGAACTACTCGCCGCTGACCCCGCCGTGGAACCTGACCGGCTGGCCGGCGATGTCCGTGCCCTTCGGCACTCTGCCCTCCGGCGCGCCCTGCGCCGTGCAACTGGTCGCCCGTCCGGGGTCCGAGGGGGTGCTGCTGGAGGTCGCGGAGCAGTTGGAGGGCCTGCGTCCGTGGCAGCGGACGGCACCGATCGGCTGACGCGCCGCTCAGCGCAAGGACTTGTACATGATGTGCAGGCCGACCCGGCCGCGCCGGGGGTGTTCGAACGCCTCAGGGACCGTGCCGATGATCCGGAAGCCCAGGGACGTCCACAGCTTGAGGGCGGGATTGGTCTCTACGACGGCGTTGAAGACCATCGCCCGGTATCCGGCGGCCCGTGCGGCGGCGAGGACGTGTTCGGCGAGGGCGCGGCCGACGCCACGGCCTCCCTGGTCGGGGTCGACCATGAAGCCGGCGTTGGCGACTCCGGCGGCGGGACCGCCGTAGTTGGGGGTGAGATAGGCGGAGCCGACCACGGCTCCGCCGGGATCCTCGGCTACGTAGACGCGCTTGGCCGGGCCCATCCACAGGGCCCGGGCGGCCTCCTCCGAGGTGTCCGGGTCCCATGCGTACGTCTCGGCTGCGGCGACGATCCGGTGCCAGATGGGCCAGATGCGTCGCCAGTCGTCGGCCACGGCTTCCCTGATCAGCATGGGCGCCAGTCCCGCACGCCCATGCCTTCGGCGATCGCGACGGGTCGGACCCCGCGGAGGGTCAGTCCACGCTCGGCAGGATGTGGGGTTCGGCGAGGTCGTCCTCGTAGCCCGCGAGGCGGATCGGGGCGGACCTGGCCCACACGTCGAGGCTGCCGAGCTCCGCGGGCCCGCGGCCCGCGCGCTCGGTGCGTTCCTTGGGGCGCTGATCGCGATTCGTCTTCTCCGGTGTCACCGCGCACTCCTTATGTGTCGGGTCACCCTCGGGGCGTACCGGACAGTCTGTGATCCGCCGCCTGACGCCCGCTCGGGTCTGGATGGAAGGCCAGTTCGGACGCGGTGGCGCCGGTAACTCGTACGGACCATTGGGTGTGGGTGGAACCCCGTGCTGCTGTCCGCCTGCTCCAGACTAACCAAATGAGCGGGGGTCCGCTCGATAGGGAATGCAAACAAGGAGTAACTTTCGTGCGTCACCTGGTCACCCATCGGCCGACTATGCACCCAGTTGCCATACGGTGCACCTTTTGGCGCTCACCAGATCGGCTTACGTAATCGAGCCTATTTTCGATTATTATTTCGCTAGCATCAGGCTCCATGATCGTATGGATCAACGGCACCCATGGTGCGGGCAAGACGACGACCAGTGCACTCGTGCAGCCACTGATCCCGGATTCGCGGGTGTTCGACGCCGAGAAGGTCGGGGAGACGCTCATGGACATCAAGCCGGGGCTGCCCTGGACGGGCAACTTCCAGCACTGGCCGCCGTGGCGGCCGCTCGTCGTCGAGACCGCCCGCCGCGTACTCGACTACACCGGCGGCACCCTGGTGATGCCCATGACCGTCCTGGTCGAGCAGTACTGGCGCGAGATCAGCACGGGCCTCGCCCGGCATGCCATCCCCGTACGGCACTTCGTCCTCCACGCCGACCAGGACACCCTCCGCGGGCGCATCGAGGGGGACACCGATCTCGGCCCCTCCTCGTTCCGCCTCGAACACCTCGAGCCCTACGCCGAGGCGGCCCGCACATGGCTGCACGCCGAGGCCGAGGTCGTCGACACCACGCACCTCACGCCCGCCCAGGCCGCCCAGCGGATCGCGGAGTCCGTCAAGCACACGGACGGCTGAACGAGGCACACGTCGCGCAGTTCAAGTGCCGTTGGCCGAGTCGAAAGCCGGCCATGATCTGCTGGCGGGCGGCAACGGCTGTCTCGCGGGAGGACTGACGCATGGAGCTGCGCAGCGTCGAGGAGCTGATGGATCTGCTGTACGCCTGCCGGTACGACCCCGGGCTGCGCACCGCCGCGCTGCTGCGCCGCGCCCGGCCCGCCGACAAGGAACTCCAGGTGGCCGGGCTGGTCTCGGGCATCGGACGGCTGCTCGTGCCCGGTGACCGGGCGGGGCAGGCGCACGCCGCGGCCCGCGCGGTGCGCTCACTGCTCGGGGAACGGGTCTGCCGGCTCGTGCGCGGGCAGCCCGGCGACGACGGTCCCTGCGGCGGCGACGATCTGCTGCGCCTGCGTCACGCCGCCGAGGAGGGCGCGGCCGTCGCTTTCGACGCCGGGGTCCTGGAGGACTGGCGCACGGTGCTGGAGCTGGTGGCGGCGCGCAACTCCCGCCTGGGGGCGGTCGAATGACGCCCGCGGACACGACGGGAAGCGCCGGGTGCCCGAGGTCGGGTCGGTGACGCGGTTTGCCCCCCGGGGGGCCACAGGCCCGAGTGGTGGACCTGTGTGGAGTCGAACCACGAAGAACGCGTTACCTGCGCACCGGGCACTTCGGCGCTTCGTGCCCCACGGTAGGGCGCCGCTGCCCGAACAGGTCAACGGTTTGTTTCCCGTCGGGCCTGTTCGGGCGCCGTATCACCACTTGCCCGGCAGGTAGTCCTTCAGGAAGACGCCGTACAGGTCCTCGCCCGCCTCGCCGCGCACGATCGGGTCGTAGACGCGGGCGGCGCCGTCGACCAGGTCGAGGGGGGCGTGGAAGCCGGCCTCGGCCAGGCGCAGCTTGTCGTAGTGCGGACGCTCGTCGGTGATCCAGCCGGTGTCGACGGAGGTCATGAGGATGCCGTCGGACTGGAACATCTCTTGGGCGCTGGTCCGCGTGACCATGTTCATGGCCGCCTTGGCGGCGTTGGTGTTCGGGTGCCCGGCACCCTTGTAGCCGCGGCCGAAGACGCCTTCCATCGCCGAGACGTTGACGACGTACGCACGGCCGCCGGCGGCCTTCTTCGCGGCGTCCGCCATCGCCGGGCGCAGGGCGCTGATCAGGATGAACGGCGACGTGTAGTTGCAGAGCTGGGTCTCCAGCAGCTCGACCGGCGAGATCTGGTCGATGGTCTGCACCCAGGTGTTGGTCTCGACGACGTCGGGGACGAGGCCGCCCGCGTCGATGGCGGTGCCGTCGAGGTGCCGGGCGACGCTGGCGTTGCCCGCGACGAGCGCGAGGTCGGCGACCTTCTGCGCGTCCAGGCCGCTGGTGCCGAGGGGCAGTGCGGCGATGCCGTCGACGGCGCCGGAGCCGAAGGCACCGATGACGTGGTGGGCGGGGAGCTCCCCGGCGGGCAGCGGGGCGCTCTCGCCCTCGATCAGGGCCGCGTACGCGGAGGGCAGGCGGCGCACGGTCTGCGTCGCGTTGTTGATCAGGATGTCGAGCGGGCCCGCCGCCGCGACCTGCTCGGCGAGGGCCACGGCCTGCGCCGGGTCGCGCAGGTCGATCCCGACGACCTCCAGCCGGTGCATCCAGTCCGCCGAGTCGTCCATGGCCTTGAAGCGGCGGATGGCGTCCTTGGGGAAGCGGGTCGTGATCGTGGTGTGGGCGCCGTCGCGCAGCAGCCGCAGCGCGATGTACATGCCGATCTTGGCGCGGCCGCCGGTGAGCAGCGCGCGCTTGCCGGTGAGGTCGGCCCGGGCGTCGCGCTTGACCCGGTTCGTACGGGCGCAGTCCGGACAGAGCTGGTGGTAGAAGTAGTCGACCTCGACGTACCGGGACTTGCAGGTGTAGCAGGAGCGCGGGCGCTGGAGTATCCCCGCGATCCTGCCCTCCTCGGTGATCGACGAGGGCAGGATTCCCTCCGTCTCGTCGTCGATGCGCTGGGCGGAGCCGGTCGCGGTGGCCTCGGTGACCGCCTTGTCGTGGGAGGTCTTGGCGGCCCGGCGCTCCTGGCGGCGGCGCTGCTTGACCGTGCGGTAGATGCCGGCCGTGGCCCGGCGCACCGCGATGGCGTCGGGGTGGTCGACCTCCAGCTTGTCGAGCTCCTCGAGCACACTGAGGCAGACGGCCAGGCGCTCGGGGTCGATGCCGGGGCCGTAGACCGCCTCGTCCTCGGCCATCGGGCCGTCCTGTGTCACCGTCATCGCGCTGCCGCTTCCCTGATCACTTGCCAGCGCTCCGACTCGCGCCCGCTTTCGAACGGCGGATTTTACGGCAGCGCAGCCCCCCACCGCCAAACCGCTCCGCTCGGGTCGCACGGCCGCGGACCATCACCCCCGCCCCGCCCGGGCCGTCGGGACCTGTCCGGGCCCGAGGCCCGCCACGGCCTCGCCGGCGGCGACGCCCCGACCGGGCACGCCCGGCTCACCCGGGCGAACGGATCCGTCACCGCCCGGGTGAGCCGGAACCCACCGGCCGGGACCGGCTCTGAGCTGGGAGTACGGACACGGGACCTGTCCGAGCCGACCGGTCCAGGCCCGGTACCGCCACGGCGTCGGCGACGAGGCCACCCGCCGCGGCGGACGACCGACCCGCGGCGGGTGGCGACGCGCACGGCAGCGGCCGGGCCCCGCCGCCGAACCCGGCCCGCCAGGGGTCGCACGCCGCGCTCAGCGTCTCCACCTCGTCCGTCACCGCCCGGGCCGAGCCCGCCAAGACCGACGTGGCCGCAACGGACGGCGGCCCGCGACGAGCCGCCACCCGCACGACAACAGCCGCCCCCCGCCCCCGAACCCACCCGGCCAGGGGGGCACGCCGCGCTCAGCGTCTCCACCTCGTCCGTCACCGCCCGGACCGAGCCCGCCGAGATCCGACGTGGTCACAACGGACGGCAGCCCGTGACGAGCCGCCACCCGCACGACAGCGGCCGCCCCCCCGCCGCCGAACCCGCCCCGTCAGGGGTCGCAGACCGCGATCAGGGTCTCCACCTCGTCCGTCACCGCCCGGGCCAGCCGGTCCAGGTCCGGTACCGCCTCGGCGTCGGCGACGAGGCCGTAGTGGACGTGGCCGCGGAAGGTGGAGATCGCGACGGCGAGGGACTGGCCGGGGGCGAGCGGGGCCAAGGGGTAGACCGCGGTCAGGGGGTGTCCGCCGAGCCGGAGGCCGAGGCCGGGCAACGGCACGCTGGTGACCAGGATGTCGAACCACAGCCGGGCGGCCTGGCCGACGAGCGGTCCGCCCAGCCGGTGGCCCAGCGCGGGCACGTGGTCGGCGAGCAGCGCGACGGCGCCCGCGCCCCGGTTGGGACCGGCGTCCTTGTTGCGGTCCATCGCCGTACGCACCCGGGCGAGGCGGGCGAGCGGGTCGGGGTCGCCGACCGGAAGCCGTATCAGGTACCCGGAGAGCCGGTTGCCCTGTGGCTGCGCGGTGCGCGGGCGGCGCCGGGAGACCGGGATAAGGGCGCGCGGCGCCACGCCCTCGCTGCCGTCGCCGCGCTCGTCCAGCCAGCGGCGCAGGGCGCCCGCGACGACGGCGATGAGGACGTCGTTGACGGTGCCGCCGACGGCCTTGCGCACCCGGTGCACGTCGTCGATGTCCAGGTCGACCCCGGCGGTGCACCGGGTCCCGCTGGAGCCGGAGGCCAGCGCCGCGGAGGAGGCCACGCCCAGGGTGGACAGGGCGACGGAGGCGCCGATGTCCAGGGCCCGGCCCACGTCGGACAGCGTGCCGCGCAGCACGCCCGGCAGCCGGCCGGGAAGTCTGCGCAGGTCGGCCAGCAGCCCGCGCGGTGGCTCGACGGGGCGTGGGCGGCGCTCGGGCAAGTCCATCGGGTCCAGCACGGCGGCGGCCAGCGTCAGCGCCCTGAGGCCGTCGGCCAGCGCGTGGTGGAACTTGAACAGGACCGCGAAGGAGACCCCGTCCTCACCGGGCAGGACGTGTGCCTCCCAGGGCGCCCGGGCGCGCTCGAGCGGGCGCTCCATGAGCCGGCCGGCCACGGCGTGGAAGTCGCCGGTCGGGGCGTGCAGCCGCACGTGGTTGAGCGGGTCGAAGCCGGGGTCCGCCTCACGGGCCGCGCCGCCGAAGGAACTCAGCCGGCCCGGCCGGCGCAGGTCGAGCGGCTGCCACACGTCGCGGATGCGCATTCTGAGGCCGGGCACGGCGGCGGCACGGGCGGCGAGCAGGTCGGCCGCGTGGGCGCCGGCGGTGGGCGAGTGCGCGGAGAAGACGCCGAGCGCACCCAGGTGCATCGGGTGCCGGTCGGACTCGATGTTCCAGAACGCCAGATCGAGAGGAGCGAGCGGGTCGGAAGTCAATGGCTTGCCTCGCGTCGACGACGGGTGGGGGTGAGTCTGAAGTCAATCCTCCCTAGGCGATTACGGTCAAGTACGGTCTGGCTACGCTCAGTTAACAGCAGATTAAGTCCCGCCCCTCGCGAAACGGGGCGGGACACACGGGACGCCTGAGGTCACTTCAGCACCGGAGGTGCCGCCTGGGGTGACGTACCCCACTCCGACGGGCGCGGGCCGACCGTGAACGCCAGGGAGCGCAGGGAGCGCAGCTCACGGGTCGTCAGGTAGGTCCGGCCGTGGACCGTAGCGTCCGCGCGCACCGCCTGGACGTAGCGGTCGGTCGCCGAGGTGCCCGGCGCGGTGACCGTGAGGGTGCCGCCGGGCCAGTAGCGGCGGTCCAGGGTGAGGTCGACCCGGTCGAACACGGGCGTGGACAGTCCCCAGGTGCCGTATCCGGGCTGCACCGGGAAGATCCCGATCGACGACAGCACGTGCCAGGCGGACATCGTGCCCAGATCGTCGTTGCCGGTCATGCCGGTCGGCGTGTCGGTGAACAGGGTCAGCGCCGCGTGCACCACGTCCGTCGTCTTCCACGGCTCGCCGGTCGAGAGGTAGGTGTACGGCGCGATGAGGTCGGGCTCGTTCTGCGGGTTGTACTTGTCCGCGTGGTAGTAGTCGTAGGCACCGCCGTGCACCCACACCTCGCGCGCGGTCCGGGCCGGGTCCGCGAGCAGCCTGTCGTAGGCGAAGAACGCGTCGAGCCGGTCGTTCGCCGCGCGCTCGCCGCCGATCAGGCCGACCATGCCGGGGATGTCCTGCGGCACCAGCCACTGGTACTGCCAGGCGGTGCCCTCGTGGAAGCCCACGCTGCCGGCCGGGTCGGCCGGGCCGGTGAACGCGCCGGAGGCGTCCCGGGCCCGGAAGAAGCCGGTCGAGGGGTCGAAGACGTTGCGGTAGCTACGCGACCGGGCCGCATAGCGGGCCGCGTCCTCGCGGTGGCCGAGGCTCCGGGCCATCTGCGCGAGCATCGCGTCCGAGAGGGCGTACTCCAGGGTGACGGAGGCTCCCTCGTGGTAGTCGGAGTCGCCCGGCTTCGTGCGCGGACGGTCCTTGATGTACGGCGCGAAACCGCCCGCGAGGTACTCCGCGTTGGCCTCCCGGCCCACACCCGGGTAGCCGGCGGGCGGCACACCGTCGGCGTTCTTCCGCAGCGCCCGGTAGGCCCGCTCCTCGTACCCCTTGAGCAGGCCCGTCTGGTAGGCGGTGGTCAGGAAGGGGGTCACCGGGTCGCCGGTCATGATGTTCGTCTCGACGGGCCCGTAGCCCCACTTGGGCAGCCAGCCGCCGTCCTCGTCGATCCTGACCACCGAGATCGCCATATCCCGGGCCTCGCGCGGCGCGAGCAGGGCGAGGAGCTGGCACTGGGTGCGGTAGGTGTCCCACAGCGACCAGTTCTGGTAGTACGTGAAGCCCTCGGCCCGGTGGATCCGCCGGTCCCAGCCGGTGTAGCGGCCGTCCGCGTCGCTGCCGGTGTTCGGCGCCAGGAACGAGCGGTACAGGGACGAGTAGAAGGTGCGGCGCAGGGTCGCGTCACCGCCCCGGACCCGGACCGCGCCGAGCCGGCGCTCCCAGGCCTGCCGGGCCCGGTCGCGGACGGCGTCGAAGGGGCGTCCGCCCTCGGCGCGCAGATTGACCTCGGCGCCGCGCGCGTCGACGTACGACAGTGCGGTGGTCGCCTCGACGGTGCGGTCCCCGGTGGTGTCGAAGCGTACGTAGGCGCCGCCGTGCCCGGCCCGGGAGCCCGCGGTGACCGTGGTGCCGTCCCAGGTGCCGTACGCGGTGAAGGGCCGGGAGAAACGGGTGACCGTGTACACGGTGTACGGGCCGGTCTCCCGGCAGAAGCCGTGTCCGGTGATCGCGGTGCGCACGGTCCGGTCGTCGAGGATCTCCACCGAACTGGTGACCGGCTTGTGCAGCGCCTGCGCCGCGTTCAGCAGGACGTTGGCGTGGTCGGTGGCGGGGAAGGTGTAGCGCTGCACGCCGGTGCGCTCGGTGGCCGTGAGCTCGGCCTCGATCCCCGAGTCCAGGCCGACCCGGTAGTAGCCGGGGCTCGCCGTCTCGTCCTCGTGCCGGAAACCGGCCGCGTACCGGGCGTAGTCGGTCCGCGTGACCTCGCCGGTGGTCGGCAGCACGGGCAGGTCGCCGCCGATGCGGCAACCGACGCCCGAGAGGTGGACCAGGGAGAAGCCGCGGACGCGGTCCTGGGTGTGGTCGTAGCCGGTGTTGTGCCCGGTGTCGGGCGAGAGCTGCACCATGCCGAAGGGCACGGCCGCGCCGGGGAAGGTGTTGCCCTCGTTCTGGGTCCCGATGAAGGGGTTGACCAGGTCGGTGAGGTGGCCGTCGGGCGGCTCTGCGGCCCGCGCGGCGGGGGTGGCGAGCAGCGCGGACGCCGCGATCACCCCGGCCAGGCACAGCCGCGGGCGCCGGGTCCCTCTCATGTGACCTCCGGAGGTTCGACATCGTTGTCCGCATCCTGCGGGCCGGAGGCCGTGAAGCCGGGGAGGGCGCGCGGATCGCGCGGAACGCGTCGCGCGCCAACAATGGAGGCAGCCCCCTCGGCGGAGGGAAGACGGCACCGAAGACGGCACCCTCAGCGGGAAGAAGGCGAGGACGATGCCGAAGGTTTCCAGGGACACGGCCACGCAGGGCGGCGACTACGGCCCGGTGGTCGACCACTCCGAGGACCTCGAGCCCTACACGGTCGACTTCCTGACGTTCCGCGAGGACGTCGACCACACCCCGCTGCTGCGGGGACTGCCCGAACACTGCTGCCAGTGCCCGCACTGGGGGTACGTCTTCAAGGGCGAGCTCACGTTCCGCTACCCCGACCACGACGAGGTGTACCGCGGCGGGGAGGCCTTCTACGCCCCGCCGGGGCACGTGCCCGTGCACACCGAGCCGGGCAGTGAGTACCTCCAGTTCAGCCTCGCCGAAGACCTGCGCCGGACCAGCGAGGTGACCATGACCCACTTCCCGCCGCTGACCGGCTGAGCCGCTACGACACCCGCTGCCCCTTGCCGAGCGCGATCACCCCGCCCTTGGACACGGTGTACAGCTCCGCGTCCCGCTCCGGGTTGACGCCGATCGTCGCGCCGGGCGGCACCTCGACGTTCTTGTCGAGTACCGCCCCGCGCACGACCGCGCCCCGGCCGATGCGGACGTTGTCGTGCAGTACGGAGCCCTGGACGACCGCGCCCGGGTCGACCCGCACACCCGGGGACAGCACGGACCGGGTGACCTGGCCGCGGATCAGGCAGCCCGCGCTGATGATGGACTCGCTCGCGATGCCGCCGGCGTTGAAGCGGGCGGGCGAGAGCTGGCCGGAGTGGGTGTAGATCGGCCACTGGCGGTTGTAGAGGTTGAAGGCGGGGCGCTCGGCGATCAGGTCCATGTGGGCGTCGTAGTAGGCGTCGAGGGTGCCGACGTCCCGCCAGTAGCCCTGGTCGCGGATGGTCTCGCCGGGGACGTGGTTGGCGCTGAAGTCGTACAGCTGCGCCTCGCCGCGGGCGGTGAGCTGGGGCAGGATCGAGCCGCCCATGTCGTGCACCGAGCTGTCGTCCTCGGCGTCCCGGTGGAGGGCCTCGATCAGGGCCTTGGTGGTGAAGACGTAGTTGCCCATCGAGGCGAAGACGCACTCCGGGTCGTCCGCGAGGCCCGGCGGATCGGCGGGCTTCTCCAGGAAGCGCTCCACGGTCTGCCCGTCGGAGCCCGGGGTGATCACGCCGAAGGAGGAGGATTCCGAGCGGGGGACGCGGATCCCGGCCACCGTCACGCCCGCGCCGCCCTCGATGTGCTGCCGGAGCATCTGCCGGGGATCCATCCGGTACACGTGGTCGGCGCCGAACACCGCGACGTACTCGGGCCCGTCGTCGTGGACCAGGTTCAGCGACTGGAGGATGGCGTCCGCGCTGCCCAGGTACCAGCGCGGGCCGAGCCGCTGCTGGGCCGGGACCGGGGTGACGTAGTTGCCGAGCAGGCTGGACATCCGCCACGTGGTGGTGATGTGCCGGTCCAGCGAGTGCGACTTGTACTGGGTCAGCACGCAGATGCGCAGGATGTCGCCGTTGACGAGGTTGGACAGTACGAAGTCGACGAGGCGGTAGGTACCGCCGAAGGTGACCGCTGGTTTGGCCCGGTCCGCGGTCAGCGGCATCAGGCGTTTGCCCTCTCCGCCCGCCAGTACGATTCCGAGCACCGAAGGTCCGCCACGACGCATGGCCGCTCCCCTCACCGTGGTTGACACCATGCCTGCCCCGGGTGGCGCGGGCTAAGCCTGCTTGAGGATCTCCTCGTACAGCCGGACCGTACGCCGGGCCACCGCGTCCCAGCCGAACTCGCCCACCGCGCGCTCCCGCCCGGCCTCGCCCATCCGCCCGGCCGCCTCCGGATCGCCGAGGACGGTGTCCAGCGCGCGGGCGAGCCCCGTCTCGAAGTCGTCGTCGGCCGCCACGAGGAGACCGGTCACACCGTCCTCCACCACCTCGGGGATGCCGCCGACCCGGGAGGCCACGACCGGCGTACCGCAGGCCATCGCCTCCAGATTGACGATGCCGAGCGGTTCGTACACCGACGGGCAGACGAACACGGCGGCGTGCGTGAGGAGTTGGATCACCTCAGCGCGCGGCAGCATCTGCGGGATCCAGTGCACGCCCGCGCGGACGCGGCTCAGCTCCTGGAACAGGTCACGGAACTCCCGGTCGATCTCCGGGGTGTCGGGCGCGCCCGCGCACAGCACGACCTGCGCCGCGGGGTCGATGTCGCGGACCGCGCGCAGCAGGTGGGGCACGCCCTTCTGGCGGGTGATGCGGCCGACGAACAGCACGTAGGGCCGGTCCGGGTCGAGGCCGACGCGGCGCAGCACGTCGGTGCCGGGATCCGGCCGGTACAGGGTGGTGTCGATGCCGTTGTGCACGACGTGCACGCGCGCCGGGTCCAGCGCCGGGTAGCAGCCGAGGATGTCCTCGCGCATGGCGCCCGACACCGCGATCACCGCGTCGGCGGCCTCGACCGCGGTGCGCTCCGCCCATCCGGACAGGGCGTACCCGCCGCCGAGTTGCTCGGCCTTCCAGGGGCGCAGCGGCTCCAGCGAGTGGGCGGTGACCACGTGCGGGACGCCGTACAGGAGCTTGGCGACATGGCCCGCGAGGTTGGCGTACCAGGTGTGGGAGTGGACGAGCTCGCGGCCCTCCAGGGCGCCGGCCATGGCCAGGTCCACCGAGAAGGTGCGCAGCGCGTCGTTGGCGCCGTCCAGCACGGACCACGGCCGGTGGCGCACGACGCCGACCCCGCGGCCCTCGCCCCAGCAGTGCACCTCGAGGTCGACCAGGGGCCGCAACTCCCGGGCCAGGAACTCGACGTGGACTCCCGCACCGCCGTACACGTCCGGGGGGTACTCCCGGGTCAGCAGTCCCACTCGCACCGGCAACTCCCTGGTCTCACACGGCCGGACCTCCATGGTCACCCAGATGCGGCCCGTGGGGAAGGGCGCGGCGGTCGTGGGAAACAACAGTCACCGCAGACACCGCCGCCCGGCACCCGGTAGTAGAGGCAGCAGCTGCGGCGCCGGAAGGCGGTTCCGTCGAGGGTGCCGGTGGTGCTCAGCAACGGGTGGGTGAAGAGGGCAGCGGTGAGCGTACGGGCCCGGTCGGCCACGTCCGTACGGCCGTTCGTCCGCGCCCACCGGTCGAGTTGGCGGGCCGCGCCGGCCAGCGCGGAGCCCGCGTTGCCCCACAGCAGTCCCGTCGCGACCCCGTAGCGGGCCCCCAGGGCGTCCCCCAGGGGCTCGAGGTGGCCGTGCAGTACGGCGTCCGCGAGCGCGTCGGCGTCCGCTGGGTACGGGTCCGACGGCAGCGGGCGCACGTCGGTCAGCCACAGGTCGTCGGGGGCGGTCGCCGCGAAGTCCCAGAGCAGCAGCGCCGGGTCCAGGTCGGGGAGGCGGCCGTACAGAGCGGCACAGCCGAGGGCCGCCGACCACAGGCGGGCCGCGAGTCCCTGGTGGGCGATCGACGCGGAGACCCGCGGCTCGGAGGCGCGCAGCCGGCGTGCGACGGTCTCGACCCGCGTGGTCAGGGCACTTCGCCGCACGTGGGATGCCGTGCCCGCGTAGGTCTGCGCGAGCGTCGGCAGCGGGCCGGGCGGGGCCGCGCCGGTGCCAGGACAGGTCCTGGCGGTCGTGCGCAGGACGAAGAAGCCGCCGAGCGGGCGGAGCGCGGCGAGTTGGGGGTCGAGGTCCACGGACGAGAGTAGTACCAGGGCCGGCACAGGCCCGGTCGAGGCGGCCTCCACCCTGCGTCGCCCACCCTGGGGAGGATCGGGCGCCACGCATACTCCATCGGCAGTAGGACCCATCGCCTGCTCAGGGACGACGACGGGAAGAACCCGAGCGGGCAGAGTGTTCCTCATGGAAGCCGACCGTTCGCCACGCCGGGCCCCGGGCCCCCGCCCCACGCAGAGGAGCCGTTGATGAGCGCCCTCGCGTTGTCCGTGCTGCTGTCGTTCGTCTCCGCCGTCGCGTACGCGGGCGGGGCGATCGTGCAGGAGCAGGTGGCGCTGGCTTCCCCCGACGGGCAGTACGCGCCGCTGCGCCGCCCGAGTTGGTGGGCGGCGCTCGCGCTGAACGGCCTCGGCGGAGTGCTGCACGTCGTCGCGCTGGCCTACGGTCCGCTCAGCCTGGTGCAGCCGCTGGGCGCGCTGACCATCGTCTTCGCGCTGCCCATGGCCGCCCTGTTCGTCGGCCGCAGGGCCGGGGCGACCGCCTGGCGCGGTGCCGTCATGGCCACCGTAGGCCTGGCCGGCCTGCTCTCCCTCGTCGGCACCTCCGACGGTCACGCGCTGGACGCGGCCCAGCGGGTCGGCGTCGCGCTGGTCACCGGCGGGGCGGTCGTCGCGCTGATGATCGCCGGCCGCGCCGCGCACCGGCACCCGGCGGTACGCAGCCTGCTGCTCGCCACCGGCTCCGGCATAGCCTTCGGCATGTCGTCGGTGTTCACCAAGACCGTCGCGGTCGACTGGACCGACGGGGTCTCGGCGGCGGACCTGCCCTCCCTGGGGATGATCGGCGTCTTCGCCGTCGCCGGCGTGCTGCTGTCGCAGGCCGCCTACCGGGGCGGCGGCCTCACGGCGCCGCTCGCCACACTCACGGTGGTCAACCCCGTGCTGGCCGCCGCGGTCGGCATCACGATGTTCGGCGAAACCTTCCGGTACGGCGCCACGGGTACCGCCCTCGCCCTGAGCTGCGGGGTGGTGGCGGCCGGTGGCCTGATCCTGCTGACGACGGAACGGCTGGAGCACGCTCCGCACGCCGACGAGACGGCGGCGGAGGCCGTGGCCGGGCCGGAGCTGTCGTCGGCACCCGAGCTGGTGCCGGAGCCCGCGGCCGACAGGGTCGCCGAGCCGGTGTCACCGCTCGGCGACCTCGGGGAGGGGGCCCTGGCGTTTCCCCAGCAGCGCACCTCGGAGCCCCTGGGCGACGCGGCCCAGGTCGACGCCGTCGACGCCGTACTGGCGGACGCCGTCGTGCCGGACACCGTCCCGGACGACGTCGAGAGCCTGGCCGACGACATCGAGATCCTGATCCCCGCCTCCTACGCGGGCCTGTACGTCCCGCTGCCGGTGCTCGAACGGCACCGCGCGCGGGTCAGATCCTGACGCCGCCGGCCCGGAGGTAGGCGACCGGGTCGACGTCCGTACCGAAACCGGGCCCCGTCCGCACCTCGAAGTGCAGATGCGGTCCCGTGACGTTTCCGGTGGCCCCCGAGCGGCCGATGCGCTGGCCACCGCTCACCGACTGGCCGGCCTTCACGGAGATGGCCGACAGATGGGCGTACTGCGTGTAGCGGCCGTCGGAGTGCCGGATCACGACCTGGTAGCCGAACGAGCCGCCCCAGCCCGCGGCGACCACATGACCGGCCGCGACCGCCTTGACGGAGGTGCCGGTGGGCACGGGGAAGTCGACGCCGGTGTGGTAGCCCTTCGACCAGTGCGAACCGGCGGCGTGGTAGGGCGTGCCCGTGGCGGCGGCGACGGGGGCGACGATCGAGTGGCTGCTCGTGGACGTGGAGTGGCTGTGGTGCGTGGGCGCCTTCTTCTGCGAAGGCTCCTTCTTCTTCGCCGACTTGGCCGGGGCGCGGGTGTCGGCGGCCGGGGACGCCTTGGCGTGCAGGCTCAGCCGCTGCCCGGGGATGATCAGGTCGGGATCTGATCCGACGGTCGTGCGGTTACCGGCGTACAGCCGCTGCCAGCCGCCCGGCAGGTGCTGCTCGGTGGCGATCTGGGAGAGCGTGTCTCCGTGCACCACCGTGTACATCTCGGCCTTGCCCGCGCGGGACTGCGGAGTCGTCTGCGGCTGGACGTCCTTCACGGAGCTGTGCGTGGTCTTCGCCGGGCGGGCCGCGGCGCCGTCCGGGTGGACGCCGGGCGTGCCGCCGCCCCGGCTGAGGCCGGCGTGTACCGAGCAGACCGGCCAGGCGCCGGGTCCCTGCCCGTCGAGGACCTTCTCGGCGACGGCTATCTGCTGGTCCCGGGTGGCCAGGTCGGCGCGGGCCGCGTACGCGGTGCCTCCGTAGGCCTCCCAGGTGGACTGGGTGAACTGGAGCCCGCCGTAGTAGCCGTTGCCCGTGTTGATGCTCCAGTTGCCGCTGGACTCGCACGCGGCGACCTTGTTCCAGGTGGCAGCGTCCGCCGCGTCCGCGCTGCCGGCGGCGACGAGGGGGATGGCGAGGCCCGCGCCGCCGGCGGTGACGGTGAGCGAGGCGCGGTTGATCCTGTTCGGCTGATACCGGCGGTGCCGGCCGCGTACGGCCATGTCTCAAGCCCCCTAGCCATGCGTCAGGAGCGGCAAAAGTAAGCGCTGCGAACAGGCCATGACAAGACGGCAATCGGCCGCCTACGGCGTCCAAGTGGCCAGGAATCGGCCCCCACTTGCCCGGACTGCTTCCGGACGGTCCGAAGGCGCGGTGAGGCGAGGGGTGCCTTCCGTGCGTAATCAAACCTGGCGGGGCGGATGTGCGCCCGCCGTAGCGGCACGTCAGGATGGGCTGAGGGCACCACTGCGGCAATACTGGCAGGGCCGTACTCACGAGGTAGTTAGGGAGCATGCGGTATGAGCACTTCAGCCCAGATCGGCGTCACGGGACTCGCGGTGATGGGCCGCAACCTGGCCCGGAACTTCGCGCGCAACGGCTACACGGTCGCGCTGCACAACCGGACGGCGTCGCGCACGCACGCCCTGGTGGAGGAGTTCGGGGACGAGGGCGACTTCATCGCGGCCGAGACCGCCAAGGAGTTCGTGGCGGCACTGGAGCGGCCGCGCCGACTGGTCATCATGGTCAAGGCCGGTGATCCGACGGACGCGGTGATCGAGGAGTTCGCCCCGCTCCTGGAGCCCGGTGACATGATCATCGACGGTGGCAACGCGCACTTCGCGGACACCCGCCGCCGGGAGAAGGCGCTGCGCGAGCAGGGCATCCACTTCGTCGGCATGGGCGTCTCCGGCGGCGAGGAGGGCGCACTGCACGGCCCGAGCATCATGCCGGGCGGCCCGAAGGAGTCGTACGACTCGCTCGGCCCGATGCTGGAGAAGATCTCGGCGAAGGCGGCGGACGGGGCGCCCTGTGTGACGCATGTCGGCCCGGACGGCGCCGGTCACTTCGTGAAGATGGTGCACAACGGCATCGAGTACGCCGACATGCAGCTGATCGGCGAGGCGTACCAGCTGCTGCGCGATGTCGCCGGGTACTCCCCCGCGCAGATCGCGGACATCTTCCGCACCTGGAACCAGGGCCGGCTGGACTCCTACCTGATCGAGATCACCGCCGAGGTGCTGTCCCACGTCGACGCCGCGACGGGCAAGCCGTTCGTGGACGTGGTGGTCGACCAGGCCGAGCAGAAGGGCACCGGCCGCTGGACCGTGCAGATCGCGCTCGACCTCGGTGTACCGGTCTCCGGCATCGCCGAGGCGGTCTTCGCCCGCTCGCTCTCCGGGCACGCGGCTCTGCGCGAGGCCTCGCGCGGGCTGGCCGGGCCGACGGCGTCGCCGCTGAGCGAGGCGGAGGCCGGGGCCTTCGCGGACCGGGTGGAACAGGCGCTCTACGCGTCGAAGATCGTGTCGTACACGCAGGGCTTCCACGAGATCGACGCGGCGCGCGCGGAGTACGGCTGGGACATCGACCTCGGCGCGGTCTCCGCGATCTGGCGCGGCGGCTGCATCATCCGGGCGGCCTTCCTGGACCGCATCCGTGCCGCGTACGACGCACGGCCCGACCTGCCGAGCCTGCTGTCGGACGAGACCTTCGCGCAGGAGATCGCGGACGCCCAGGACGACTGGCGCGAGGTGATCATCGCCGCGACCCGGCAGGGTGTGGCCACCCCCGGCTTCGCCGCCGCCCTCGCCTACTACGACGCCCTGCGCGCCGAGCGTCTGCCCGCCGCGCTCACCCAGGGCCAGCGGGACTTCTTCGGTGCGCACACCTACCGTCGGGTCGACCGGGACGGCTCCTTCCACACGCTGTGGGGCGGGGACCGCTCGGAGGTGTCCGCGTAGGCCTCCCGGCAGGAGGACGTACGCAGAGGTGGGCGGCCCGGGTGGCCGCCCACCGGCGTGTTCGTCCCCCGCCGGGTCAGGTCAGCGGCGGTCCCGGCTCGGGGTCCGGAACCGGCTCGGGGCCGGGCGGGACCGGGGACGGCGAGGGCTCCGGCGGGCCGCCCGGCTCGGGCGGCGGCTGCGGAACCGGGCTCGGCCCCGGGACCGGGGACGGTGCGGGAGCGGGGGACGGCTCGGGAGGCGGGACCGGGTTCGGCGGCGGTTCCGGGTGCTGCGGGTCCGGAACCGGCGCCGGTCCGGGCCGGGCCGGGTCGGGGTACGGGTTCGTCATGGTGTCCTCCGGCCAGTCACTCGACATGGGCTCTGGACTACTCCCCCGCCTACCCGGTGCCCGCTGCGCCACTCACCCGCCGGGGGTGTGGCGGAGGGCCGGTGGGTGCCCCTCCCTCATCCCTCAGAACCGGCCCGGGTGCGCCACCAGCCACGCCTTCGCGGCGCCCAGCAGTTCCGGGTCGGGCGTCGGGGCGACGTCCGGGTGCCGCTCGGCCCACTTGACGACGTACGGGCACAGCGGCGCCACCGGGACGCCCTCCTGCCCGGCGATGGCGTAGAGCTCGCGGGCGAGGGAGCCGGCGATGCCCTTCCCCTCGTGGGCCGGTTCCACGATCGTGTGCACGGGCACGAGCGCCCGCTCCGGGGCGTCGAGGACGAAGTACTCGATGTGCCCGACGACTTCACCGCCGGCCACCGCCTCGAGGCGCCCGGCCGCCCGGTCGTCGCGGATGTCGATGTCGCTCATGGGCACACTCCTGATGGCGTCGGTCAGGCCGGTACGGCCTGCGGGCTGCGCTGCTGGTCCGAGCCCGGCACCGGCTCGGACGGGTCCGCGCCCAGGGCCACGATCCGGTTGTCGCGGTCGACGTGCACGACCCGCGGCTCCAGCGCCCGCGCCTCGGCGTCGGTCACCTGAGCGTAACTGATGATGATCACCAGATCCCCGGGGTGCACGAGATGCGCGGCGGCCCCGTTGATCCCGATGACCCCCGATCCGCGCTCGCCCTGGATGACGTACGTCTCCAGGCGCGCGCCGTTGGTGATGTCGACGATGTGCACGAGCTCACCGGGCAGCAGGTCGGCGGCGTCGAGCACGTCGGCGTCGATGGTCACCGATCCCACGTAGTGCAGGTCGGCCTGGGTGACGGTGGCGCGGTGGATCTTGGACTTGAACATTGTACGAAGCATGGAGAAACTCCCGGTTTGTCTGCTCCCTGCCTGCTTATTGCAGGTCAAGGGCGGTCCTCGGAGGCTACAACGATTCGCATGTTCGGTCAGCTGTCGCCAGGTGTTCCAGGACTCACACTGACCGATTGCTGACTTTCCTGACGATTGCTCAGAGCCAGCGGCCGGACGGAGAACAGACGCGCCACGGCATGGCCGGTGAGGGCGAACGAGGCGAGCAGGACCAGAAGATGTCGACGTCCTGTGCGCCTTCACGCAGGTGCTGTCCGCCGTTTCCAGCGATTCGTGGGCGCGCCGGGCAGACTGGCTCCAGTACCTCGTACGACCCGTCTCGCGGGAGGACGCCATGTCCGCCAACCGGCCATCGCTACTGGTTTTCGACGTGAACGAGACCCTCAGTGACCTGACGCCGCTGCGTGGCCGGCTCGAGGAGGTCGGCGCCCCCGGCGACCTGATGCCCCTGTGGTTCGCCGGCATCCTCCGCGACGGGTTCGCGCTCGCCGCGGCCGGCGGCTACGCGGACTTCGCGGACCTGGCCCACGACAATCTGCGTGGCCTGCTCGCACGGCTGCCGCGTCGGCCCTCCGATCGGGAAGCCGCGGTCGGCCACGTCGTGTCCGGATTCGCTGAACTGGAGGTCCATTCCGACGTGCCGTCGGGAGTGCGGGAGCTGCGCGCCGCCGGATACCGGCTGGTGACGATGACCAACGGCAGCACCGCCCTCACCGAGAGACTTCTGAACAAGGCAGGTGTGCGGGACTCCTTCGAAGGTCTGTGGGACGTGACCGGCCCTCGCCGGTGGAAACCGCACCCGTGGGCGTACCACTACGTCGTCGAACGGGCCGGTGTCCGCCCCGACCAGGCCATGCTGGTGGCCGTCCACCCATGGGACGTCGACGGCGCCCAGCGGGCAGGGCTGGCCGGCGCCTGGCTCCGGCGCGGCGTCACGGTCTACCCGTCGTCGCTGACCGGGCCCTCCGTCGCCGCGGAGGACCTCGCGGAACTCGTCCGCCTGATCGACTGAACGCGCGGCCGTGCCTGCCGCACTCCTGCTCCTGTCGAGCGCCGTCGCCTCGTGGTGCCGGCGGGCGGAGGCGTGAACCGGAGCACCCGCTCCTCCTGCACGGTTCAACGGCCGACGGCGGCGTGTCACAGGTTCCCGGGGCCGCCGCGTAACGTCTGAGCCTCCCGACGGACTCCATGGTGTCGACGCCGTTTGTGGGAGCAGCCATGAGTTCGATCGCGATCTCCGATTACGCACTGATCTCCGACCGTCATTCCGCCGCCCTGATCACCCGGGACGGTTCGGTCGACTGGTTGTGTTTCCCCCGTTTCGACAGCCCCGCGGTGTTCGCGCGGCTGCTGGACGAGGAGGCCGGGCACTGGTCGATCCGGCCCTCGGTCCCCCATGAGGTTTCGCGCCGCTACCTGGAGCGGACGATGGTGCTGGAGACGACGTTCCGCACCGCCTCGGGGACGGTGGTGCTGACCGATGCCCTGCTGGTGGGCCCGGACAACGGCGGCCACCGGCTCGGGGTCGGAGTGCCGCGGCTGCTGGCCCGCAGACTCTCCGGCACGGAGGGCGAGGTGCCGGTCGAAATGATCTACCGGCCCCGCCCGGAGTACGGACTGATCGCTCCCCTCCTGTCCCTGACGCAGGGCGGCGTGACATCGCGGGGAGGCGCCGAATGGCTGGTACTGACCACGCCCACGGCGGTGAGCGTCACCGACGACGCATCCGCCCGGGCCGCGTTCTCCGTTCGTACCGGCGAGTCGCTGTACTTCGGGATGCACCGCTCCACGCTGGAGGAGACACCCGCGCACGTGTGGCCCCAGGAGGAACTCGCCGATCGGCTGGAGTCGACGATCGCCGCATGGCGGTCATGGTCCGATCTGCACCAGGCCTACGACGGACCCTGGCGGGACCTGGTGCACCACAGCGGCCGGGTGTTGCAGGCACTGTCCTTCCAGCCCAGCGGCGCCATCGTGGCCGCCGCCACCACGTCGCTCCCCGAGGGCGCGGGCGGTGAGCGGAACTGGGACTACCGCTTCACCTGGGTACGCGACGCGTCCCTCACCATGGAAGCCCTCTGGGTCGCCGCCTGCCCGGACGAGGCACATGACTTCTTCGCCTTCCTGGCGACCGCCGCGCCTTCTTTGAGCAAGGACAGGTCCCTGCAGATCATGTTCGGGGTGGGGGGCGAGCACGACCTGTCCGAGCGCACCCTGCCCCATCTGCGCGGCTGGCGGAACAGCCGGCCGGTCCGGGTCGGAAACGGCGCGTGGAGCCAGCAACAGATCGACGTCTACGGTGAGTTGCTGGACGCCGCTGACCGGCTGGCGGACCAACTGGAAAGCATCGACGACGACACCCGGCGCTTCCTCGTCACCTGTGCCGACACGGCCGCCGAACGCTGGATGGAGAAGGACCAGGGCATCTGGGAGGTGCGGGGCGAGCCCCGTCACTTCCTGTATTCGAAGGTCATGTGCTGGACGGCACTGGATCGAGCCATCCGCCTCGCGGACCGTCTCGGCGCTCCGCAGGCCAAGGTCGCGGCGTGGCTGCGGACTCGGGAGGAGATCCGCGACACCGTGCTCCGCGAGGGCTGGAGCGAGGAGGCGAGCGCGTTCACCCAGTACTTCGGCTCCACGGCTCTCGACGCCTCGAACCTGATGATGCCGATCGTCGGCTTCCTGCCGGCAGACGACCCCCGGATGCTCGCCACCATCGACGCCACGGCCGAGAAGCTGACCGACGACGCGGGACTGGTCTACCGCTACCGCACGGAGGGCGGAGTCGACGGCCTCGCCGGCGAGGAGGGCACCTTCCTGCTGTGCACCTTCTGGCTGGCCCAGGCGATGGCCCTGTCCGGGCAGTCCGACCGGGCCCGGACCGTTTTCGAGCGGGCGGCCGGCTATGTCAACGACGTCGGCCTGCTCGCCGAGGAGGTCGACCCGGCCACCGGTGAACTGCTCGGCAACTTCCCCCAGGCATTCAGCCACATCGGCCTCGTCAACGCCGCCTGGGCGATCAGCCAGGCGCGCCGGCCCGTGACGGCCTGAGGAGCCGCACCGTGATGGGATGGCGTGAGATGGCCGCCGAGTTCACCGGCACCGCGCTGCTGCTCCTCGCGGGGCTCAGCGCGGTCGTCGTCGGGTTCGCTCCCGCCTCGCCCGTCGTCGCCGCCGTTCCGAGCGAGGACCTACGCCGGCTGCTGACCGGTGTGCTGTTCGCCGGCTCGGCCACCCTGATCGTCTACTCCCCGCTCGGGCGCGTCAGCGGAGGACACATCAACCCCGCCGTCACCCTCGCGTTCTACCGTCTGGGCAAGATCACCAGGCGCGGCGCCGCCGGATACGCACTGGCCCAGACGGCGGGCGCGCTCCTCGGCACAGTGCTCGTCGCGCTCCTGTGGGGCGGTTGGGCGGCCGACGTACGTCTCGGTGCGACCGTCCCCGGGATCGGTGGCGTCTGGGCCTCCCTGGCGGCTGAGGCCGTGGCCACGTTCCTGCTGGTGGCGCTCATCCTGAATCTGGTGGACCGGCCACGTCTGATGCCCTTCACGGCCGCGGCGGCCGGGCTGCTGGTGGCCACGCTGGTCTTCGTCGAGGCACCGGTGTCCGGCACCAGCCTCAATCCCGCCCGCAGCCTGGGACCGGCACTCGTGGGCGCCACTTGGTCAGGACTGTGGGTGTACCTGCTCGCGCCTCTGGCAGGTGCGCTGGCCGCCGCGGTGCTGTACCGCCGGCGCCGGCACACGGTGGCCTGCGGAAAGCTCATCCACGACGACGCGTACGCCTGCCACTTCCTGGACTGCCGTTACACAACGCCCGAGCGGCGTGTCCACGGATCCCCCTCCGTTTCCGGAAGCGGGGCGACGCCCATGGACCGCGGCACGGACCGCGGCACGGAGCGCGCCGAGGACGCCGTAGCCGCGGCCGTCGGCGGCCCGGGCCGCTCACCGGAACCGCTTCCTGGCCGCAGACACGCGCGGCGTTCGGCGACGACGTCCGCGGCGGCCGGCACTGCTTGTGAGAGGAACACGAACACCATGAAAGCCATCGGCGTCCTCCCCGGAAAAGCCGGCAGCGCACACCTCGTCGACGTCCGCAAGCCGGCCCTCGACGACATCCCCGACGGTCGGGGAGTCATGGTCCGCATCCTCCGGCTCGGTCTGGACGGCACGGACAAGGAGATCAACGCCGGCGAGTACGGTGCCGCCCCCGCCGGACAGGACTTCCTGATCACCGGCCACGAAAGCCTCGGCGTGGTGGACGATGTGGGTCCCGCCGTCACCGAGTTCGCGCCCGGCGACTACGTCGTCGCCCGGGTCCGACGGGCCGGGGGCAGCGTCTACGACCTCATCGACACGCCTGACATGACCACGGACGACGCCTATTTCGAGCACGGCATCAGCCGGGTCGACGGCTTCCTCACCGAGTACTACGTCGAGGATCCCCGCTACCTCATCAAGGTGCCTCAGCGCCTCGAACAGGTGGCCGTCCTGCTGGAGCCCACGAGCGTGGCGGAGAAGGGCGTCCTGGAAGCCTACGAGATCCAGCGCCGTCTGAAGGTCTGGCAGCCGCGCCGTGCGGCCGTACTCGGCGCGGGAACCATCGGACTGCTCGCGACCATGATCCTGCGCAACCGCGGCCTCGAGGTCACCACCTTCGGCCTGGACGAGCGGCCCTACCTCAACTCCGACCTCGTCGAGGCCCTCGGCGCCACTTACCTCAGCACCAAACAGCAGTCCCTGGCGCAGAACGCCGCGGAGACCGGCGGGTACGACCTGGTCTTCGAGGCGACCGGCTACTCCCCCATCGTCTTCGACGCCATGTGCCACCTGGTGGCCAAGAACGGGATCCTCGTCCTGTCCAGCGTCACCGGAGGCATGCGCCGGAGCGAAGTACCCTCGGACGCCATCAACCTGGACTTCGTGCTCGGCAACAAGGTGATGTTCGGTACCGTCAACGCCAACCGCGAACACTTCGAGGCAGGCGTCCGGGACCTCGCCGTGGCCGAGGCCCAGTACCCGGGCTGGCTCTCCCGCCTGCTCACCCACCCGGTCCGCGGGCTGGACCACTACGACGAGGCTCTTGCCGCCCTCGGCTCACCGGGCGCCATCAAGGTCTTCGTGGAGATCGCCGCATCCTGATCCCCTCCGGTGACACCGAGTCACTCGAAATCGGTGAGGGGACGGGATGCAGGCTTCCCGTCCCCCTCACATCGCCTCGCCCATCCCGTGAGGATCCATCGGGGCGTGGGCCTCGGGCGACAGTGTCCGGTCCCGTAGCAGCGCGAGTGCGGAGACCGGGAACAGCAGCACCGAGAGCAGCCCCGCGCATTCCGCGTCCTGGAGTACGGGCACCACCAGTCCCAAAGAGGTGGCCGACAGTGTCACCGCGATCAGCAGGGGGCTGTGCACCCAACCGGCCGCGCCGAAAGCCAGCCCGGCCGCGACGCCGAGAACCAGGGTGATCCCGTAACCGAGCAGGGCGGACCCGAGCAGGGGCCCGCGCAGCCGATGAACGTCGATCTCCAGCCCCGCCAGGAACAACAGGAAGGCCAGGCCGAGAAGGGAGACGATCTGCACCGGAAGGTCGGCCTTGATCCAGCCCAGGCCGGACGACCCCAGGACGATGCCCGCCACGATCTCCAGCACGACCGCCGGGATCCGCAGCCGCGGCACGAGTCCGAGCAGGAACGGCGCCAACAGCGCGACGAGGGTGACCGCGAAGAGATTCGCGAACGACACATCAGGCATGCCGGGACTCCCTCACACGCCGCACTGCTCCAGCAGGTGCAGCCACACCTCACTCACCGTCGGGAAGGAGGGGACCGCTTGCCCCAGTACCTCCAGCGGCAGCCGGCCCACCACGGCAACAGTCGCGGAATGCAGCAGTTCCTGGACGTACTGACCCGTGAAGGTGGCGCCCACGACGATCCGCCGCTCGGTGTCCACCACGAGCATGCCGGTGCCGCCCAGCCCGTTGCCCTGCACGTACGAACCGGGCACGTCGCCGATCCCGTACGTGACGGCCCGCACTGGCAGTCGCTGCTCGCGGGCCTGCGCCTCGGTCAGCCCCACGGCGGCGACCTGCGGGTCGGTGAAGGTGACCCTCGGGACCACATCGGTGGCGGCGAGTGCGTCCTTGCCGGCTATGACGTCACCTGCGATCCGGCCCTGGTACTTGCCCATGTGGGTGAGCAGGGCGCGGCCGTTGCAGTCCCCGATCGCGTAGAGCCAACCGCCGGGCACGCCGGTCGCCCTCATCAGGTCATCGACCTCCACGAAGCGCCCCGGCCGCAGCCCGACGGTCTCCAGTCCGAGATCCGCTGTCGCCGGGCGGCGTCCGACCGCGACCAGGATCTCGTCGGCCACCAGGTGCCGCCCGTCGGCGAGCGTGGCCTCCACGGGCGCGTCGGGGGGCTCTCGGCGGACACTCTCCAGCAGGACACCGGTGATGACGGTGATGCCCTCGGTTTCGAAGGCGGTCCGCAGCTCCTCGCCGGCGAAGGGCTCCTCTCGGGGGACCAGCCGGTCGGTCCCCTCCACAACCGTGACGTCCGGGCAGCCGAGCCGGTGGAAGCCCTGGGCCAGCTCGGCACCGATCGCCCCGCCGCCGAGGACCAGCAGACGGGCCGGGAGCTCCTTCGCGGCAGTGGCGCCCCGGTTGTCCCACACCCGGATCTCCCGCAAGCCGTCCACCGGGGGTATCAGCGCCGTGGTGCCGGTTGCCAGCACCACGGCGCGGCCGGCCCTCACTCGCGTTGTGTCACCGTCCTCCGCGGCCACCTCGACCAGGCGTTCCCCGGCGAGCCGCCCGGGCCCGCGTAGCAGCGTGATGCTGCGATCGGCGAGCCACTTCTCCTGCCCGCTGTCGTCCCAGTGACCCGTCATGTAGTCGCGCTGGGCGAATGCGTCCCGCGCGTCGACTCCCCCGGTGACCGCCTCAGCCGCCCCCGGAACGCGGCGAGCGGCCGCCAGCACGTCGCCGGGACGTATCAACGTCTTGCTCGGGATGCAGCCCCAGTAGGAGCACTCCCCTCCCACCAGCTGCCGTTCCACGACGGCGACCGACAGCCCGGCGTCAGCGCAGCGTCCCGCCGCGTTCTCCCCGGCCGGTCCCGCTCCTACCACCACGACATCCACCCGCAGGTCGCGCATGTCGCCCTCCTCCGTACGAAATGGCCCGTGGGGTTGAGTCCCTCGGCCCCGGTCGGGCGTTACATCCCGGGCCCCGGCCGACCGGTGACCGACGAACGAACCGACGGACCGTGGGGGTGGCCGACGTCGTCCGCTCCCGCAAGCGGCCGCACCGGCCGCACCGGGAAGGTGGATCAAGCACGCCCTCGAGGTCGTCGGTCACCGGTTCCACCTGCGTCGCGCAACGGACCCTCCCCGTCAGCCATCGCCTCTCCCCGCCCCCTCGCTCCGGAAGTACTCCTCGATGCCGACCCGCATGCGCGCACGCGCCCGGTGCAGCAGGACCCTCTGGTTCACCGCGGAGATCTCGAGCATCCAGCACGTCTCGTCCGCCGAGTAGCCGCACACGTCCCGCAGCTCAATCACCTCCCGCTGTCTCTGCGGCAGGCTCTCCAACGCACGCCCCATCCGACGGCGGAGCTCTCCGGTCAACAGCTCGTCCTCGGGCTTCGCGGGCCACCGCTCCGGAAGGACCTTCCAATGACCCGGCCACCGGTCATCCGGCCCCCGGAATCGGCCCGGGGAGACCGTGGGACCGGCTTCATGGCCGTCGAACGCGGCGGTCGGGACCACTTTGCACTCGCGGAGGGCGCAGGACTTCGCCTTGTGCACCAGAATTCCCAGCACCCACGTCCGCAGCGAGGACAGCTCCCTGAACCCATCCAGCCCCGCCAGGACGGCGAGCCACGTGTCCTGGACGACGTCCTCGGCCGACTGAACCGTCTTCACGTAGTACCGCGCCCGCCTGAGCATTCCCGGAGACCACGCCTTGATGATCGCCACGAACGTGACCTCGTCCCCGGCTCGCAGTCTGTGAACGGTCAGCGCGTCAGCCCTGTCGGCGACCACGACACTTCGCCTCCCGCGGGTGGAGTCGTTCCGCTGACTCACTCCGAACGCTAACCCCATCGGACCCTGCTGTCACACGGAAGCCGAGCAGTTCCGTGCGGACCGTTCGAGCTGAAACCATCAGGTGGTGGGCGAGGCCGGCCGGGTAGTCCAGATGCGGACAAGGCAGAGCGGCCCGAGGCGGTCGCCGAGTCCACGAAGGACGCGGAGGTCGCGGCCTTGCGCAAGCAGGTGCGCGAGCGGGAGATGGAACAGCCCCCGCGAGGCTCCCTCTGTTAATGAACGAGCCGGGGGAGCCGCACAGACGACCAGCCCTCAGCGCCAGCCGGGCCCGCCCGAGTGCGCCGCCTCCCCGACTGCGGCCGGAGCGGGCCAGAAGGGCAGGCGGCGATCAGTCGATGGTGTGCGCGGCGAGAACGACAGCCGGTTCCATGGTTCGACTGACCAGGGCTTCAGCGGTCGCGGCCAGACTGACCCGGCGGCGATGGGCGTAGCCGGTAAGGACCTGCCCGGCGTCGCCGACCGCGATACCGGCAGTCGCGGCGATCATCCCCTTGGCGACTTCCAGGGCGGCCTTGGCGGCGATGGCGCTCTGCACACGGGTGACGACGTCGTCGCTGCGCACGGGTTCGGTCGACCAGTGCATCAGCGACAGCGCGGAGGTGTCCGCGAGGGCCCGAGCCAAGTCCGCTTCGCCTTCGTCCAGGGCCCCCGCGCGCGTGTTCAACAGGGTGAGAGCGCCCAGAGGGCGTCCATGGAGACTGACCGGGACAGTCTGCAGTGAGCGGTATCCGGCCTCGGTCATCGCTGCGACCACGAGCGGCCAGTGCTCCCACTCTGCTGTGACGTCGGGGATGCTGCGGGCCTGGCCGGTGCGATAGCAGTCCATGCACGGGCCGCGGCCGGTCTGCATCTGCAGCAGTTCGACGAACGCCGCGTCTTCATTGGTCGCCGCCATGGTCTTCAGGCTGCCCCGGGCGTCGGCGATCATCACGGCGGCCGCGTCCACAGCCAGCAGTTCCCGGCAGGCGCTGACCAGACAGGCGAAAAGGTGCAGCGGGTCGAACTCCGGCGCGTAGGTGTCCGCCAGGTCGACGAACGCCTTCGCCAGCTGCTGCTCGCGGTTCATGCTCGCCTCCTCGGCGGTGTGATTATTTGTACGGACCGTTCAACCATGACGCATGTCTGTAGTGCGGTCCACGATGTCCTTGGCAACCTCTCTCGAGGTGCGGCCCTGTGCGAAGGCCCGGGCCCGCAGCCGTAGGGCCGCCTCCTCGGCGCTCACTCCCAGCTGCACCATGATCATCCCGGTTGCCTGGTGGATCTCCTCCCGGTCCGACCATGCCCCCTCCAGCCACGCTACGACTCCCTCCGTTTCCTCAGAGTCGCGGTCCAGGGAGTTGACGGCCAGCGTGAAGGCGTCGGCGACCAGCAGAGCCGTACGCAGTTGATCGCTGTCCAACGTGCCTGCCGTGTCCCGGTACAGGT
The DNA here is from genome assembly GCF_053611185.1 of Streptomyces sp. NPDC054834. Taxonomy (NCBI): domain Bacteria; kingdom Bacillati; phylum Actinomycetota; class Actinomycetes; order Kitasatosporales; family Streptomycetaceae; genus Streptomyces; species Streptomyces sp. NPDC054834. Next base: position 19,938 of record NZ_JBSGZV010000020.1, on the reverse strand, counting down.
CCAGTGTGCCCAGTGGGCTGGCGCCGCTCGTCAGCGGGAGCGAGAAGACGGCTTTTGCGCCGGCCATGGCCGCCTGGGCGGAGAACAGCGGCCAACGGCGGACATCCGGAGCACGGGTCAGATCGGTCGCGAAGACCGGGGCCCGCAGCCGCACGGCCTCCGTGCACGGGCCCTCGCCGAGCGTGTACTGGATCTCTGCCAGCCGCCCCGCCACGGCGTCGCTCGCACAGAGCACGACCGCGGACTCCGCGCTGTCGCTCTGGACCGACACCGACAGCCCCGACACAGTTGGCAAAAGCCCCCCACATACGCGGCACAGGGCGTCGGGGACCTCGGCGGCGGGAAGGCCGCGCACCCCGACAACGAGCTCACCGACGATCCGGGCCCGCCAGGCATCGGCCTCCAGGTCAGCGTCTTCGTCGCCGGCCACCATCCTCACCTCCCTGCAGCGCACGTGTGCATACCATCTTGCCCCATGCGGCGCCGCCGCTTCAGTACCCTCTCCCTCGACGCCGAGCAGGATTCCGGGTACGACGGGTGCAGCCTCGCCGACACGCTCGGAGCGCCCGACTCCTCCTTCGACACCGTCCTGGACCGCGAGGCGGTGAAGACCGGACTGCTTCGCCTGTCCGCGCGTGAACGAGCCATCTTGTACATGCGGTTCTTCGAGGACATGACCCAAAGCCGCATCGCCGAACGGCTGGGGATCTCCCAGATGTCGATCGGTACCCGTGAGGTGGACTCCACTCTCGCCGTCGTCCGCCGTCAACTCGCAGCCCCCACCGGCGGCTTCCGGGCCTTCCAGGGCCAGGCTGCTGCAGACCGACGTATCTACGCATGAGGAAGACCGCTCTGGCCGCCGCGTAGCACGGTGAACGAGCAGCAGATCTACCCCTGCTCCATCGACGCGGAGGCGGAATGCTTCTAACTGCCCTCGGACGGGTGTCCGTTGCGGAGCATGCGCAACACCTCCCGTTCCACCGGTCCCTGGGTGGCGGGGACGCCGTACGCGCCCTCGTCGCCCAGGTGAGGCAGCGCGGCGGCGACCGTCACACCCTCCTCGTACAACTCGATCACCCGTGGGTTGATGTAGGAGGCACGGCAGACCGCGGGTGTGTTGCCGAGATACCCGGCCACCTCGCGTGCCGCCCGGGCGATGGCCCGGCGCCGGGCGCTCTCACTGCGTGCGACGGGTTGGGAGACGGCCAGTGCCACGGCGGCCATGACGGTGGCGTGCCAGGTGCGGAAGTCCTTGGCGGTGATCTCGAGGCCGGCCAGTTCCCTGAGGTACGCGTTGACGTCCTCGCCGGTCACAGTGTGCCAGGAGGGACGCTCCCAGTAGGCCAGGAGCCGGTCACCGCCGCCCCGGCGCCGCAGCAGCGCGGTGAGGCAGCGGCAGGCGGCGGGATCCGCGACGGTCTGGACGATCTCCTTGCCGTGCTTGCCGGTGTAGGTGAACAGGACCGCACCGGCCCGGCAGCGGGAGTGCTCGCGCAGCAGCGTGGTGAGGCCGTAGCTGTTGTTCAGCTCGGTGTATCGGTCGCTGCCGATGCGGAAGAAGCCGAGGTCGAGCAGACGTACGGCCGTGGCCAGAACCCGGTGCCGGGTCAGCCCGCGGTCCCGCAGATGCCCCTCGAGGGCCTCCCGTACCGCGGGCAAAGCATCGGCGACGTCGAGAACATGCTCATGCTTGGCCTGCTCCTGCTCCGCGCGGAACTGCGGGTGGTACAGGTACTGACGGCGGCCGGCGGCATCCGTACCGACGGCCTGCAGATGCCCGTTTGCCCTGGTGCAGATCCACACGTCCCGCCAGGCCGGCGGTATGACCAGGGCGCGGATCCGAGCCAGCTCCTCGGGATCGCGCAGCGGCTCCCCCTGGGTGTCCAGGTAACGAAAGCCGCGTCCATGGCGCAGACGGCGGAACCCGGGGTCGGTGGGACGGCTGTGGAAAAGACGCATCCCCACCTCCTGAACGGGCTCCGCTGAGTTGATAGATCGGATCCGGAACGAAGATCTGTCTGTGGGTACCCACCCACATCCCCCACACGCCGGGCAAGGAACAGGCAGCTGGCTATAGGGGCAAAACCATGCCTGGCCGCCGGTTCAACGACGTCACAGGGAGCGAGACGCCGTCGGCTCAGGCGGCCCGACGCGTCGGTTCAGGCGGCCGCGGAACGGGTGAACCAGTGAATCGTGCGTTCCAGGCCGCACCGGAGGTGGACGACCGCTTCAGCCCTGTCGGCCCTGTCAGTGCGTCAGTCCTGTCGGTCCTGTCAGTCCTGTCAGTCCTGCTTTCCGCGCCTGCCGCATCAGGCAACATTCGCCCTGTCGGCGGGTACTCTGCCGACGTGGCCGATGAGAAGGACAGCGGGAACGGCTCGATCCGGGAACGTCCGTGGGACCTGGTGGTGTTCACCGTCCTGCTGGAACTCGTCGGACTCGCTTTCTTCGGGGTTGTCACGCTGTTGGCGTGGCCGTTCGGGTGGCTGCCCGACCCCGCTCTCGGCGCGTTGACCACGGGCATGATTGCGGTCTGGCCTGCGGTTGAGTTGTACCGTGCGGAAAAGCCGCCCCGACGGCTTGCCGTTGTTGCCGCTGTCCTCGCGCTGGCAACGGTGACACTGCTCGTGGTTGCAGCAGCGAACTGGGCCTTTCCGGCGTTGGCTGACTCAGACGTCGGTATCCTCATCGGCTACGTTGTCGCGGCACCCGTCGGCGCGGCTGTGTTGGCGTGGTTCCTCAACAGGGCGAACGTTGCCTGATGCGGCACTGGCACGAGCTGGGCCGCACCGGCGGGCCGAGTGAGCAACTCGTCCTTCCGTGAAAGAAGTCGGTCGCTCTTCTTGCCGTCCTGAGCTGCGGCTACTCGGCCGCGCGTGCCGCCGCGCCCCGGCACGAGCGCCATCCTCCCCTCCGCGTCGCTGTGGTCCCACGTCAGGGCGGTCCATGACTGATCTCCCGCTGGGTCAGGGTGGTGAAGCATCGGCGCCCGCTCGTCCAGTGGTCGCTGACGCTGAGGGCGAGGTCTTCGGCGGCCTTGTGGAGCGCTCGTCGTCCGAGCCGCGCCCAGGGGAAGAGCGGCCCGCTGTGGCCCTGGGAGTCCTCCAAGCGGGCGGTGCAGAGCTCCTCGACGTCGTGGGGGTCGACTTCGATGACGAGACGCCCGGACGGTGCGATGAGCCCGCGACAGCGGTGCAGCAGGCGGCGAGGGTCTCCTCCGATGCCGATGTTGCCGTCGATGAGCAGAACTGTCTGCCAGCTTCGCTCGGCCGGCAGTCGGTCGAAGACCGATCGGCACACTGCGAGCCCGCCCAGGGCCGTGGTCAGCGCGACCGCGCGAGGCGCGATGTCGACCCCGAGGGCGAAGATTCCCCGGCCCAGGAGCTCTCTGCACAACCGGCCCGGCCCGCAGCCGACGTCGAGGACGGGGCCGACACAGCGTTCGAGCACGGTCCTGTCGGCCTCCGTGGGCTGCTCGTGCCAGCGGTGTACCCGCATCGGGATCCGGCGCCCGTCGATCAGCCGCAGATAGACCGGGCCACGGCCCGGTTGCAGGGCCAGCGCGTAGGGGTCCTCGTCGGCGCCGTACAGTTCGTCCTCGTCGATCGTCACGGCGTACCGCCATGCCCTGGGTCGGACCGGCTCTCGTCGGTGCGACCGGCCTGCCGGAAGCGGCGAAGCCTCAGCGCGAAGGCCCCTGCGGAGGCAGCGAAGAGTACGCCGTTGATCGCCGGCCACCGACCGGCACAGACGCTGTCGGACAGCCCTGTGTCACCGGGGTGGGGAACCGCGATGACGCCGCCGACGAGCATGAGCAGGGACAGCCGCTCGAGTCCGTGAGCGATGGAGCGAACATGCAGCCGTTCGAACGGGACGCCGACCAGCAGCACGAAGCCGAACACCGACGTCAGCCAAGGTCCGCGGATCGGACTGCGCCGGAACCCGGGGCGGAACGGCCCCGGGGGCGGGGGCAGTTGCCCGGTGCGCGGCGCCGCCGTACGTGCACGAGCGGCGGCCTTCGACACCGCAGTCGCCCCACCGGCCAGTACACGCTTCAGCCGCTCCCGCACATACTTCTCGGCTGCTCTTCGGCGCAGCGCTCCGCTGGGTGGCTCCGAACCCGACGGCCGTCCACGGCTCACCTCCGGCATCCCGCTACCGGTGCTCGGGGTTCTCGTAGTCGCGGCGGCAGCCGGCGTCCCAGGCCGTGCGCTGGTTGCCGTAGGCGGGGATGCCGCCCAGATCCTTGAGAGCCCGGGCCAGGTGCAGCAGGTTCCAGGTCATGAAGGTGGTGTTGCGGTTGGTGAACTCGTTCTCCGGGCCGCCCGACCCGGGATCGAGGTAGGAGGGGCCGGGGCCCGCCTCGCCGATCCAACCGGCGTCCGCCTGCGGAGGGATGGTGTACCCCAGGTGCTGAAGGCTGTAGAGGACGTTCATGGCGCAGTGCTTGACGCCGTCCTCGTTGCCGGTGATCAGGCAGCCGCCGACGCGGCCGTAATAGGCGTACTGACCCGCCTCGTTGAGCAGGCTGGAGCAGGCATAGAGGCGTTCGATCACCTGCTTCGTCACGGAACTGTTGTCACCGAGCCAGATGGGTCCGGCCAGCACGAGGATGTCGGCCGCCATGACCTGCCGGTACAGCTCCGGCCAGGCGTCCGTCTCCCAGCCGTGCTCCCTCATGTCGGGCCACACCCCCGTGGCGATGTCATGGTCCACGGCCCGTACGACATCGACGTGCACTCCCTGCGCGTCCATGAGCGCGGTGCTGCGGTCGATCAGGCCCTGGGTGTTGCTCGTCTCCGGCGAGCGTTTGAGGGTGCAGTTGATCACGAGAGCGCGCAGGTCGTCGTACCGGGCCGGCGGTGCGTCGGTGGGGCGCGACGAAGCGGTCACACGGTCCTCCCTGAGCTTTGCCGCCGACCTGTGCACGGCGACTCGTCCACTTCGCCCAGCGTGCGGGCCGACCGCGGCAGCCGCCACCACAACGCCTCCGAATGGCCCTGGCTCTCCGCGCCCCCGGTCGGCGGCGGATGAGTGGCCAGGGCAGGCAGGCGTGCCTACGTTCGTCTCGTGGGCACCGAAGGCGCGGCCGGGTCGCGGAACACGGCAGCAGCGGAGGACGTCGCGCACTCGCTGGTGCGCTGTCTGCGGGCCGAGGGCGTGGGGTACGTCTTCGGAATCCCCGGCGAGGAGAACATCCGCTTCGTCGACGTCTTGCAGGGCTCCGGGATCCGGTACGTCCTGGTACGCCACGAACAGGCCGCCTCGTTCATGGCGGAGTGTCGGGCCGCGGCGCGTCCGCCGGTCCGGTCCCGCGGAGCCGGTGGCCGGGGCAGTCGCGCAGGGTGTCCGCGCCGGCCGGGAGCGCGGCTTTGCATGTTTCAGCTGACGAGGTCGACGACGCCAAGGCCGTCGGTACATCCGACGACCAGGTTCGGCCCGACACCGGCCAGGGCCGTGATCGGTCGCTCCAGGAGACGGGAGCCCACCCATCGGCGGGTCAGGGGATCCCATAGCTCGATCGCGCCCCGCCTGGCGACGGCCAGCAGGGGGTGCCCGCCGGGCGGGGCGATCGCGGCCATGGGCCCGCCGGTGAGTTCGCCCACGAGCTGACGGCTCTCGGCGTCCCAGACGCGGACCGAGTCGTCGAAGTCCCGAACTGCCAGGAGGGTCCGGTCGTCCGCCAAGGGCATCGCCGCCAGGTGCTTCACATGCCTGTGGTTCTCGAAGGGGGCGCCGACCGGTAGACCCGTGGCCGGGTCCCACAGCCGGACCGCCCTACTGCCGCCCCGGGCGGGGGTGGCTTCGCTGCTTGCCAGGAGAGTGCGTCCGTCCGGCATCGGAACGCAGGCCAGTGCCAGCGGTGGTCGGTCGGGCCGGTTGAAGACATCACTCGCGGTTTCGCAGGTCTCGGGATCGCGAAGACGGATGACGCCCGAGTGACTACCGGTGGCCATGAAGATCCGCCCGTCGGGCGTCGCGATCGGCACCATGGTGCGGATCGCGCTGGTGCGGCCGGGCGGCAGCGAACCGACCGGCCCGCCCGTCGCCAGATCCCATGACCGGAGGGCACCGCTCCTGTGGCCGGTGACGAGAACGGTGCGCCCGTCCGGCAGGGGAGCCGCCGCCATCGCCGTGAGGACATCCGTATCGCCGGTGTGAAGCTGCCCGGCGGCTTCGCCGGTGCGCAGGTCCCACAGCCAGACAGTGGTGTCGCTGCGGGTGGCGAGCAGCGTTCGCCCGTCGGGGACCGTCACAGGTGCCACAAGGCCGTCCCAGCCGACTTCCTCCGGCTCGGTCGGTGGCTCCACTGCGGTGGGATCCCACAACCAGACGGCACCACTGGGCACTTCCCCCGCGAGCAGTGTGGGGCCGTCCGGCAACGGAACCGCTGCCACCGCGGTGGGGACGCGGTTCGTCCCCAGGTCACCGATTCGGCGCCCGGATGCCGGGTCCCACAGTCCCGACCCGATCGACAGCAGTGTCGTCCCGTCGGCCATGGGGACGGGACGCAGCCCGGGGCCGGTGATCGGCCCGCCGGCCGGAGCACCGGTTGCCACGTCCCACAGCCGCACCGTCTCGTGGTCGTCGTCATTGAAGGACAAGGCCAGCAGGCTGCCTCCGTCGGGCAGCGGCACCGCCGCCAGTCCGCTCGGCCGGCCCTCGTCCTCGTGCGGGCACAGCAGGGTCTGAACCAGCTCGCCCGTCACCGGCTCCCACAGGCACAGCACGGCGCCTTCCCCGTGACCATGGGCGGTGGCCAGCAGCGTGCGGCCGTCGGCGAGCGTCACCGCCGTCATCGCGCTCGGGCCGTCCACATCCGCGGGGACGCTCAGCGGACCGACGGCCCGCTCGGCTGTGGCCGCGTCCCACAGCCACACCTCTTCCTCGTCGTACGGGGTGATGGCCAGCAGGTTCCGCCCGTCCGGCGTGGGTACGGCGACCAGATTCGACGCGCTTCCCGGGCCGGGCAGCGGCCCACCGACCTGCTCGCCGGTGACCGTGTCCCACAGGTACACCACATGCCCGTCGTCGTCCTCGTCGTAGTGCGCCGTGGCAAGCCGGGTGTGCCCGCCGGCGAACGGCAGGGCCACCATCGCCATGACGAGCCCACCCTGTTTCGAGTTCTCCCGTAGGGGGCCACCCACCTGCTCGCCGGTCACCGGGTCCCACAGCCGCACCACGTCGTCTTCTTCGTCATCGCCTGACGCGGCCAGCAGGACGCGGCCGTCCCCGACGGGCACGACGACCGCCACACCCAGACCGTCCCTGAACGCACGCAACGTCGCCGAAGGCCGCACCCGGCCCGCCGGCCTTTCCCACACCAGGGTGAGTTCTCGTGGGCCGTGATCCTGAAGAGCATCAGACATGACCGGTACGGTAACCGGCGCCACCGGCTCGATCCGCGCCCATTGCGCGTCAGTCAACGGCACACCCCGACCAACGATCCGATGATCTTGACGTAACGGCCCAGCCACGGGCCTCGCCGCCGACGTCCGGCACTGCTGGGCGCCCGTTGGTGTCGGCCACCAGGCCGGCCGGGAACCGGCGCGGAAGATACGTAACCGATGTACGTAGATCCACGGTTGTCACGTATGGACGCGGATCGGAGGCTCGTCCTCATGACTCCACTCACCCCCGCGTCGGCCGAGGTCGCCGACCTGGCCGCGCGCCATCGGCTGGGCGCGCTCCAGGGCGTGTTCGCGCCGAAGCGCCTCCGTCGAGCGGTGTTCGCCGTCCATGTCTTCAACTGCCTCATGCTCATGCCGTTCTTCCTGGTTCCCGGGCTGCTGTACTACTGGTTCTGCATGCGCCGCTTCCCCGACTTCAGCCGGAAGCGGGCTGCCCAGCGGCTGCACCTGTTCGAGGAGGGGCTGGTCGTGCACCCGCCGTCCGGCGGCGGGCCGGTCGCCCTGCGCTGGGACTCCCTGCACCTCCAGCAGGAGATCATCCAGCTGGTCATCAACGGCTTCCCCGCGCCGACCAAATACGTCTACTCGGCAAGCGCCCCTGGCCAGGGGTCGGTGCGGATCACGGAGTTCTACGAGGATCCCGACGTCTGGGGTCGCCAGATGCAGGACGCGGTGGTGCGCGCACAGCGACCGGCCGTGCTGGAGACGCTTCGCGAGGGCGGCACGGTCCCGTTCGGAGCGCTCTCGCTGTCCCGCGCGGCCGTGTCCGCCCCCGGGAAGGGCGGCCTGCCCTGGCCGAAGGTCCGGGAGGTCCGTGCCTCGGGCGGCCTGGTCCGCATCATGACCACCGACTCCTCGGGCGACCTCGTCCGCTGGTCCAACCACCTGGCCAAGGACATCACGAACCTGCACCTGTTCCTGGCGGTCGCCCACAGCCTGCACGAGCAGTCCGCCGCCTGACGCTCCAGCCGCGGTAATCGCCCGGAAGGACGTCACTCAGCTCCTGCCATTGTTCGGCGCAGTCCCGCCGGTCCGCGGTTGGACTGGCCCCGCCGCAAACCGGACTCGCTCTTCGCCGACCGCGGCCACGACCGCGACGTCGACCGCGACCAGGTCCGTGATCCCATCACCCGGCGCCACACGCTGCTGGGCATGCCGGCCCGGTGGGGCGAGGGCGCGGCGTTCAACACCTGGGGCGTGTTCGCGCTCTCCTACGCCACGACGGCCCTGGGCCTGCCGCGCACGCCGGTGCTCCTCGCCGTCACCTTCGCCGCTGTGCTGATGGCCGTACTGCTGCCGGTCTCGGGTGCGTTGACCGGTCGTCAGGGGGCGCGGCGGATGTATCCGACCGGTATCGCGCGGTTCGGGCTGAGCGTGTTCCCCGCGTTCTGGCTGTTCGGCACGGCCGGGTTCTGGGGGTACGCGGCGGGGATCACGCTGACCCTGGGCATCGTCCACGCCGTTGTCTACGGGGCGCAGGGGACGCTGTTCGCCGCCCTGTTCCCGGCCGAGGTGCGCTACACCGGCATGTCGTTCGTCTACCAGGTCTCCGGCATCTTCACCTCCGGCGTCACGCCGCTGCTGATGAGCGTCTTGCCGGCAGCGGGACACGGGACGCCGTGGATCGCCTGCGGGTACCTCGTACTGACCGCGGCCGTCAGCGTGTGGGCCACCCGGCGCCTGCGCGAGTGCGACCTGTACATCGGGACGGGTGTCACCGCGGGCGCGCCGGAAGCCGTCGCACGCACGGTGGCGGCCGGCCTGTAACGCCGCCCGGCATGGCGGCGCGCGTCCTGCGGGACGACAGAACCATCAGGACAATCCGGACGGCACAGGCATCGGTCATCTCGCTCATGGTGAGCAGGCCGATGCCCCTGGCGCGACCACGGGTCCGGGACCGCGCAGCAACTCCCGTAGCCGCCGCGGCCCGGAGCGGTCCGTCTCCACCGGTCCGGACATGTCAGCGCCTCCTCGTCGCCTGCGGCTCGCCTCGGATCAGCACCCGCGCACCCATGGGAGGCATTCCTGCACATATCGCCTGAACTCCCGGAACCGTGGGCGTTCCCTCGTTCGCCCGCTCGGTCGTTCACGTGCTGGTTCGCGGTGTTCCGCCCGTACGGGGAGTGGACGGAACACCGCGAAGTTCCCGGGCCCGCGCGCCCATGGGGGCACACGGCGACCGCGGACTCGGCCGGTTACAGCGCCACGTCTCCGCACAGATGAACCTCGACGCCAAGCTCGGCGAAGAGCGCGGCCTTGGCACGCAGCGCCTTGTCGGCGGTCGGCGCGTCAGGGGCGTAGGCCACGTTGAGGTGGTTGGCGCGGTGGCGTGCCATGAACTGGTCGCGGGTGACGCCGTGCAGGACCGCGTGCATGATGGGCCACTGGGGGGTGGTGGCGTCGAGCCGTCGCTGTGTTTCCTCCTCGGACAGCTCGACCGAGGTGGCACGGCCGAGGTCGACGTGCAGGCGGCCGTCCATCAGGAACACGCGCGACCAGACGATCTGGCCCGGCCGGGAGACGCCGCTGAGGGTGCCGCCGCCGAGCGGGAAGTACATCGGCGGCTGGCGCATGCTGTACGACTTGTGGTAGCCGCCGTTGTGGGAGGCGGGCACCGAGCCGGAGATCTCGAAGACCCAGACGAACCGGCCGTCGTACTCCTCGCCCCACCGGATGTCGTGCAGCGTGGTGGCCGGGTCGAGGCCCATCGCCGTCCAGATGCGGTTCGTGACGAGGGAGTCGACGGCGACGCCTTCGTCCACCTCGTTGAAGTGCGGCAGCGGTGCGCCGGGGTAGAGCTCTCGGGCGCCGTCACGGCTGCGAACCGGGGGGCGCTGGACGTTGTTGAGAAGGCCCTCGGCGAGGTCGCTCGCCGGGACGGTGTCCTTCAGACCCTGCTGGTACTGGATGCCGACCGCGTCGAGCCCGAAGTCGTCGGCGATGCGCAGCGCGGCTATGTACATCTTGAACTGGCTGAGCAGTTGCGCGTCGGTGAGCTCGGTGGCCTCGTCGGTGCCGGTGTGGAACCTCATGCCGGCGTGGTCGAGCCAGGCGCGGACCGCCTGGGCCTCCTCGTCGGAGACGTTCTTCATCTCGGCGACCAGGGCGCTCTGCGACAGCCGCTCCTTGTAGATGCCGAGCGGGTTGAGGAACTCGTCGTCGATGATGGCGTTGTACATGCCCATGCAGCCCTCGTCGAAGACGCCGATGATCGCCTTCTCCTCGCGCAGCTGCCGGGCGAGGGCCACACCGAGTTCGGTCTCGCCGTCCTGGGGCAGGGCCGGCAGGGCCCGGACGTGGCTGGTGTCATGGCCGAGGGTGCCCGTCTCGAGCCAGGTGCGCAGGCCGTCGCGCGCCCACGCGTCGGTGAAGTCGGGGCTCCACAGGACGGAGTATTCGCGTCCCGCCTTGGTGAGGCTGCCCGCGAGGTTCAACAGACCGACCAGGCCGGGGAATTCGCCGCTCCAGTTGGCCACGACCAGGATCGGCCCCTCATGACTGCGCAGGCCGGCGAGGACGTGGTGGCTGTACTGCCAGACGGCCTCGACGACGATCAGCGGGGCGTCCTTGGGCAGGTGCTTGAAGACCTCGATTCCGGCGCGCTGGCTGTCGATGAAGCCGTGGCCCTTGGCCTGGTCGACGGCGTGGCCGCGGCGGACCTTCCAGCCCAGGTCCGCAAGGGCCGCGGCGAGGTCGTTCTCCAGCTTCTCCTGGGTTGGCCAGCAGGTCACGTTGGCGGTGGGGCGCAGGTCGCCGCTGGCCACGGTGTAGACGGTGTTCGGCTCTGCGGCGGGCGGCCGGTGGAGCTCGGGCAGGGTGTACGCGGTCATGCGGTCTCCGTCGGTTGTGCGTCCGGCCCCGGGGTGGGGGACGGCGGGTCGAGCGATCGGTCAGTGGTGCCACCCCGCCGGCAGGCCGTCCGCCCGGTACAGGGGTGCGCGGCGGCACGGCCGGCGGCCGTGGCAGCCGGCCGCGATGGCATCGGCCTGTGTGTGTTGATCGGCCAGGTGCGAGCGGTGTACGGGCCCACCTGCGGCAGCCGGGAGCGGAGTCAGCGCTCCTGAAGTGCGGCCAGGGCGTGGGCGGTCGCCGAGGTCTGCGGGTACAGCCGCCGGTAGAGGGCGTACAACTCGTCGTAGCGGGCGGCGTGTTCGGGGCGAGGTGTCACCGTCTCGCGTACACGGTTCCAGTCGTCGATGGAGGCGTCCCCGACGAGCTGTGCCGCCAGTAGCGCGCCGCCGTAACTGGCGCCGATGGTGACGGTGCGCAGCTCCTGCGGACGGCCGGTGATGTCGGAGACGATCTGTGTCCACAGGGCGCCCTGGGTGCCGCCGCCGACGGCGACCACACGGCGGATGTCGCCGCCGGCCGCCTCGATGACCTCGATGTTGTGCCGGACACCGAAGCCGGTGGCCTCGAGTGCGGCCCGGTACAGGTCACCGCGGGTGTGGGACAGCGTCAGGCCGGCGATCACCCCGCGGGCGTCCGGATCCATGACCGGGGTGCGCTCGCCGGAGAAGTACGGGAGCATCAGCAGGCCGTTGGCGCCGGGGCCCGACTCGGCGGCCAGGCAGGTGAGTTCGGCGTGGTCGGCACCGGCGAACAGGTCGCGCAGCCAGTTGGTGACGGCTCCGGAGGTGGCCATGCCGCCGGCCAGGTTGCGGGTGCCGGGCAGCGCGCCCACTGTGCCCCACAGGGACGGGCTGGTGAGCGGCTCGGGCACGGTGTGGATGAGGAACATGGTGGTGCCGTACATCAGCATCAGGTCACCGGTGTTCTGCGCGCCCACGCTCAGGGCCTCGGCCCAGGCGTCGATGGTGCCGGTGGTGACGGGGATACCGGCGGGAAGACCGGTGGCCCGGGCGGCCTCGTCGGTGAGGGTGCCGGCCGGTTCACCCGACCATTGCAGCGGCGGCAGGTCGATGCCGGGGGCCACCTCGGCGGCCCATGGGGCGTACCAGTCGCCCGCGAGCGTGTCGTACAGCGGGGTGCACTGGCTGGCCGAGTGATGGTCCAGGACGTAGGTCCCGGTGAGCTTCCTGACCAGCCAGGAGCTCGGCATGTACAGGCGGCGGGCCCGGGCGTACAGCTCTGGCTCCTCCTCCGCGATCCAGGCGATCTTCGGCCCGCCCGCCTGGGTGGTCAGTGCCGAGCCGCAGCGGCGGATGATCTCCTCGGCGCCGAGCCGCGCCTCGATGCGCTCGATCTGACCCACCGAGCGGGTGTCCACACCGTAGAGGACTGCGGGGCGCAGCGGGGTGTCGTGCTCGTCGGTCAGCAGGACGCAGGGGCCCATGCCGCTGACCCCGACGGCGAGCACGGTGGTGTCGCCGGCTGCGGTCAGCTCCCGGGCGAGCTCGGTGAACTCGCGCCACCACACGGAGGCATCCATCTCGAAGCGGCCGGGGCCCGGCCTTGCGGGGGTGTGCTCCCGTACGGCCGAGCGGATCAGCCCACCGTCGAGGCCGACGAGGACGCCCTTGCTGCTCGAGGTGCCGATGTCCACACCGATGACTGCGTTGCGAAGCATGGTGAGCACGCTGACAGAAATCGATTTCAGCGTCAAGAGTGCGCGCGCCTGCGTCCGAATTCCCGGAGAAAATACCTGTCTGTCATGCTGACTGTCGCCCCCGATGAGCGTTTGCACGTCCCAGGCCTTGACACGCCTTGAGGTCCGTCCCTACCTTCCCGTGAAATGGATTTCAGAGGTGTTTCACCGGTACGACGGTGCGACCCCGCCACCCATGAAGCACAAGACGATGACGACCTTTGGACTTGACGGCATCGCCCGCAGGACGCGTGCCGTCAGCAGATCCATCAGCGCCGAGAACTTCACCGGTGCCGAGTCCGGCGGCGGCCGCGCCACGGAAGGCACCGGGGCGGTGGCGGCGAGCAGGCTGGGGCCGAACTGGAAGATCTCTCCCAGCATCGACATCGCACCCGGCGCGACGGCGGTGCTCGCAGACCCTGGGAGGGCGAGGAGGATCCGGCCGTCGAGGTCCCGCTCGGCGACTTCTTCTGCAACGGTTGGAACACCTTCAGCGGCCGGTGCGGCGCCGCTCCTTCGCCGTCGGGGGTGTCAGTGCCCGGCGGGTCCGGCGGTGCTCTCCCGGACCTGGAGCCTGGTGCGCAGCACCACGGTCTGAAGCGGCAAGGAGCCACCGTCCATGCGCTGCAACAGCAGATCGGCCGCGGTGCGCCCCAGATCGTACGAGGGCAGTTCGACGGCCGTCAGCGAGGGACGTACCAGCGATGCCCAGGGGACGTCACCGAAGGAGAGCACCCCGATGTCCGGCGGTGTGCGGCCGACCTCGTCGAGGGCGTCGAGGACACCGATGGTCATGAGGTTGTTGGCGACGAACACGGCATCGGGCTGCTCGGGCAGCGCCAGCAGCTCGCGCATCGCCGCCCGGCCGCCCTCGACGCGGAAGTCGGCGTGCCGTACGTAGGCATCGTCGGTCACGACCGCACTGTCCCGTGCGGCGTTCAACGCCGCACGGTAGCCGGCCAGGCGTTCCTCGGACGTGGAAGCACCCTCGGGCCCGGTGATGCAGGCGATCCTGCGGTAGCCGGTCCGCAACAGGTGGCGGGTGGCCACCTCGCCGCCGTGCCGGTCGTCGACCGTGACCGCGTCCACCTCGGCGTCGCCCGGCCGGCGGTCGACGGCGACCACGGGCACGCCCCGGGCGATCAGCGGCCCCAGGTCCGTCTCGTCCTGGGAGGCCACGGCCACGATCACGCCCGCCATCTGCTCACCGAGCGCCACCTCCAGGTAGCGGCGCTCCTTGTCGGTGTCCTCGTCGGAGTTGCACAGGACGACCGAGAGGCTGGTGCGCTGCGCGGCGTCCTCGACACCGCGGGCGAGCGAGGTGAAGAACGGGTTCTCGATGTCCGGGATGATCAGAGCGATCACACTGGACCGCTGCTTGCGCAGCGACCGCGCCAGGCGGTTGGGCGCGAAGCCGAGGGCTTCCGCGGCCTCTCGCACGGACAGCGCACGTGCCGGTGTGACCTTGCCGCCGTTGAAGACGCGCGAGACGGTCGCCGGGGAAACTCCCGCGGCTCGCGCCACGTCCTGGATCGTCACCACCTGGGTCCGCATCCTTTCACCGTGGGTGTTCCTCACCCTACACCTGTCGGTGAAATGGATTTCATCATTGCGCGGTCACTGCCGCCCGCGCGCCGCCCGGGTGTTGGGTGCCGCCGGCCCGGCGGTGCTCTCCCTGACCTGGAGGGAGGTGCGCAGCACCACTGTGCGCAGCGGCTGCTCCTTCCCCGCGATCCGGTCCAGCAGCAGGCCGGCGGCTGTCCACCCCAGGTCGTACGAGGGCAGTTGCACCGTGGTGAGGCCGGGCCGCGTCAGCGGTGCCCACGGCACCTCGCCGAACGACAGCACACCGATCTCCGGTGGTTCCAGACCGGCATCCTGGACCGCCTGAAGCGCCCCGACGGCCATCAGGTTGTTGGCCGCGAGGACCGCGTCCGGCCGCTGCGGCGCCGCGAGCAGGTCGGCCATGGCGCTGCGCCCGCCCTCGACCTTGAAGTCGGCGTGGCGGGTGTAGTCGCGCAGCAGGTCCACGCCCTCGGGCGCGGCACCCGGGTCTTCGTCCAGGAACTCCTGGAGCGCCCGGCGGTAACCCGCCAGCCGCTCCTCGGAGGTGGAGGCGCCCCGCGGGCCGGTGATGCAGGCGATCCGCCGGTAGCCGCGGGCCAGCAGGTACGCGGTGGCCGCCTCGCTGCCCTCTTCGTTGTCCACCAGTACGGCGTCCACTCCGGCCCCGCGCGGGCGGCGGTCCACGGCGACCACCGGGATGCGGCGGCTCTCCAGGGCGGACAGGTCGGTGCGGCTGCGGGACGCGGCGGCCAGGATGACGCCCGCCATCTGCTCGGCCACCGCGATGTCCAGGTAGCGGCGCTCCTTGTCGGTGTTCTCGTCGGTATTGCACAGCACCACCGAGAGGCTGGTTCGCTGGGCGGCGTCCTCGACACCGCGGGCCAGCGCGGTGAAGAACGGGTTCTCGATGTCCGGGATGATCAGTCCGATGACGCTGCTGCGCTGCATGCGCAGCGAACGGGCGACCCGGTTGGGGGCGAAGCCGAGCTCGGCCGCCGCGTGCCGGACCCGTTCGGCGCGCTCGGCCGTGACACGCCCCCCGTTGAAGACCCGGGAGACCGTGGCAGGAGACACCCCGGCGGCCTGGGCCACGTCGTTGATCGTCGTCATAGGTCCTCCGACCCCTCCTCGGCCACCGGGGCCGCACTCGCGGGGTGCAGGAGCGGCGCCGCCCCCGCTGCGGACCGACTCGTACGCGACTCTTGACACCCTCGAAGGCAGACCCTACGTTCCTGTGAAAAGGATTTCAAGGACCCCTCGAGGCTCCCACCGCTGTACAGCGGCCCCCTTCCAAGCCAGCACGCCTCTCACTAGGGGCCAAAGGCGCGCATATTCTTGAAATCGATTTCCTACCCTTTACCTGCACAACCCATGGGAGGTCCGCGATGGCGCGGATGAACGCGGACGGCGCGACATGAGCGGCGCACCGCCCGCCCTGCTGCGCATGCGGGGCATCAGCAAGGAGTTCCCCGGCGTCCGGGTGCTCAACGACGTCGAACTGACCGTCCACCCCGGCGAGGTGGTGGCGTTGCTCGGCGAGAACGGCGCCGGCAAGTCCACGCTGATGAACATCCTCGCCGGGGTGCACGCCGACTACCGGGGCACCATCGAGATCGACGGCGAGCCGGTGCGGATCCAGTCACCGAAGCAAGCCCAGCAGCACGGCATCGCGATGATCCACCAGGAGCTCAACCTGGTGCCCGAGCTGTCCGTGTCCGACAACCTCTTTCTCGGCCGCGAACTGCGCACCGTGCGCGGCACCCTGGACCGCGCGGCGATGCACACCCGCACCGCGGAGCTGCTGGCCGACCTCGGCCTCGACCTGCCCCCGCATCAGTTGGTCCGCGACTGCCGCATCGCCGAGCAGCAGCTCGTCGAGGTGGCCAAGGCGCTGAACGGCACCCTGCGGATCCTGGTGCTGGACGAGCCGACGTCCGCACTCGCCGAGGCCGAGGTGGAACGGCTGTTCACCGTCATCCGCCGGCTGGCGGCCCGCGGCGTCGGGCTGATCTACATCTCCCACCGGCTGGAGGAGCTGGAGGAGATCGCCGACTCGGCGACCGTGCTGCGCGACGGCACCTTCGCGGGCCGCCGCCCGGTGGCCGGCACCGACCGCGCCGAGCTGGTGCGGCTGATGGTCGGACGGCCGCTGGGGGAGCTGTTCCCCAGGGCCCCGGAACAGCGATCCGACGGCTCGGTGCGGCTGAGCGTGAAGGGCCTGTCGAGCACTCCCCCGCCGGCCAGCACCCGTACGCCGCTGTGCTCGGTGGACCTCGAGGTGAGCGCCGGTGAGATCCTCGGCATCGCCGGGCTGATGGGCGCCGGACGCAGCGAGGTGCTGGAGGCCCTCTTCGGGGCCGGCGACCGCATCCGGGGCGAGATCACGCTGGGCGGCCGCCCGTACGCCCCGCACACCCCCCGTACCGCGATCCGCAGGGGCTTCGCACTGGTCGCCGAGGACCGCAAGGCGCAGAGCCTGGTGATCGGCAACACGGTGCGGTTCAACGCCACCCTGGCCGCCCTCGACCGCTACCTCAGGCCGTGGCGCACCGTCGACGCCCGCCGGGAGAAGGCCGCCGCGGCCGGCAAGGTCGAGGAGCTGCGCACCAAGACGCACAGCCTGGACGCCGTGGTCGGCACCCTCTCCGGCGGCAACCAGCAGAAGGTGGTGCTGGCCAAGTGCCTGCTCACCGAGCCCTCGGTGCTGCTGCTCGACGAGCCGACGCGGGGCATCGACGTCGGGGCCAAGGCGGAGATCCACGCTCTGATGGACTCCCTCGCGGCCCAGGGCACCGCGATCATCGCCGTCTCCTCCGAGCTTCCAGAGCTGATCGGCATGTGCGACCGGATCATCGTGCTCTGCGAGGGGCGGCTGACCGGCGAGTTCCATCGCGACCCGGCCCGGGGGCCGGCCGCGACCCAGGAGGCCATCCTCACCGCGGCGATGGCACGGCAGAACGTTGTGGCCGGACCACCGGCGGACGAGAACGAGGAAGAGAAATGAGCAAGACACTCCCACCGGCCCGGGACACCGCCGCCGGGACCGGCGAGAACCTCCAGACGCTGGGCGGACGCCTGTTGCGGGCCCTGCCGCCCCTCGGCTCACTGCAGAGCTACATCGGCCTGCTGTTGGTGGTCGCCGTGGGCATCGCCACCAAGGGCCAGATCTTCTGGAACCAGGACAACCTCACCAACGCCGTCACCGCCTTCGCCTCGCGCGGCATCCTCGCCGTCGGCGTCACCCTGGTCATCCTCACCGCGGGGATCGACCTGTCCGTGGGTTCGGTGCTGGGCATCGGTTCCATGACGGCGGCGATGCTGCTGGTCCACCAGGGGCTGTCGCCCTGGGCGATCGTCCCGCTGTGCGCGCTGGTGGGCGCGTTCTTCGGACTCCTCAACGGGATCGGCACCACCTGGCTCCGCATCCAGTCCTTCGTGATGACCCTGGCCATGCTCTCGGTGGTGCGCGGCATCGACCGGCAGATGAGCAACAACGTGGCCGTCGGGGTGCAACTGGTGGACTCCAACGGCCATCTCACGCCCAAGGCCGCCGCCTTCGCCTCGCTGGGCACCCCGGGTCACACCCTGGTCGCGGGCATCGGCTACCCGGTGATCGCGTTCGTCGCGGTCTGCGTCGCGGTGCAACTGGTGCTCTCCAGGACCCGGTTCGGACGGCATGTGTACGCCGTGGGGGGCAACCCCACCGCCGCGCGGCTCTCCGGGATCAACGTCAACCTGGTGATCATCACCGTCTTCACGCTCTGCGGCCTGCTGGCCGGATTCGCCGGTCCCATCGACGCCGCGTACAGCGCCTCGGCCGACCCGCTGGCCGGCACCTCCTACGAGCTGGACGCCATCGCCGCGGCCGTCATCGGCGGCACCAGCCTGGCCGGTGGCAAGGGCACCATCACCGGCACCGCCGTCGGCGCGCTGATCCTCACCCTGCTCGACAACATCCTGGGCCTCAACGCGATCAGCGACAACATGCAGATGATCATCAAGGGCCTCATCGTCGTCGTGGCCGTCGTACTGCAGCGCCCGGGCTTCCTCAAGCCGCTCACCGAGCCGCTGCGGCGGCTGCGCACCCGCGACTGACCTTCCCCCGTACCACCACCCACCCTCACCCACGCAAGGAGTCCGCCATGTCCCTCCGTCGTCGCACCTCGGTGGCCGTCGCCGCCGCGGTCGCCACCGTCGCCGCCCTCACCTCCTGCTCCGCCCACGCGCCGGCCTCCACGACCGCCGGCTCGGGCAGCGGCAAGAAGGTGTTCGTGGTCGGCTACTCCCAGTCCAACAACGCCGAGCCGTACCGCGCTCAGCTCAACGCGCAGCTCGAGTACTTCGTCAAGAAGTACCCGGACCTCAAGCTGCTGCCCATCACCGACGCGCACCAGGACAGCGCCACCCAGGTCAGCCAGGTGCAGAACTTCATCCAGCAGAAGGTCGACGTCCTGATCCTCTCGCCCAACGAGCCGGCCCCGCTGACCGCCGCGGTGCAGCAGGCCTGCACCGCGCACATCCCGGTCATCGTCCTGGACCGCACCGTGAACACCGACTGCTATACGTCCTTCATCGGCGGCGACAACTACAAGATCGGCAAGCTCGCCGGTCAGGCGGCGGTGCAGGCCCTGCCGCACGGCGGCAACGTGGCCGAGCTGCAGGGGACCCTGTCCGCCCAGCCGCAGATCGACCGCGACAAGGGATTCAGAGACGCCATCGCCGGACACCACATCACCATCACGCACCACCAGGAGGCGAAGTGGCTGAAGGCCAACGCCACCGCGATCACGCAGCGGTGGCTCGCCCAGGACAAGAAGATCGACCTCGTCTACGGTGAGAACGACGACATGGCCCTCGGCGCCGTCCTCGCGGCCCGCGGCGCCGGCAGGGCCGACGGCATCAAGTTCGTCGGCATCGACGGGCTCGCCATCCCGACCGGCGGCATCCGCGCCGTGCAGCTCGGCCAGATGTACACCACCTTCATCTACCCGACCGGCGCCCAGCAGGCGGCGGAAGCCGCCGAGGCCATCGCCCACGGCAAGACCGTCGCCAAGCACCAGACGCTCCAGACCACCAGGATCTCCAAGGACAACGCCGCGGCCGTCTACAAGCAGTACGACATGTCCGCCAAGCTCGGCTGATCCCGGCCGGCCCCGCACCCGGCAGGGCGCGGGCTCCCTCGCTGTGCGCCGCGATGTGAGGGGCGCTCACCCCGGGTCAGCAAGCTGGGACGACCCACAAACCGTGCGGACCGCTTGCTGACCCGGGACGAGCCATGCCAGGCAGGTACGAAGGCGCAGCCGACGCCACCACGAGTGGGCGGTGAAGGTCCTGCCGTGCCGGGCCTGCCGCAGGTGGCTGCGTGTGGAGTACTCATTGACGTCGCTGTGGTCGGGCGGCCCACCGTCTTGG
>NZ_JBSGZV010000019.1:0-168130 GCF_053611185.1 Streptomyces sp. NPDC054834 | reverse complement strand
GCGCGAGCGTCCCCCAGCCCCCACACCCCCCCCCGTCCGCCCCCCCCCACGCCCACCCGGGCCGCGCCCCCCCCCGCGACGCGCCCCCGGCGACCGGTGTCCGGGACCTGGGTGGGGTCACCCGGGGACGGTGCAGTCGAACGCGTGCAGATAGGGATTGACCGGGCTGATGTCGTCGATGACCAGGCCCGCGGCGGTCAGCCGGCTGACCATGCTGGCGGTGGTGTGCTTGGCCCCGCCGACGTTCATGAGCAGCAGCAGGTCCATGGCGGTGCTGAACCGCATCGACGGGGTGTCGTCGACGAGGTTCTCGATGACCACGACCCGTGCCTTCGGCCCGCCCGCCTCGATGACGTTACGCAGACAGCGGGCGGTGCTCTCGTCGTCCCACTCGAGGATGTTCTTGATGATGTAGACGTCCGCCCGCACCGGGATGGCCTCGCGGCAGTCGCCGGGCACGACGCTCACCCGGTCGGCGAGCGAGCCGCCCTCGCGCAGCCGGGGATCGGCGTTCTCCACCACGCGCGGCAGGTCGAGCAGGGTTCCCCGCATCGACGGGTACTTCTCCAGCAGCCGGGCCACCACATGGCCCTGGCCGCCGCCGATGTCGGCGACCGACTTCGCCCCGGACAGGTCCAGCAGTTCGGCGACCTCCCGCGCGGACTGCTTGCTGGAGGTCGTCATGGCCCGGTTGAAGACGTCCGCGGACTCGGGGGCGTCCTCGTTGAGGTAGGTGAAGAACTCCTTGCCGTACAGGTCCTCCACGACGTTCCGGCCGGTGCGCACCGCCTCGTCGAGGCGCGGCCAGGCGTCCCAGGTCCACGGCTCGGTGCACCACAGCGAGATGTAGCGCAGGCTGTTCGGGTCGTCCTCGCGCAGCAGCCGGGACATGTCGGTGTGCGCGAACGTCCCGTCCTCGCGCTCGGCGAAGACGCCGTAGCAGGACAGGGCCCGCAGCAGCCGTCCGAGCGGCTTGGGTTCGGTCTTCACCGCGGCCGCGAGGTCCGCCACGGCCATGGGGCTGTCCCCCAGCGCGTCGGCCACGCCCAGCCGGGCGGCCGCGCGGAGGGCGGCGGCACACGCCGCCCCGAAAACGAGCTCCCTCAGCCGCATGGACGGCGGTGGGGCAGTGGGTTCGGTCTTCATGTGCCGCCTCTCCTCCTTTGGTTACGGACGGGTACGGCCGGTCAGCACAGGCCCGCGGGCCTGGACTTGACGCAGTGGTTGCGGGTGAAGATGTTCTTGCGCTTGGCGGGTTCCTGGTTGACGACGTCCGCCGGCGCGTTCGCCGACAGCCTGTTGTCGGTGACCCGGTTCCGTTCGCTGGTGGTGCCCACGAAGCTCTTGTAGAGGACGACGCCGCCGGAGAGCGGGGACTTGCCGGCGTTGCCGCTGATCTCGTTCCCGGTCACCAGGGTGTCCTCGGCGCCGGTGAGGACGACGCCGGAGCCCTGGAGGAAGGGCAGCCGGGCGGTCTTCTTGCAGTACTTGTTGTTCTTGACGATACGGTTCTCGGCCAGGGTCACCTTGCCGGCCCTGGGCTTGTTCTCGTCGCCGACGACGAACACCCCGGCGCAGTTGCCGGTCACGTCGTTGTGCGCGACGGTGAGGTTGCGCAGGCGCCGGACGGTGACGCCGATGCGGTTGCCCTGGAGCACGTTGCCGTCGACGATCGTGCCCTTGGTGTCCTTGGCGCCCGCCTCGGTCAGGATCGTGTTGGCGAGGAACACGCCCGCGTCGCCGTTGTTGCGGACCGTGTTGCCCCGGACCAGACTGCGCTCCGACCGCTCCTCGGCGATGCCCCACAGCTTGTTCTTCTCGGCGGTCACGTTGCGTACGGCCAGGCGGTCGGTGCCCACGGCGAACACGCCGGCCCGGGCGAAGCCGGTCACACGCAGGTTCTCGACGGTGACGCCGTCGAGGCGACGGCTCTTCGTCCCCACGGCGCAGATGCCGTTGCCGTTCTCGGCACAGGCGTTGGTGGACTTCTTGCCGGGCTTGATCACCGTGTTCCGGCCCTGGCCACGCAGGATCAGCCCGCGCGTGGTCACCTTCACGCTCTCGTGGTAAGTGCCGGCCATCACCAGCACGGTGTCCCCGGGCTTGGCCGCGTTCACCGCTTTCTGGATCGAGTGGCCCGGACGCACGACATGGAGCTTGGGGCAGCCGACGGCGGGCGAGGCCGCGCCGAGTCCGACCACGGTGAGCACTGCGGTGCAGGCCGCGAAGACCGTATGACATTTCTTCATATTCCGCACGTTACGACCCAAAAGGTGCAGAACGCCCCGGATGAGCCGTCCGGCGGCGTGTCACGTACGACGGGCCGGGCCCGTACTGCGGCGGACGATGAGTTCGACGGGTACGACGGGGTCGACGGGGGCGGAGCGGGGCCCGGCGGCGCCTTCGAGGCGGTCGAGGAGGAGGCGCAGGGAGCGGGTGCCGATCTCGGCGAAGTCGGTGCGCACGGTGGTCAGCGGGGGCAGCAGGTGGGCGGCCTCGGGGATGTCGTCGTAGCCGACCACGCTCACCTCGTCGGGGACCGGCCGCCCGGCCTCGTGGAAGGCGCGCAGCACGCCCAGGGCCATCTGGTCGTTGGCGGCGAAGACGGCTGTGACCTCGGCGTTCCGGGCCAGCCGGCGGCCCAGTTCGTACCCGGAGTCGGCGCTCCAGTCGCCGAAGAGCGGCTCGGGGACGTGCGCCCCGGCCGCCCGCAGGGTCGTACGCCAGCTGTCGGCGCGCGCGTCGGCGGACGTCCAGCCGGCCGGGCCCGCGATGTGCCGGACGGTGCGGTGGCCGAGACCCAGGAGGTGCTCGGTGGCCAGGCGGGCCCCGGTTTTGGAGTCCGCGGTGATCAGGGGCGTACCGTCGCCGAGGTCGTTCTCCAGCACCACGAGAGGGGTGTCGAGGTGTGCCTCCGCCAGGGCGCGGCCGATCCGGCGCTGCGGGGCGATGGCGATCACGCCGTCGGCGCCCTCGGCCGAGAGGCGGTCGGCGGCACGGACCACCGTGTCCCGGTCGGCCGTGTCGAGGGCGATGGAGCTGACGAGGTAACCGGCGTCCTGCGCCGCGGAGTTGATCGCGGTCAGGATGGAGGCGGGCCCGAACCGCGCCGCGTCGAAGGAGATCACGCCGAGCATCCGGGTCCTGCCGCTGGCCAGCGAGCGGGCGCTGCGGCTGGGACGGTAGCCCAGCGAGCGCATGACGGCCAGTACGGCCTCGCGGGTCTCGGGGCGGACGGCCGGGTTGTCGTTGATCACCCGGGACACGGTCTGTTTGGAGACGCCCGCCAGCCGCGCCACGTCGTCCATCACGGGCCGCGCGCCGGCGAAGTTGCGCCGGCTGCGCCGCGGGGGGACCGGGTTGTCGGCGGTGCTGCGGGGCATGACGGGTCGCTTCCTCAGGGCCGGTGCCGGCGGTCCTTCCGCCCGGCGGATCCACAGGATAGGCCGGGGAGCCGCTCAGGCACTCGGGCCGGCCGGGGCGCCTGGGCCGGGGGCCGGGACCGCGGGCCGGTTCCGCGTGCCGTGGATCAGCCAGAGCGTGGCGGCCAGGCACAGGGCGGAGACCGCGCACAGCAGCAGCGGCACCGCGCTGATCCCGGACCACTCGATGGCCTTGCCCAGCAGCGGGCCCGCCGCGACACCGCCCACCATGGAGGCCGCGATGACCAGCGCGCCCGCCCGGCGGGCCCGGGGGGCCGCCCGGTGCAGCCACGGCAGACCGGTGGGGAAGATCGGAGCGATGAACAGGCCGACGCCCGCGTAGGCGTAGGGCGCGAGCCCGGGCACGGCGGCCAGCAGCAGGCACACGGTCATGCCCGCGCAGGAGACGGTGATGAGGGACTGGGCCGTGAAGCGCAGCGCGAGCGGTGCGACGAGGAACCGGCCGACGGTCATCATCAGCCAGTACACCGAGGTGGCGGTCGCGGCGGCCCCGGCGCCGTAGCCGACGGTCTCCAGATGGGTGGGCTCCCAGCCGCCGACGCCCGCCTCGATGCCCACGTGCAGTACGTAGAGCGCGACGAACACGGCGAGCACCGACGCCAGGCTGCGGGCCAGGACCGTCCCGCCGCCGGACTCCCCCGCCGCGCCGCCCGGCTGGGGCGCCCGGTCGCGCACGCCCTTCAGGCAGAGCAGCAGCGGCAGGTTGGCGAGCGCGAAACCGAGGAAGACGGCCGGGTAGTGCGCGGCGCCGACCGCGCCGATCAGCGCGGGGCCGAGGATCGCGCCGATGCCGAAGTGCGCGTTGAGGACGTTCAGCATCGCGGTGGAACGGTGCCCGAAGCCGACCGCGAAGAGCTGGTTGAGGCCGTAGTCGATGCCGCCGAAGCCGAGTCCGGCCAGCAGCGCTGCGGCCAGTGCGGCGGGCCAGCTCGGCGCGAGCGCGAAACCGGCTGCGCCGAGTGCCATCAGCAGGTGGGAGGCGGCGAGGATCCGCCGGCCACCGATCCGGCCGTACAGCCGGTCGAAGAGCAGCACCCCGCTCACTCCGCCGACGAAGTGGGCGCTCAGTCCGAGACCGGCGGCCGAGGGGGTGAGCCCGAACTCCCGGCGGAAGGCCGGGATGGCGGGCCCGTAGAGGGCCTGGAGCGCGCCGATGAGGACGAAGCCCACGCAGGAGGCGACGACGGCGGCCGGGCTGAAGACGGGGGCGTCCGCGACCGCGCGGGCACGGGTGCGCGGCGGTCGGGTGGTCGGCTCGGTCACGCCGCCGAGTGTTACCGGTAACAAAGAAGGCGTCAAGATGCCCGCACGGCGCCGGATCGATCACTGCCGCGCCGACGCCGCCGGTCAGTTCGGCGACGGGATGCGGGCGGCGATCTCACGGGCCACGCGATGGGCCTCCGGTGACACGGGCGGGCCGCCCCGCGCCGTGCCCGCCTGTAGCAGGTCCAGCAGGTCGTGCGCCTCCTCCTGGTGCAGCTCCGCCAGTCGCTCGGCGGTGCCGCCCCCGGGCAGGAAACCGATCTCGTCCAGGTCTGGGGGGTCGTAGCCGTCCATGACGGGGCAACGTACCCGGTACGGGCCCGGTCACGCAGCCTTGACGAGCCCAGCAGTGCTCGGAGGGGAAGTCGCCGGGAGCGACGCCCCGCGCCCGCGTCAGCGCGGCCTGGGCGGTGTCGACGTCACGGCGACCTCACGTCCTCCTCGGACGGGCGGCTTCACGGCCGCGCTCGCGTCCGCCCGGCCCGGCGGCCGGATCCTCGAACCGGGCACCGGGGTGGGCGCGGGCACCGCCTGGCTGCGGACACCTGGCCGGGGAAGTCCACGTACCTCGACCGGGCTCCGGGACTGGTGACGGTGGGCGGCGCGTATGTCGTCGACGACCTGGTCGAGCAGCCCGGACGGCAGGAGCCGGCCCGCGTCAGCCGGACTGACGGGCCCCCGCTCGCAACGGGCATCCGGTGCCGACGCGCTCTGCCAACTCCGACCGGAGGGCGGCGAGTTCGGCCATGCGGGCGTCGACGATCCGGATCTTCTCCTCGAGCAGCGCGGACAGGGCCGCCGCGGAGTCCGGGGCGCGGAGCAGTTCCTCACCGTGCCGCGCGATCTCCGCCAGGGAGAAGCCCAGGGTCCGCGCGGTGCGGACGTAGTCCAGCCAGGGCACCGTCTCGGGCGGGAAGTCGCGGTAGCCGTTGGGCAGTCGCCGACCCCTGACCAGGCCGGCCTTCTCGTAGAAGCGGATGCCGTCCTTGGTCATACCGGTCCGCTCGGCCAGCTCTCCGATCAGCATGACCCTCCGTCAGTTCCCTGTGCGGGCTTGACCTTGGACCCTACTCCACTGTTTAGCGTGACGGGCGTCGCTGTCGTGCAACCACCAGGAGCAGCACCGTGATCCGCCTTCCCGGCCCGTCCCACCCCTCCTACGCGCGTGTCGTCCGCGCCAGTGCCTGGTACGACCTCGTCGTCACCGCCGGATTCGCGACACCCTGGACGTACGTCCTGGTGCACCGCGCGCTGTCGTCGCTGGGCGACACGCTGGGGCTCGGAGCCATGCCCGCCCTGAATCCCATGCAGACGCTGTACGCGAACCTGATGGGTTCGGTCGTGGTCGTCTGGGCCCTGCTGCGCCTCTTCAGGCCCCTGCCGGCGCACGGGCTGTACGACGGCTCGGCCCGCGCGCTGTTCGCGCTGTGGCAGGCGTACGCGCTCACTCAGGGTGCCACGCGCCTGTTGTGGCTGTTCCTCGTCGTCGAGGTCTCCTTCGGCATCGCCCAGCTCCTGCCGTGGGCGCGCCGGGGAGGACTCATGAGCAGTAGTGCGTGATTGGATAGCGCACAATCTACTGGCATGACCGCGGGGTGCCCGGACCTCCGTGTGACCCGTGCCGCCCCCGGGTACTCGCCGCCCGCGTGGCAGGGAGGTCGGGGCATGGGCGGACGAGCGAGGCGTGAGCGGGTGAGGGTGGCGTGACGGCACCGCGGAAGGCGCTGCTCACGGGGTGGTTCAGCTTTGCGGACGGCGAGGCGACCGCCGGGGACGTCCTCGCGCTGGACCGGGTCCAGGGCATCCTGGAGGGTGCGGGGTACGCGTACGACACGGTCTGGAGCCCGGCGTTCAAGCCCGACGCGCTGCACCTCGACGCCGTGCGCGCCGAGGAGTACGGCAGCCTGGTGTTCGTGTGCGGGCCGCTGCACGGGCCCCAAGTGGCGGATCTGCACCGGCGGTTCCCGTGCTGTCTGCGCGTCGCCGTGGGGACTTCCGTGATCGACCCCGGCAGTCCGGCCGTCACCGGGTTCCACCGGATACTGCCCCGCGACGGTCCGGCGGTCGAGCCGGTGCGGGACCTGTCGGCGCGCGCCCCCGCCGCCCCCGCGCCGCCGGCGGTGGGGGTGATCCTGACCCGAGGGCAACGGGAGTACGGGGCCCGGCGGCGGCACGAGGAGGCCGCGGACCGCATCACGCGCTGGCTGCTGGCCAAGGACTGCGCGCGGGTGGAACTGGAGACCAGGCTCGACACGAGGGACTGGCGCCTGTGCGCGACGCCCGCCCAATTGCATTCCCTGCTCGGCCGGCTGAACCTGGTGGTCACGGACCGGTTGCACGGACTGGTGCTCTCGCTGCGGGCCGGCGTACCCGCCCTGGCGGTCGACCCGGTCGAGTCGGGCGCCAAGGTCACCGCCCAGGCCCGATCCTGCGGCTGGCCCGCCCTGGTGGCCGCCGAGCACCTCGATGACGCACGGCTCGACCACTGGTGGGACTGGTGCCTCACCGAGGGGCGGGACAACGCGCGCGAGATCGCCGCCGACTTCCGTGCCGGGCGGACGCCGGACAGCGCCGACGCCCTCCTGCGGGCGCTGGCCCGCCTGCCGCCCGGGGACGAACAGCCCGCCTCCCGATGGGCATCGGACGGCACATCCGGGGAACCCGGTGCGCCATGAACGACCGGAGCCACTCGGATGACGTCGAACTCACCACCCACGAACGGCTCGCCCTGCTCCGCATGGAGGCGGAGCTGCGCCGCGACCGTCGCCTCGCCCGCCGGATGAGCGCCCCGCGCCCTCGGGTGTGGCTGCCCCTGACGGCCGCCGTCCTGATGTGCGCGTCGATAGCCCTGGGCGTCCTCGGCTTCCGAACCTCGGATCCGGCGCTGGTGTGGGGGTTCGCCGTGGTCTGGCCGCTCACCCTCCTTACGGGCTTCCGGCTGCTGTGCCGTGCGAGCGGGTGGTTCGTGTCACGTGAGACCAGGTAGTTCGTGTCACGTACTACGTCGGCCAGGTTGCCGTCATGCCCGCCGAGCCCGGTCCTGCGCACGGCGGCGACGACCACCCCCTCGACACGGTCGACGCCCCCGTCCAGCTGTCGTTCCAGATCCACCTCATGCTGCCCGCCACCGGCGCCGAGCACGATCTGTCGGTCATCCGGATCAGGCTCCTGGGCGTATTGCGCGACCGGCAGGCCGGGACGCTGGAACTGGCCGGGCATCTGGGCCTCGACAAGTCCTCCATGACCGGCCTGGTCACCCGGGCCGAGAAGCGCGGCCTGGTCAGCCGAGCCCCCTCCCCACCGAACTCACCGGGCACCTGTCCCCCGCCGAACGCGCCGAGCTGACGCGCCTGGCCGCCGGACTGCTCGGCGAGCGGCCCTCACGCTGTCCGCCTCGGTCCGGGGCAGTAGGACCATCGGCCGAGGCGGTGCGACGCCGCGCTCGGTACCGTCACCCGGTATGAAGATCACCGAGGAGCCGCGGGACGCCGGTCGGCGTCGGCGTGACGTGCTCGCGAAGCTGCGCACACGGACGGACACCTGGGTCGCCACGTCGGGCGCCGACGGTCTGCCGTGCCTGGTCCCGCTGTGGTTCCTGTGGGACGGAGCCGCCCTGTGGCTGTCGACCAGGATCACCAGCCCGACGGGACGCAACCTGCGCGACTCCGGCCGGGCTCGTCTCGCGCTCGGCGACACGCAGGACGTCGTCCTGATCGACGCCGCGGTGCGGACCTTCACCGCCCAGGAGGTGCCGGCCGCCGCCGCGGACGCCTTCGCACAGCGGTGGGGCTGGGACCCGCGCGGGGATCACCCCTCCTACGCGTACTTCAAGGCGCTGCCGCGGGCGATCCAGGCCTGGAACGGGGAGCACGAGCTCAAGGGGCGGCACGTGATGCGCGACGGGGACTGGACCGCCCCGGCGCCGTGACGTCAGCAGCGGCGGTCGCGTACCCGTCGTACGAGGTCGGCGGCGGCCCCCGGCCAGTGCGGGTGGTCGAACGCGAAGCCCGCCTCCTGAAGGCGGCCCGGGACGACGCGCCGGCTCTTGAGCAGCAGTTCGGTGTCCGAGCGCAGCACGAAGGCGCCGATCTCCGCCATCCACGCGGTGGCGGGCAGACCGACCGGCGTGCCCCACGCCTTCCGCAGGGCACGCATGAAGGTGCGCTGCGGCAAGGGGGCGGGGGCGGCGAGGTTCACCGGTCCGGCGAGGTCGTCCCGGACGGCCAGGAACTCGACGGCGCGCACGAAGTCGCGGTCGTGGATCCAGGACACGTACTGGGCACCCCCGGCGACCGGCCCGCCGAGGCCGAGACGTGCCAGCCACAGCAGGACGTCCAGTACGCCACCCGGGTCAGGGCTCATCACCATCGCGGAGCGCAGGGCGACCTTGCGGGTGTGCGGGGTGTCGGCCCGCTCCTGTTCGCGTTCCCAGGCCTTGGCGATGTCGACGCTGTACGACCAGTAGCGGGGCACGCCCGGTTCGGTGCCGCCGATCACACCGGTCGCCTCGTCGTTGGGCGCGTCGAAGCGATGGGCGTAGACGGTGGCCGTGCTCATCTGGAGCCAGACGCGGGGCGGCCGGGCGGCGGCGGCGATCGCCTCGCCGACGACCCGGGCGGATTCCACCCGTGAGTCCATCATGGCTTTCAGGTTGACCGGGGTGTAGCGGCAACTGACGCTGCGTCCGGCCAGGTTGACCACGACATCGCAGCCGTCGACCGCCTCGGCCCAGGGGCCGAGGGTCCGCCCGTCCCAGGCGAGTTCGCCGGTGCGGGCCGGCCGTCTGCTGAGCACCACCACCTCGTGACCGGCCGCGGTCAGCGCCCGTTTCAGGACCGTACCCACCTGTCCGGTGCCTCCGGACAGCACGAACCTCATATCGGGCCCTCCCCTCCCTCACTGGACACGACCCTAACCCAGAGTTGAACATGTTCAAAACGATGTCGCGGGAACGACACGGAAAGAGAGGCACCATGAGCCCGACCCTGGCCGGCATCCTGGACGCGGCCGCACAGGGGCGCTTTCCGCCGCCCGACGGCGGTACGACCGTGGTGCCGCAGGCCGGCCACCGCGACGCCGGAGTGCTCGCCTTCACCGCGCACTCGGTCGTGTTCACCGACGAGGATCCCCGGTGGGTGTACGACACCCTGGCCGCCCTCGACTGCGACGCGCTGGCGGCCACGATGAACCCCAGGTTCCTCGCGGCGTTCCTGGACCGCACCGGACGGTCGACGGACACCATCGACCTGCTGACCGTGGCGAGCGCCCTGCCCGGCGAACCGCCGCTGGAAATGGGCGAGTTGATGGACCCCGATCACCCCCGGGTGACCAGCGCACGCAAACGCCGGGACGACGTCCGGGTCTGGGCGGCCGACGGCGGGGTGGTCGTCCTCGGCCGGGGCGTGGCCGGCCGCTGGGAGACGGCGGTCGAGGTCGACGAGGACGTACGCCACCGTGGCCTGGGCCGGGCCCTGGCCACGGCCGCGCGGCATCTGGTGCCGGACGGGCGACCGGTGTGGTCGCAGCAGGCGGCGGGCAACGCCCGCAGCGTGCGCGCCTTTCAGGCGGCCGGATACCGGCCGGTGGGTGCCGAGGCGCTGCTGATCGCGCTGTAGACGGAAGTGCTGCGGGGCCGGGGCATCACCCCGGCCCCGCCGCGGTCACGGCTTGCGGGCGACGGCTCCGTACATCGCGATGTCCTCGTCGCGGATGTCCTGCTCGCCCGTACCGTCCGGGTGCCACTTGTGCACCTGGACGATGCCGGGTTCGACCAGTTCCAGACCCCCGAAGAACTCATGGGCCTCGTCGATGGTGCGCAGCCGCATCGGCATGTTGCGGGCCGCGTACTCGCGGGCGACGCGGCCCACCTCCTCGGGCGCGAACTCTGCGGTGCCGATGGACATCGCCAGGTAGCTGCCCGAGGGCAGCGGCTCCAGCAGGCGGCGCACGACGCCGACCGCGTCGTCCTCGTCCAGCATGAAGTGCACGATGGCGATCACCGTGAGCGCGACCGGCTTGCCGAGGTCGAGGGTCTCGCGCAGCTCGGGGGCGTCCAGGATGGCCGCCGGGTCACGGAAGTCGGCCTCGATGTACGACGTCCTGCCCTCGGGCGCGCTGGACAGCAGGCCCTGGGAGAGGGTGAGGACGATGGGGTCGTTGTCGACGTAGACCACCCGGGACTCGGGAGCCACCGACTGGGTGATCTCGTGCAGGTTCGGGGAGGTGGGTATACCGGTGCCGATGTCCAGGAACTGGCGCATGCCCGCCTCCTCGGCCAGCCAGCGCACCGCGCGGTTCATCCAGTCGCGGTTGGCCCGCATGTGGATGGGGAGCGCGGGCCACTCCCGGGACATGGCGTCGCCCGCCTCCTTGTCGGCGGGGTAGTAGTCCTTGCCGCCCAGGATGTAGTCGTAGATCCGGGCGGAGTGGGCGTTCTCGGTGTCGATGCGGTCGGCCGGCCATCCGTTGTCGGGCAACGCCGTGTCTCCCATTCGGGTCGGGGGGAGGTCATAAGGATCCGAAGCAGATCCATGATCCAGGAGAATCGGGGCAACGCTCAGCAGAACAAGAGGAGTTCACAGGAGAAAGTCCGCGTCACCCGCCTTCACGCCGGTCAGGAAGTCCGTCATCTCACGCGGGGTGAAGACCAGCGCCGGCCCGTCCGGGTCGGTCGACTGGCGGACGGCGACGCGTCCGTCGGCGAGCTTCTTGACTTCCACGCAGGCGCCTCCGGCGTCGTCGCTCCACGGCTTGGTCCAGCCGCGCGCGCCCAGGTTCCGGGACGGCATGCCGTTGTGTACGGGGTGGTGCACCTCAGATCTCCTTGCGAATCGAACCGAGGACGGCCTCGGTCTTCCTGGCGGGCGCCGCCTGGGCGCCCAGCCGGTCCAGGGCCTCGCGGTACACCACGACGTCGTCCGACTTGTCGAGGTAGACGGCGCCGACCAGCCCGTTGAGGTAGACGATGTCGGGCAGTTCGGGGGCCCGGAACCGGAAGAGGTGGTACGCGCCCGCCCGCATCGCCGGGTGCGGTCCGTTGGCGAACGGCATGATCTGGAGGGTCACATGGGGCAGCCGGTTGACCTCGATCAGATGGTCGATCTGCGCGCGCATCACACCGGCGCCGCCGACCGGCCAGCGCAGCACGGTCTCGTCCATCACCACCCACAGCCTCGGCGGCGCCTCACGCGACAGCAGTTCCTGGCGGCGCATGCGCAGCGCGACCCGGCGCTCCGTGGCCTGGCCGGAGGCGTGCGGGTTGCCGGCGCCCAGCAGGGCGTGCGCGTACTCCTTGGTCTGGAGCAGCCCGTGGACGAACTGGTTCTCGTAGGCGCGGATCTGCAACGCCGCCTGTTCCAGGCTGAGATACGCGGCGAACCAGTCCGGCATCACATCGCGGTAGGTGTGCCACCAGCCGCGTTTGTTGGCCTCGCGGACCGACTGGAGGAAGGTGTCGATCTCCTGCTCGTCCGTCACGCCGTAGGTCTGGAGCAGTTTCTCGGCGTCCGCCAGCCTGAGCCGGGCGACCTTGGCGGCCTCCATCCGGCGGATCGTGGAGTGGCTGAGCCCGATCGCCGCGCCCGCCTGCTCGTAGGTGAGGCCGGCCCGGGTCCGCAGCTCCTCCAACTGCCTGCCGAGGATCATGCGCAGGACGGAAGGCGCGCCACCCCAGTCGGTCTCCGCGGTCACGCCTTACCCCCTCACACCGTCGGTTGCAGGGTCACCGTCTCACGCGATCGCTCGGCAGGCTCATTCGATCACCAATTGCCGGAAGCAGCATGCACGTGACTACTTGCAAATTTCAACTTGCAGGTTGCGAGCCATTGTTGGCAGGTGTCACAGTGGACTCACTGCTCCGCCCCAGGAAGGAGCAGGCGGAACAGCCCAGTTGGGGGAGACCGGGTTGCGATCGGGCGCCGCCGTGCCCGGGTCGCCGTCTGCGTCCCCACGGGGCCGGCGGACGCGACAACAGCACACCCCCCACGACGCGAGCCGGACGAAAGGCGACGGCGATGCCCCCGCCCTCCCTCCCCCAGCCCCTGCCCCGACTGCCCGGCGCCGGACAACTCGAGCCCCTGCCGACGGACGGGCGTCCCCGCCGGCCGCCGGAGGCGGGACGCTACACCCGACCACCCGGAGGCGAGCACATCGGTCGACTCCCTGGGCCCGAGGGCCCCGACCGGCTCGCCTCCGGGGCCGAACCGCCCCGACGCACGCGTGCGTTCGTCTTTCCCGCGGCCCCCGCCTCGGTCGCCCCGGCCCGTGCGGGCGTACGCGAGACGCTCACCGCCTGGGGCATCGACGGGGACGCGGCCGACAGCGCCGTCCTCATCACCTCCGAGCTCGTCACCAACGCGCTCACGCACTCCGCGAGCGAGCGGATCGTGTGCCGGCTGCTCGCCACCCCCGGGCGGCTGCGCATCGAGGTCGAGGACCAGAACCGCGGACCCTCACGTCCCGTGCCCCGGCAGGCGGGGCCGGACGACCAGAGCGGCCGCGGGCTGCTGCTGGTCGAGGCGCTGAGCACCGACTGGGGCGTCGCGGGCCTCCCCCACAGGTACGGGCGCGCCGTCTGGGCCGAGCTGACGACCGGCCCGCCCGCCACCTGATCAACCGGCCCAGGGCTCCTCCCCCGCTCTGAAGCCGCCCCGGCCCATCCCCCACTCGGCCGAAGGACACCTGCCTGATGATCCGACCGCACATCCCCGTCCCCCGCCACCCCCGCTCCGGTCTCCTCCCCACTCCTCCGGCTCACCCCGGCGTCCGCATGGCCGACCCGTCCTGGACCCGTACCCGCCCCAGGCCCGGCGGCCCGGACCACCCGCAGCGGCGCACCGGGGCCGCGTCCTGGCCGTCCTGCGCAACGGGCTCCGCATCCGCTCCGTGACCCTGCGTCAGGGCGCTCCGGCGTCGACGTACGGTGGAGGGCATGGCCCCTCCGCTTCCGGGTCCGCTGGCCCATCTGGAACCGCTGCTCGGCCACTACGGGTACTGGGCCGTCGGTGCCGTGGTCTTCGTGGAGGACTTCGGGGTCCCCGCGCCGGGCGAGACGATGCTGATCGCCGCGGGGGTGTACGCCGGGGCGGGGCGGCTGAACATCGTGGCCGTGGCGGTCATCGCATTCGCCGCGGCCGTGCTCGGGGACAACGTGGGCTATCTGATCGGCCGGTCCGGCGGCCGTGCCGTCGTGCACCGGTGGGGCCGGTACGTGTTCCTCACGCCGAAGCGCTTCCGCACGGCCGAGGAGTTCTTCACCCGGCACGGCGGCAAGATCGTCACCATCGCCCGGTTCGTCGAGGGGCTGCGGCAGGCCAACGGCATCGTCGCGGGCACCACCGGCATGCCCTGGCGGCGCTTCCTGGCCTTCAACGCGCTCGGCGCGGCCCTGTGGGCCGGCCTGTGGGCGACCCTGGCGTGCCTGGCGGGCAGCCACATCGACAAGATCTACGACGAGATCACCCGCTACCAGCTCTACGCACTCCTCGCCCTTGGCATCCCGACCACCGCGTTCCTCGCGCGCCACCTGCTACGCCGCCGACGCCGACTCTGAAACCGGCCGCACCGGCACCATCCGCCGGGCAGCCACCGAAGCAGGGGCTGCCGACCCAAGCCGATCCTCGCCCTCGCCGCTCCCCGCCCCCGGCAGACTGACCACCACGTTCCCCGACCACCACCTGCTACGCCGCGGGCGCCGGGGTGAGAGCCCGTTCGGCGTGGAAGGGCGTGCCGGACCCCGCGCCTTCGCGCGGGATCCGCCGGGCAGGCCCCGGTGCTCGCGGCGCTATCGTCGTCCCGTGAGACTCCGTCCCCATCAGCGCGAGGCCGTGGACGCCGTGGTCCGCGCGCTCCAGCAGCCGGGCGGCGCGGCGCTGCCGCCGCGGGGGCTGCGAACCCAGGTCGTCATGGCCACGGGTGCCGGCAAGACCCTCGTGGCGGTCCGCGGCGCCGAGGAACTGCGCGCGGGCCGGGTGCTGGTCCTGGTGCCGTCGCTGGACCTGCTCGCGCAGACCGAGGGTGCCTGGCGCGCGGGCGGCCGGACGGGGCCGATGATCGGGGTGTCCTCGCTGCGCGGGGACCAGGCCGCGTTCCCCAACACCACCGACGCGGGCGAGCTGGTCGCCTGGGTGCGGCCCTTCGACCGGGTCACCGTCTTCGCCACGTACGCCTCGCTCGGCCTCGGCACCCTGGAGCGGGCGCACGCCGCCGGGCTGCCGGGCTGGGACCTGATCGTCGTGGACGAGGCGCACCGGACCTCGGGACGGATCGGCAAGCCGTGGGCGGTGGTGCACGACAACGCCCGGATCCCGGCGCTGCGACGGCTGTACATGACCGCCACCCCCCGCCTGTGGCAGCCCGACGAGGAGACGGGACAGGGCGCGCCCGGCGAACTCGTCGCGTCCATGGACGACGCCCCGGACGGCCCGTTCGGCGCCCGCTGTCACACCCTCACCCTGTCGGAGGCGATCGACCGCGGCATCTGCGCGCCCTACCAGGTGGTGTGCGTCGACGTCACCGACACCCAGCTCCAGGCCGCGCAGCTGCTCGGCGTCGAGGGCCGTACGGACGAAATGCGGGGCGCGCGGCTCGCCGCGTTGCAGGCCGCGCTGCTGAAGGCGGCGCGGGAGGAAGGGCTGAGGCGCACGCTGGTCTTCCACCACCTGGTGCGGGAGGCGGAGGCCTTCGCGGCCGGGCTCGGGGAGGTCGCGGCCCGGCTGCACGCGGCCGAACCCCGGCGGTATCCGCGGGCGGTCTGGGCCGACTGGCTGTGCGGCGACCATCCGCCCGTGCACCGGCGCCGGGTCCTGGACGCGTTCGCCCGGCTGAAGGCCGCCGACGGGACCCGGGTGCGCAGGGCGTTCCTCAGTTCGGTGCGGGTCCTCGGGGAGGGCGTCGACACCCGGCACTGCGACTCGGTGTACTTCGCCGACGTACGCGGCTCCATGCCGGACCTCGTCCAGGCGGTGGGCCGGGCCCTGCGCATCCGACCCGGTGAGGGCAAGACGGCGTCACTGGTGGTGCCGGTGCTGCTCGGGCCGGGCGAGACACCCGACAACATGCTCAGCAGCAGGGCGTACGGGGGGCTGGCCCGGCTGCTGGAGGCGCTGCGCGCCCACGACGCGCGCATCGTGGAGCGGCTCGCCGAACCGCAGGCGCCGAGCCGGGCCGCCAAGGGCCGTACCGTCGCCGAGGAGGAGCACGCCGAGCCGGGCCTCGCGGGCGTGAGCGCCCCGGCCCGGGCTCTGCTGAAGTTCTCCACCCCGCGCGACCCGGCACAGCTGGCCGCGTTCGTCGAGCTGCGGGTGATCAACCCCGAGCACGCGCACTGGCGGCGCGGTGTCGAGGCCGCAGCGCTGTACGCCCGCGTCCACGGCGGTCTGCGGGTGCCGTTCACCTTCCGGGTGCCGGAGGGGGAGGCGGCCGAGGCCGACGACTGGCCCGCCGCGCTCGCGGGGTTCCCGCTCGGGCAGTGGATCGCCGACGCGCGCCGCTTCCACTCGCGCGGCACCCTCGACGCCGACCGCGTCCGCCAGTTGGAGCGGCTCGGCATGGTCTGGTCGCACTTCGACGTCGCCTGGGAGGAGGGGCTCGCCGCGGCCCGCGGCTGGGCCGGCGAGCACGGCCACCTCCTCGCCCCGCACGACGCCGTCCACCAGGGCTTCAAGGTCGGCATCTGGCTGAAGAACCAGCGGGCCGCGGCCCGCAGGGCGGCGGAGGACCCGGCGGCCGAAACGGCACCCGGCACGCTGTCGGAGGAGCGCCGGGAGCAACTGGAGGAGATCGACCCCGCCTGGTGCCCGGCCTGGCCGGTGGAGTGGCAACGCCGCTTCCACCTCACCCGGCTGCACCTGGCGGAGGGCGGCCGGCTGCCCGTCGCGCCCGGCGAGGCCGTACGCCAGGGCGAGGACCTCGGCCGGTGGGTCCGCGCGCAGCGGCTGGGCTGGGCCGGTCTGACGGCCGGACAGCAGTGGCTGTGCGAGCAGGTGCTGGGGGTCGAGCCCGCCGCCGAGGAGGAACGGCCCCGGCCGCGTGTCTCCCACGCCGACAAGTGGGCGGTCAGCCTTGCCGCCGCCACCCAGTTCTACCGGCGCGAGGGCCATCTGATCGTGCCCCGCAAACACGTCGAGACCGTCGTCCTGCCCGACGGCGAACAAGAGCGCCCGGTCAAGCTGGGCGCCTGGATCAGCAACCAGCGTTCCCGCGCCGCCACGCTGCCCCCCGAACGGGTCGCGCAGCTGTCCGGCATCGGGATGCGCTGGGCGTGAGGGGGCGGTGCGCCGTACGCCCGACGGCCCGGCCGCGACCGCGGACGGTGAGCCCGCCGGGCCGACGGCACCGGCATCACCGGATGGTGGGGCCGCTCCTCGACGCCGGCGAAGCCGCTCCTGGACACCGTCGGTCGACTGCCCGGGACCGGCCGCACCCCGGTCGCCGCAGCCACCGCCGCCGGAGCGACACGTCCCCCGACGGATCCGGCCCGGGCGCCTCCCCGACTGCCCTGCCGCCCGCTGGACCAGCGCTCGAAGGCCCGCCCGACGGGGCGCCGGCCGTGGTGTCGCCGCGGTCGGCGCCCCTGCCCGGATCACGGGCCGCTCGCGTGGGGCCGGCTCGCTCCTACCGCCGGACCGTAGAACCCTCCGCGTCGGCACGCGGGCCGCTGCCCGCGTGCCGTTCAGGACAGGTCCATCAGCCCCGCGGCGACCGTCGCGCCGAGTTCCCAGCAGGCCTCGATGTCGGCCTTGGCGGGCTCGCCGGTCACGGTGACCGGGTCGGCCGCCCGCCGCCAGCCGAGGCCCGTCGTGATCGTGTCGATCGCGCGGAGCGCGCCGGTGACGTCGCTGCCGCCGTGTACGTAGGTGCCGAAGGAGCGGCCGCGCGTCTCGTCCAGGCATGGGTAGTAGACCTGGTCGAAGAAGTGCTTGAGCGCCCCGGAGATGTAGCCGAGGTTCGCGGGCGTGCCGAGGAGGTATCCGTCGGCGGCGAGCACGTCGGACGCGGTGGCGGCCAGCGCCGCGCGGCGGACCACTCGGACCCCCTCGATCTCCGGGGCCGTCGCCCCGGAGACGACGGCCTCGAAGAGGGCCTGGCAGTTGGGCGAGGGCGTGTGGTGGACGATCAGCAACGTGGGCACACCCGCACCCTGCCCCGGCCCGCCGTCCGGCCGCAAGGCCGCTCGCCCGTCAGGGCTGTACCGGCCTCGGGAAACATCGGTACAGCGATTGGCGCTTAGATTGATCATGGTCCGATCGGGGCGAGCGCGCTGACCCGGTTCTCGTACTCGCGACGGGCCTTGCGCTGGGCCGGGACCGCCGGGGAGCCCTGGGCGCTGTCGAGCGGCTGGCAGCGGGCGAGGAGCTGACGGTGCACGTCGGGGACGGCGCTGACGCGCAGGGTGTAGCCCTGGCCCCGCCGTACGCTCACGCCCTGGTCGAGCGCGGCCCGCTCGGCGGGCTCCAGCTCGGCGGCGCGGAGGAAGTCGGCGACCTTGCCCGGCATGTCGAGGGTGACCGGCAGCTCCGGAGCCGGGACCTCTTCCTTGGTGGCGGTGTGGTCGGGCAGGAGGTCGGCGATGGCCGTGCGGATCGCGCCGCGGCTGACGCCGTGGTCGCGGGCGAGGGCGGCAATCGAGCGCCCCTCCAGATAGGCGGTGCGGACGTCGTTGGTCTTCGTCGCCGCCACGGCGGGGCGTCGGCCACCCTTGCTGCCCTTGGCCTCGGCGGCGCGCAGTCCGTCGTAGGTCAGCCCGCGCTGGAGGTCGCGCTGGAGTTCGCCGGCGGCGGCGAGGGTCCGCACCATGAACTTCACGGTGGACAGCAGCTCTCCGGTGCGCGCGTGGCGGGCGGTGAGGTCCATCGCGGAGAACGCGCCGTCGTGGATGCGAAGCGCCACCTGGTCGCGATGGAGGACGTCGATCACGTCGAGGATGTGCCCGGTGCCGCGTACGAGGCGGAACATCTCGGAGATGTGCACGGTGTCGCCCGGCCGCGCGTAGGTCAGCAGTTCGCCGAACTTCGCTCGTTCCAGAGGGTGGAGGCGGCTGGAGGTGCTGCCTGCTCCTCGAAGACGACCGGGTCTTCGATCCCGGCCTCATCCAGGACAAGGTTCTGACGGTCGGTCGACTGCTGGTCGGTCGACACTCGCTTGTAGACCAGGTTGGCCATGTCGCTCCCCGTTGTGGTGGTCGCATTCGACCCTGGCTGTCAGCAAACCCTGTCATCAGCCGCCATCGGATCTGATGGGATCGGCGCCGCCGTCGGGCCCCGGAAAGTCCGGGTTCATTGGACGGCCACCGCGCCTGTCGTCATTCGAATCGTTTGACGACAGGCAGCCGACGCGTCCGGGTGATGTAGTCGGGACGGACTGCTGTCTGCCATCGGTGAACACCACCCCGAGCGGGCGCAACGGTCATTACCGTCCAGTCGCATGACGACGGTCACAACCCGTACGGTCGAATACCCGGCCGACAACCTGACGATGATCGGATACCTCGCGCTCCCGGCCGGTGCCGAGCGTCGGCCCGCAGTCCTGATCGGACCCGAGGGGATGGGGCTCAGCGATGTCGAGCGCCGACGGGCCGAGGCTCTGGCCGAGCTGGGGTACGTGGCGCTGGCCTTCGACCTCCACGGCGGACGCTATCTGGAAGACCCAGAGGAAATGTTGGCCCGTTGCATGCCCCTGCTCGCCGATCCCGACCGCATGCGAGGAATCGGTCACGCCGCGCTCAACGTGTTGCGTGCCGAACCACGGGCCGACCCCGACCGGACCGCCGCCGTCGGCTACGGCACCGGGGGCGCAGTCGCACTGGAACTCGGTCGCGATGGCGTCGACCTGCGCGCGATTGGGACAGTCAACGCACTGACCACGGGCCGACCGGGCGAGGCGGCACGCATTCGCTGCCCGGTATGGGCCGGGGTCGGGTCGGAAGACCCGATCATGCCGCCCGCGCAACGGGAGGCGTTCACCGCAGAGATGCAGGCCGCGGGCGTCGACTGGCGCCTCGTGGTCTACGGAGGAGCCCTTCACGCCTTCCACCACCCACCGGTCGACCACACCGTGCCTCCCGGCGTCGGCTACCACCCACGGCACGCACAGCGAGCCTGGCGTGACATCGTCGCCCTGCTCGTCGAGTGCCTGCCCGTCACGGATTGATCCGATCGGCTACTGGTACTCACTCCTGCCCGTCGTCGTCGTATTCGTCCAGCTCTGGGGGCATCCGGCTCGCGCAGCGGGCGCAGGCGCCGGCGGCCGGGGTGGAGGCGGTGAAGCTGTAGCGGCCGAGCAGGTTCAGGTTGCGGTGCTTGAGCGGGGAGAGCCGGGCGCTGTCCTCGTCTCGGATCTCGTGGCCTTCGGCGCGAAGCTGGGCGACGGCGGCGTCGATGTACTTCGTCGTCCAGAGCACGATGGCGTTGAGGACCAGGCCGAGCGCACCGAGCTGGTCCTCCATCCCGTCCCGGTACGCCTGGTGGATGGTGCCGCGCTTGCCGTGGCACACATCCCGGGCCAGCTTGTGGCGGGACTCCCGCACGGTGA
The DNA here is from genome assembly GCF_053611185.1 of Streptomyces sp. NPDC054834. Classification (NCBI taxonomy): domain Bacteria; kingdom Bacillati; phylum Actinomycetota; class Actinomycetes; order Kitasatosporales; family Streptomycetaceae; genus Streptomyces; species Streptomyces sp. NPDC054834. The sequence goes on along the minus strand of NZ_JBSGZV010000019.1, from coordinate 147,896 downwards.
GCTGCCGGTTCATCTGCCGCCGGTAGGTGTCGTCCACCGGGTCGACCACCCGCAGCAGGTGCTCGGTTTTCGCGATCCACCAGCGTCGCCACCAGGTCCCCGGGCAGTGCCGGGTCCGCCCGCCGCGCGGCGCCCGCGACCGTGGCGTGCAGCCGCTTCTCCGCGACCTTCCGCGCCTCCGACACCTGCCGGGCCGGCACCGACACCCCGGGCAGCAGCACCCGGTGCCGGCGCGGCCAGCCCACCGCCTGGTTGAACAGCGCCACCGGCCCCTCGGCGTGCGTCCACGCCCGGCCGTGCAGGAAGGTACGGAAACGCCGCGACCACTCCGCATCCTCGTACCGACAGGTTCAGCACGTACTGCAGCACGCAGACCGTGGCGAGCTGGGCGGGGGAGAGCCCGGGGCGGCCATCGCGCGGGTACCAGGCGGTGAAGTCCTCGTCGTTCCACAGGCCGTCGAGGCGGTCGCGGATCCACATCGCGGAAGTGCCGCGGGGGTTGCTGGCGCGGGCGACCCTCTTCAGTGAAGATCCGACTGGACCTCGGTCAGTCGATGCCTTCGACGATGCGGAAGTCGCGCTCGACGCCGTCGGAGAGGGCGACCAGCGCCTCCTGGTAGGCCGCACTCTCGTGCGCCGCGACGGCCTGCTCGAAGCTGTCGAACTCGACCAGGACGGTGCGCTCGGCGATTCCGGCGTCATGCGCCACGACCCGACCGCCACGGACGAAGGTCCGACCGCCCCCGGCCTCGACGGCCGGAGCGGCCAGCTTGTTGTAAGCAGCCAGCTTCTCAGGGTCTGAAATGGTGCGGTAGACGCTGACCCAGTAGCCCTTAGGCACGGAACCTCCAGTGTTGGGATGAGTGCATCTGACTCACGGGTTGGTCTCGGACGAGCGTCGGCGGGCGAGAGCGAGGCTTGTCAGCGTCGTGATCGCCATGGCGCCGACGCCGACCAGCGCCGCGGTGGTGTAGGCGCTGTCGTCGGGGAAGAGGTGGCCGGGGCCGGTGCCCGCGGCGAGGATCAGGCCGCCGATGGCGCTGCCCAGGGAGTACCCGACGCTGCGGACGACGTAGTTGAAGCTCATGGCGCTCGACGTCTCGCTCTTGGGGGTGACGGCCAGGATGACGCCGGGCATCGCGGCCGAGAAGCCGCCGACGCCGAAGCCGAGCACGCCCATCGCCGCGAACAGTTCGGCCAGGTCCGACCGGGCCGCCGCGAACAGGGCGAACCCGCCGCCGACCACGACGGCGCTGCCGGCCAGGAGCAGGGGGTCGGCGATCCGCGTCCGGACCCGCGGCGTGAGCTTGCCGGCGACGAACCCCAGCACCGAGAACGGGATGAGGACCAGCCCGGCGACGAAGGTCGTCAGCCCGAAGCCGTAGCCGGCGCCGTGCGGCGTCTGCGCGTACCGGGTGATGAGCGTGAGCAGGAGGTACATGCCGATCCCGCCGACGAACATGGCGAGGTTCGCCCCGGCGACCGCCGGGTGCCGCACCGCCCGCACACCGACCAGGGGCGTCGTGCTGCGCAGCTCGATGACGGCCCAGACGCAGAGCAGCACCACCGCGGCGACGGCGAGGCCCGCCGCCACGGCGAGGTGCCGGCTCCACAGATTCCGTTCGCCGGCGAGGAACAGCACCAGGAGCAGCGCAGCGGCCAGCACGACCGCGCCTGCCACGTCCACGTGGGCGGAGCGGCCTTCGGGGGCTTCGGGCATGGAGCGCCACGCGGTCAGGAGGGCGGCGGCGGTGACGACCAGGCCGAGGCCGTAGGCGGCCCGTACCCCGCCGAGCTCGGCGAGCAGTGCGGCCAGCGGGTAGCCGACGCCCGCCCCGATGATCGAGACCACCGAGATCAGGGCGATCACGGCCGCGCTGCGCTCCTCGGGGAGGTGGTCCCGGGCCACGCCCATCATCAGCGCCGTCAGCCCGAGCCCGACGCCCTGGGCCGCCCTGCCGGCCAGCAGCCACGCGAACGGCAGCGGCAGCACGGTGAGCGCGCTGCCGGCGACGACGACCGCCAGCGTGGCGAGGATCGTGGCCCGCCGGTGCGGGCCGGCTCCGAGCCGGCCCAGGACCGGCGTGGCGACGGCGCCGCTGAGCAGCGCGACGGTCAGCGTCCACTGCGCGCTGCCGAGCGAGACGTGGAACGAGGTCGCCACGCTGGTGATGAGCGGCGTCCCGAGGCTGGCGACCGCCGCCACGACCAGAGCGATGAACATCAGGGCGGGGACCAGCAGCCGCGCCTCGGAACGCGCCACCGGGAACGCCTTCACCGCCTCCCCGCCGACCGGCTGCCCGGTCACTGCTTCGGCCCTTCGCGGTCCTGGCTTTCGAGCTCTGCCAGATGCTTCAGCGCCGGAAGGGCCGCCACCAGCGCCTCGACCTCGTCGCCGGTGAGCTCGCCGATCAACCGCTCGAACGCGTGGACGCCCGCCTGGCGCCGCGTCCGGACATAGGAGGCGCCGGCCTCGGTCAGGCACACCAGCGTGACCCGCTTGTCGGACGCGTCGCCCCGCCGCTCGACCAGGCCGGACTCCTCCATCACCCGGACCAGGGCGGTCATCGCGGGCTGGGTGACGCCCTCGACCGCGGCCAGATCGGTGATGCGCCGCGGGCCGGTCCGGTCCAGGGTGGCCAGGGTGGCGGCGGACGTCAGGCTCATGTCCCGGGGCAGGCGTCTCGCGGCCCTGGTGGCCAGGTTGTAGAGGGCTGCCCCGATGGCGGCGGACGCGCCAGGAGCGGTGTCTTGACGACTCATGCTCGAAGCATAGCATTTTTATATTCATAGTTTATGGAAATGGCCGACTGGCGCGGGCGGCCTCGATCCGCACCCGCGACGGCGGCCGGCCATCGCGCTCGGTGCGCGGCCGGAAACTGCCGCGCCCGTCGACCAAGGGTGTTACCGGCGGTAGCACCGAGGATATTACGGTTCAGTAAGGTGACAGACCGTCAGCGAATACCCCGGCCCGGCGGTGGCTCCCCGTGATTGCGTACGCCGCTGTCAGTGCCCTCGGTTACAGTGACCGACCTCAACAGAAGGGGGTTACGGCGGTGCGCGTCGAGGTGGGGGCCGTGCGGGGCAGAGTGGCTCAGATGATGGTGCTGGCGGCGGTGTTGGGGGGCTGCGCGGGCTCGCCGGACGGGGACGACCCTAAGTCGCCCTCGAGCGCATCGGCGGCGAGCCGGGGAAGCGGAGCGGCGGGCGCGCCCGCCAAGGCCGGCGGCAGCATAGGCGCCGCGGGCTCCGCCTGCGAGCTGCCCGTCACCTTCGACATCGCCGAGGACTGGAAGGCCGAGGCGGTCGACGCGGGGACGTCCGCGAGCGCCGCCGGCGGCTCAGGCGGCTCCAGCGGGTCCGGCGGAGACGACGACCTGGCCGGCGACCTCGCCGACGCGCTGCTCCGCCAGGGCCCGGTCGCCCTCGCCTGCGAGGTCGACGCGAAGCCGGCCGGGAACATCGGCTTCCTGCGCGTGTGGAAGGGCGAGCCGGGCGACGCGGACGCACGTGCCGTGCTGCGGGCCTTCGTGGCGGCGGAGGACAACACGAGCAAGGAGAAGTACCGCTCCTTCAAGACCGGCGGTGTCTCCGGCGTCGAGGTCGAGTACGTCTACACGAGCAAGCTCCTCGACGAGTCCAAGAAGGAGAGCGCGCTGGCCGTCACCACCGACGACGGCCCGGTCGTACTGCACCTCGGCGGGATGGACAGCGAGGAACACGAGGAGATGCTCCCGGCGTACGAACTGGCGAAGCGGAGCCTGCGCATCGCCTGAGCCCGGCGCCCGTCCGTCACAGCGGGCGGGTGGACCGGCCCAGGTAGGTCAGGGGACCGGGGTCCGGCACCAGTATCACCTCGAAGCCGAGGCGGTCGTAGAACACGCGGGCGGCGGTGTTCGCGGTCACCATGCCCAGATGGACGGACGGAACTCCACGCTCGCGCAGTGCCGAGAACAGGGCGTCCATCAGCCGGCGCCCGTGACCGCGCCGCTGCCATCGCGGCAGCAGGTCGATGTGCAGGTGCGCGGGGTGGCCGGTCAGTTCCGGCAGCAGCATCCGCTCGGGCCGGTGCAGCAGCGACACCATCTCCTCGCTCGGCGTGCGCGGCGCCGCCGAGGATCTGGGGTAGCGGCCGGCCACTCGGGGGATCCAGATGTCACGGAAGGCCTCGACGAACTTTGCCGTGTCCGCCGTACCGACGACGTACCCCACCGGCCGCCCCTGCCCGTCGTCCAGGACGAAGGCGAGCTCCGGCTCCAGGAAGCAGTAGGGCTCGACGAAGAGAGTCGGCATCAGGCGCTGGTCCGGATACAGGGCCCGCGAGTCGCCGCCGTTGTGGGCGGTGCGGACGCATACGTCGGCGACGGCGGCGCGGTCGGACGGGCGGTACGGGCGGAGGTGGGGGCTGGAGTCCATGAACGACACCCTGATGCTTACGGGAGCGCTCCCACAACCCGATTCCCATGGGCATCCGGGGGCTTCGCGCCCCCGGATGCCCGGCTCAGGGTCCGGCGTCGGCCGGACCGGCGTCACCTCGCGGAGCGCCCGCTGCGGCGCAGCACCACGAAGCCCGCGATCAGGAGCACCGCGCCGAGCGCGCCGGGCCACAGGTGTGCCCCCGTCTCGGCGAGGCCGCCCTGGACGGCCTGCGGCTCGGTCTGCGGCTCGGTCTGGGCTCCGGTCTGCGGTGCCGTCTGTCCGGCGGTAGCGGACGGTTCCGCCTCAGCGGTGGTCGACGGCTCGGTGGACGGGGTGGACCGGCCGGCACCGCTGTGGTGCGAGCCGTGCCGGTTCGGGTCCGCCGCGGGGTTCCGGGTGGACGACGTCGTCGTGAAGACTCGGGGTGCCTTGGTGGTGGGGGCCGGGGCGGAGGCCGTACCGGGGTCGTTCGCCGGCTGCGTGCTCGGCGCCCCGGAGGACGGCTGCTCGGACGACGGCTGCTCCGGGGCCGACGGCTGCTCCGGGGCCGACGGCTGCTCCGACGACGGCTGCTCGGAAGGCTGCTGCTCGGAAGGCTCCTGTGTGGGCTGCTCTCCCCCGCCGTTGCCCGGGTTCGCCTGGCCGCCGTCGCCCGGTGAGGCGTCGGCGCTCGGCGACGGTGTGCCGCCGGATTCCCCGCCTGCGCCGCAGGTACGGCCCGAGTTGATGCAGTCGACCATCTCCCGCATCAGGCCCTCGTCGAAGACGTTGATGAAGTCGCCGTGGTCCGTGACCGGCTTGTGCTGCTGCTCCGGGAAGGAGTCCACGGAGAACAGCGGATGCGTCCGGCCGCCGTCCTGGAGGCTCGGTGCCGTGACGTCGTACACGATGCGCTGCACGAGTTGCGGGATGGCCTGGAAGCCGCCCGGGCACTTGCCCTCGGCGTCGGCGAACGCCACGTGGGTGCGGTGGTTGGCGCTGTCGATGTTCCGCCCGTCCCAGCAGCTCTGGAACCGGAACGTGCGCACCACGTCGCTGCCGGACGGGCACAGCGGGTACTTGTCCTTCAGCTGCCGGTCCTCGAAGCCGGTGCAGCTCCAGGAGGCGTTGGCGTTCGCGGGGCCGTTGACGAAGGCCTTGGCGTCCCCGGTGATGATGCGCAGCAGGCGCGGCATGGCCGTGACCTTGCCGCGGGCGCTGCCCTCGAAGGTCAGCGTGACGTCCTTCGGCGTGACGATCTGACCGGCGTTGCCCTCGGTTCCGCCGCCGGGGGCGTCCGCGTCGCGTTCCCTGGTGCCGTTCTGGAGGCGCAGCACCGGCCAGTAGTACGTGGACTTGTCGCCCTGGTCCACGCAGCTCGTGTCGGCGTTCGCGAGGTCCTCGTCGCTGGCGAAGGCGTTGTTGGCCTGGTTGCCGATGTAGTCGTGGAAGTGGTGGGCGCCGTTGGTGACGCCGGGAGCGACGATCACATTGTCGGAGTTGAACAGGCCGTTCGCGTTGACGCCGCAGCTGGAGGTGAACGTGCCGCGCGATGCGTCGGCCTGCGGGGCCGGGGTCCGGACGTCGGGCTGGACGGTGGTGATGTCCGTGTAGTCGGCGGCCACGGGGCCGTTGCCGCCCTGGCCGGAGCCGCCGTTGCCGTTCTGGCCGTCGCCGCCCTGGTTCTGGGTGCCGCTGTTCTGGCCGCCCTGGTCGCCGCTGCCCGCGGCGCCGCCCTGCTCGGCGGGCGGGCGCAGGGTGCACGCGGCCATGTCCTCGAGCCCCTGCGGGCGGTCGCCGACACTGTCGATGGCGGTGGCGATGCGCTCGATGGCCGCGCTCCGCTTCTCCTCGAGCGGGTTCATGATCGTGCCGTCGGCGGACCCGGGGTCCTGCCTGACGGCCTGCGCGGACGCCTGGAGTTGCTGGTAGGCGGCGGACACCTGCTGGTCCAGGAGGGCGAGTTCGCGGTCGACGTCCGCCCTGGCGTCGTCCGGCACGGAGGTCAGGCGGCTGCCGACGTCCGGGCAGTCGATGGTGGCCGACCCCGAGCCCCAGCCGCCCGCCTGAAGCACCCGGGCGTCCGTGCCGCCCTCGGTCGCCGAGGCGTAGACGTTCGCCGCGACGAGTCCACCCCCGCCCAGCATCAGGGCTACCGCGGCGAACGTCGCGCGCCGTGCACCTGTCGGGCGTCTGCGCCTGTTGCGTCCCACAGAACCACTCCCACACCTCGTGGCCGGCCCGGCATGGCAAGCCCCCGTCCCATACGGAGCCGGACGCGGGTGTGTTCAAGCACCTCACCGATTCATCGTGAACTCACAGGAGACGCCGGTCACGCCGGGCCGGCTGCGGCCGGCCGGCTTCCGGGACACTTGACCTTGTCTGCGTCGAGGCCTTCAGACTCGTCAGGCCGGGAAAGAATGCAACGAGGCACCCCTGAAATCCCTCAGTGACACGGCCCCCCCTATCGCCGCCGCGCACCGAGGGGGCAGGCCATCACCGGCCTGGGGCCGGAAGCGGCCTTTTCCTGCGGGAATCAGAATCGCGCAGTTCCCTCAGCTCCCCGGCGGGCGCTTTCTCGGCGGATTCCAGATTTCGCCGACGCCGTCGGCGGCACCGGGACGCGGACCCGGAGGACCTCGCCGACGCCGTCCTGCGGGAGTTGCTCCCGAGGGAGGGGCGACCGACGACACCGCGCTCGTCATCATGCGGTTATGAGGCGTCATCATGCGGTTGTGAGGCGGGGTTTCGCACGCCCCTCCGGGCACCTTCACCGGACGGCCACGAGCGCCAAGATGAATATCACAATTACGTATCGGACATTCCGCGCTTCAACCTTCACACCAGCCACACAAGTTGGTTAAGTTGGCGTCCAGACCGCACGGCTCCCCCCGGCGAACCTCGCCGGGCCGCGCGGCCTCCGCCGAATCCGGTGTCCCCGCAGGGCAACGGAGCCGGGGACCCAACCGACTTGGGGTGAATCGGCCCGACCGCCCGACGGGGCAGGGCCGTAGGGCATGCCTTCCACCATCGACCGCCCGAACCCGCCAGCTAACCCGGTAGGCGGAGCACGGAAGGAGTACGTCCCCCATGGCGCGCGAAAGCCGCGACGAGGTTCGGCAGCGAATCGACAGCCTTTACGACCAGACCGAGAGCGCCACGGGGAACTTCAACGCGACCCGCGCGACATCGGGGGGAACGCCCGGTCGTGGTGTGCGCCTCCGCAGGTCGGACAGGGGGAACGATCCCGCTCTGGACAGCATCGCCCAGCAGTGGATGACCGGGGCCCGTTCCAAACTGGGTCCCACCTCCCCCGCCGTACTCCCGGCGGACCGGACGTCACAGCGCCCGACCAGCCCCGCCGGTCTGGACAACATCGCCCGGCAGTGGATGACCGGGGCCCGCTCCAAACTGGGTCCCACCTCCCCCGCCATACTCCCGGCGGACCGGACGTCACAGCGCCCAGCCGGACGGCGCTCCAACGTCCCGGTCCCGAAAGAGCTGTTGGAAGCGGCCGAGCGCATCCTGCCGGAGCTGACCGCCGGGACCTCCGGGCAGGCGGGCGGACGCGCCGTGCCGGAGCTGACGGCCCGTCCCAGGGCGGAGCTGACGGCCGGGCCCGTCGCCGCGCTGCCCGCCGTGCCGGAACCGCGGCAGGAGACCCCCCTGGCGCTGCCCGCGGCCGAGCCGCGGCGGTCCTCGCCGCTGGCCTCGAAGGAAAAGAACCAGAAGAAGCTCGCCACGGCCCGGGACCTCCTCTCCCGCCGGATCGCCCAACCGGGCGCGCCCGCTCCCCTCGCGGCGGCCGAGCCCGCGCCTCCCGCCCCACAGGCTTGGCGTGGCGACCCCGAGCAGACCCTTCAGCCCGCGGAGCAGGAGTGGCTGCGCCGGCAGTGGTCCGGGCTCAGTGGGGGCTTGTCCGCCATGGGTGAAGCGAAAGCCCGCGGAGGTGCGGCGGCCGGGAGGAGCGCGATGGCCGGTGCCGGCATGGCAGCCGCCACGGCTGGGTCCCCCGGTGCCGGCGCAGCCGTCGGTGCCGCCCCGTCCATGGGCGTCGCCGCCCAGGGCGCGACCCCCATGACCGCCACCGGAACATTCAGCGTCCCCAACCCCCTCACGGACAGCGGCGCCTTCAGCGTCCCCAACCCGGTCGCGAACACCGGCACCTTCGCCGTCCCCAACCCCCTCACCGACAGCGGCGCCTTCGCCGTCCCCAACCCCCTCACCGACAGCGGCGCCTTCAGCGTCCCCAACCCCGTCGCGAACACCGGCACCTTCGCCGTCCCCAACCCCCTCACCGACAGCGGCGCCTTCGCCGTCCCCAACCCGGTCGCGAACACCGGCACCTTCGCCGTCCCCAACCCCCTCACCGACAGCGGCGCCTTCAGCGTCCCCAACCCCGTCGCGAACACCGGCACCTTCGCCGTCCCCAACCCCGTCGCGAACACCGGCACCTTCGCCGTCCCCAACCCGCTGACGGACAGCGGCGCCTTCAGTGCCCCCAACACCGTCGCGAACACCGGAGCGGTCCCCGCCGCGGCCCCCCTCACCAACACGGCAACCGTCACCGCCCCCAGCCCCGTCACGAACACAGGGACCTTCAGCGTCCCCAACCCCCTCACGGACAGCGGAGAGTTCGCCGCGATGCCCCCCTGGGCCGCAGCCGGGGTCTTCGCCACCGCCAACCCTCTCGTCGCGCCCAGCCCCGTGCCCCCGTCACCGGCCCCCATCGCGGCCCCGGTCGCGGCGGCTCCGGCCCCGACGCCGCCCCCTGCCCCAGCCCCCGCACCCACCTTCGCCCCCACCCCCGCCCCCTACGAGGGAAGGGCCGCGCAGGCGCTGGCGTTCGCCCGGGCGCAGATCGGGCGGCCCTGTGTGTGGGGTGCGACCGGGCCGGACTCCTACGACTGCTCGAGTCTCACCCAGGCCGCCTGGCGAGCCGCAGGCGTGGCGCTGCCGCGGGCCGCGCGGGAGCAGGCGGACGCCGGGACACCTGTGGCACTGAGCGAGGCCCAGGCCGGTGATCTCGTGATCTTCTTCCAGGACGCCGGCCATGTCGGCCTGTACTCCGGCAACGGCATGATGATCCACGCCCCGGGCCAGGGCGCGTACATCCGCGAGGAGTCGGTCTACGGTGCCGGGGAGGCGGCGATTCACCGGGTGATACGGCCCGCGTGAGACCGGCCGCGCCGGCTCTCGTAGTGGTCGAGCAGGGTCTCTTCGACCGGTCGGTAGGAGAGGCCCAGCTCGTGCACGCTCCGGCTGTTGTCCACGCGGAAGCGGATGCCGAGGTGCTTGCGGATGTAGTCCTGGGTGAGCCCGAACGCGGGCCCCAGGACGCGTACCGGCCAGTGCGGGAGCGCGGTGCGCGGGAGGCGCAGGTCGCGGGGGTGGCGGGCCCGGATGACGCGGGACATCTCCAGGAAGGACGTCATCGTCTCGGCCGCGACGATGTAGCGGCCCTTGGCCGCCGGGTTCTCGGCCGCGGCGATGTGCGCGTCGGCGACGTCCCGTACGTCCGCCGTGGTGAAGCTGAAGTCCGGGGCGCCGTAGCAGAAGTACCCCTTGAACAGCTCGTCGAGCAGGAAGAGGCTGCCGGACCCTGACGCGGGGGTGAGTGAGGGGCCGAGGATCAGTCCGGGGTTGACGGACACCATCCGCCAGCGGTCCTGGGCCCGTTCGGCCTCCCAGGCGATGCGCTCCGCGACGGTCTTCGCGTAGTGGTAGGGGTTGTTCTCCACCGTGCTGGTGGTGTTGAAGTACTTCTCCGACAGCACCTGGCCGTCCATCTCGAGGACGTCGGCGTAGTCGCCGAAGACCGCGCCCACCGTGGAGGTGAGGACCAGGGTGTGCACGGACGGCGCCCGCTCCACCGCCGCCAGCACGTTGCGGGTGCCCAGCACGGCCGGGTCGACCACGTCGCGGCGGCCGTCCTCGATCTGCTCCGGCATGAGGAACGGCGACGCCACGTGGAAGACCACCGCGCAGCCACGCACCGCCTCGTCGAAGGAGCCCTCCTGGAGCAAGTCGGCCTCGAACAGGGTCAGTTGACCGGGAAAGGCCTCCTGCATCTCCCAGAGGGGCCGCACCTTCGCGCGGTGTGCGGCGCGGCGCACGGTCGTGTGCACGTGGTAGCCCCGTTCCAGCAGCCGCCGCACCAGATGGCTGCCGACGAACCCGCTGCCGCCGGTCACCACGGCGGTCCGGTCCCCGTCCCCGCGCTCCCCCACCCTGCTCACCCTTCAAGGGTCGGGCATGCCCATGACCGGTGTCCACACCCCCGCCAGGGCATAAGACCGGTTTATGAGCTCATAGACGGGACCCGCGTACAAACTTAGGCCTGCCTTAGTTTAGGCTTCCCGATCGAGTCGCCTGTCATCGCTCGAAGGGAACCTGATCATGCCGCGCCCGCTGCGGGTAGCCATAGTCGGAGCCGGCCCGGCCGGGATCTACGCCGCCGACGCCCTGCTCAAGTCCGAGGTGGCGGCCGAGCCCGGCGTGTCCATCGACCTCTACGAGCGGATGCCCGCCCCGTTCGGCCTGATCCGCTACGGCGTCGCCCCCGACCACCCGCGCATCAAGGGCATCATCACGGCCCTCCACCAGGTGCTCGACAAGCCGCAGATCCGCCTGTTCGGCAATGTGGACTACCCGACCGACATCAGCCTCGACGACCTGCGCGCCTTCTACGACGCCGTGATCTTCTCCACCGGCGCCACGGCCGACCGGGAGCTGCCGATCCCGGGCATCGACCTCGACGGCTCCTACGGCGCCGCCGACTTCGTGTCCTGGTACGACGGTCATCCGGACGTGCCGCGCACCTGGCCGCTCGAGGCCGAGAAGGTCGCCGTCCTCGGTGTCGGCAACGTCGCGCTCGACGTGGCCCGGATCCTGGCCAAGACGGCGGACGAGCTGCTGCCGACCGAGATCCCGCCGAACGTGTACGAGGGACTGAAGGCCAACAAGGCCCTGGAGGTCCACGTCTTCGGCCGCCGCGGCCCGGCCCAGGCGAAGTTCAGCCCGATGGAGCTGCGCGAGCTGGACCACTCCCCCAACATCGAGGTCATCGTCGACCCCGAGGACATCGACTACGACGAGGGCTCGATCGAGACCCGGCGCGGCAACAAGCAGGCCGACATGGTCGCCAAGACGCTGGAGAACTGGGCGATCCGCGACGCCGGCGACCGGCCGCACAAGCTGTTCCTGCACTTCTTCGAGTCGCCGTCCGAGATCCTCGGCGAGGACGGAAAGGTCGTCGGCCTGCGCACCGAGCGCACCGAGCTGGACGGCACCGGCAACGTCAAGGGCACCGGCGCCTTCAAGGACTGGGACGTCACCGCGGTCTACCGCGCCGTCGGCTACCTGTCCGAGAAGCTGCCCAAGCTGCCCTGGGACCTCGAGTCGGGCACCGTCCCGGACGCGGGTGGCCGGGTCGTGGAGGAGGGCGGCACGCACCTTCAGTCCACGTATGTCACCGGCTGGATCCGGCGCGGTCCGGTGGGCCTGATCGGCCACACCAAGGGTGACGCCAACGAGACGGTGGCCAACCTCCTGGACGACTACACGAACGGCCGGCTGCACACGCCCGCCTCCCCGGCGCCGGAGGCCGTGGACGCCTTCCTCGCCGAGCGCAACGTCCGCTTCACCACCTGGGAGGGCTGGTACCGCCTGGACGCCGCCGAGAAGGCGCTGGGCGAGCCGCAGGGCCGGGAGCGCGTGAAGATCGTCGAGCGCGAGGACATGCTGCGGGAGAGCGGGGCGTAAAGCCCCGCCGGGAGGCACCGCGAAAACCCAACCTGCCAGGCCACACGGTCTGTTAGCGTCCTGCGGTGCTCTCCCTGCGTGAACCCGCTCTCTTCACCCGCCTGCGCGGCGCGCGGCGGGTGCTCGTCGCCGGCGCGGGCGGCGGCTTCGACGTCTACGCCGGTCTCCCCCTGGCCCTCGCGCTCCGGGAGGCCGGCGCGGAGGTGCATCTGGCGAGCCTGTCCTTCGCCGACCTGTACGGCCTGGACCTGGACGTGTGGGTCGAGCAGGACGTCGCCGCCGTGCGGCCGGACACCGTGCTGCGCGGGGACTACTTCCCGGAGCGCACGCTCGCCGAGTGGCTCGACGGGCAGGGGCTGCCCTCGACCGTGTACGCCTTCCCGCGCACCGGTGTCGAGCCGCTGCGGGCCGCCTACCGCAGCCTCCTCGCCCACCTGGGCGGCGTGGACGCCGTGGTGCTGGTCGACGGCGGCACCGACATCCTGATGCGCGGCGACGAGCACGGGCTGGGCACTCCGGAGGAGGACATGGCCAGCCTGGCCGCGGTGGTCGGGCTGCACGAGGTCCCGCACCGGCTGGTGGCCTGCCTCGGCTTCGGGGTGGACGCCCATCACGGCGTCAACCACTCCCTCGTCCTGGAGAACCTGGCCGCGCTGGAGCGCGACGGCGCGTATCTCGGGGCGTTCTCGCTGCCGCGGGAGAGCCATGAGGGTGCCCTCTACCTCGACGCGGTGGAGCATGCGCAGCGGCGCACCGCGAGCCACCCCAGCATCGTCAACGGCTCCGTCGCCGCGGCCGTGCGCGGCGGCTTCGGGGACGTGCGGTTCACCGAGCGGACCAGGAACAGCGAGCTGTTCGTCAACCCGCTGATGTCGGTGTACTTCTGCGTGGACGCGCCCGGTCTCGCCCGGCGCAACCTCTACCTCGACCGGCTGGAGGGCACGGCGCTGATGCGCCAGATCAGCTCGGCCATCGAACGGTTCCGGGACGAACTGCCCCGGCAGCGCCCGCCCAGGGCCTTCCCCCACTGAACCGTCATCCGGTGGTCGCGGTGACGTCCCCGTTGACAGTGGTGAGGGTCATGCGCCGGTCGCCGGAGGCTGACGCGGTGGGGAGCGTGACGGAGGGGCGGCCGTTGGTCGTCGTGGCCGTGACCCGGTAGGCCGGCGCGTCGTGCGGCACCGAGACCCGGACCGAGCCGTTGGTGGTGGCGGCGGTGACCGTGTCCGGCGCGGTGGCGCAGTCCAGGTCCAGGTCGCCGTTGACCGTGCCGGCCCGCAGCCGCTTCGCGCCGAGTGCGGTCGCGCGTACCGAGCCGTTGCGGGTGGCGAGCCGTACCTCGGCCCCCTTCCGGCCCGAGCGGGTCACCGTCACATCGCCGTTGACGGTCGTCAGGTCCAGTGCGCCGGGCACCCCCGCCGCGTCGATGCCGGCGTTGCGGGCGGAGACGGTGACGGCCGTACCCGCCGGGACGTCCACCTCGGGCAGGCGGGGGCACCGTCCCGCCCGGTCGCCGTGCTCCGGGCAGGACAGGTCCAGCACCCAGGTGTCGCCGTGGTGGGACCAGCGGTGGTCCACACGCCGGTCGACGTCGGCTCCGTCGCCGTCGGCGGGCCGCAGCCTGAGCCCGTTGTCGGTGGTGATCACCAGGCGGGCGGTCGCGGGGCCGCCCGGCAGTGCCGCGAGCGGGGGCGCGGCCTTGTGGCCGCCGCCGCCGCAGCCCGTCGCGGCGAGCAGGACCGCGAGGAGAAGGGCCGGGCGCCGCGGGGCCGTTGTCGTGGTGTCCATGCCGGACGGTTTCCCCGGCGGCGCGGGTCCATGGCGGTGGGGCCGGTGCGGCGTCGCCCGGCCGGACCCGGTCGCGGGCATGACGGGCGGACGGGGTCCGCCCCAAGCGGATGGTGGGCGGACCCCGTCCGTTTTCCATTGTCGTGCCCCGGATAGATCACGGGCATGTGTGAATGACCATCCCTCGCAGTGCGCCGCGCACACCCCGTGCGCGCAACGCGAGCCCCCGCGAAACGCGGGGCCCCGCCCGACGTGTCGCGATCACCTACCGCGATACTGGAGGACGCCCACCGTCCCCCTCCGCAGATTGGCTCATGTCGAACTCCGCCACCGACCGCGCCGCGACCCCCCGTACCGTGTGGCTCGCCCGCGGCCGCCACACCGGCTCCCTCTCCGAGGACGTCCTCCGCCGCACCCTGCGCCGGCTGAAGGTGGACGAGGTCCTCGACGACTTCACCGAACCGCCGGATCCCGAGGACACGACCGGACGGGTCTTCGAGGCGCGCTGGCGGGCCGACGGTGACGTGACGGTCAGGGCCCGCCTGACTCTGCTGCCGCCGCAGAGCCGGGAGGAGGGCCGGGAGTGGACCCTCGTCGCGGAGGCGGAACGACCGTGGGACGACGCGTGGCCATCGCCCGCCACGATGTTCTGGCCGGACGACCCCGACGGCACGGCCACCGCCTGGGACCACCACCACGTCGTGCCGGACCTGCGCTTCCGTCAGGTCAACCCGCTCCCCGCCGACGACAAGGAGATGCGGCGCGTCCTGCGCGACACGGCGCGCGAGTCCTGGTGCGTCAACCTCGTCGTGCACGAGGCGATGACCCCGGACGAGCACGGCAGGCTGCCGCTCACGCGGCTGCTGCCCCCCGGGCTGCGGCACCGCGTCGTGGAGCACCGGGCCGCCCCGCACCAGCTGCGCGCCGTCAACTACGCCCTGAAGGACCTCGGCGTCGAGGTGCCCCGCGGCGGCGCGGTGCTCCTCCCGCCGCAGCCGCCCCCGCCCGGATACGACGGCCGGGACCACTCGGTGCGCAGCATCTTCCTGGACGGCTCGGAACCGGCCGAACTGATCGGCGTACTGCGCCACTTCACCACCCTCCCCCGGCCGCTCCCCGAAGGCGCCGAGGAGGCGCTGACCGGACTGCGGGAGAAGTGGACGCTGCGGACCGTCGAGGAGGAGCTGGCCCGTCAGCGGGAACTCGTCGCCAGGTACGCCGAGGCGCTCGAGGCCATGACGAAGTCCCGCGACCTCTACCGGGAGGCCGCCGAGCGCGCGGGCGAGGCACTGGCCGCCTACCGCGACGCCCCCGCCCCGCCGCCCGAGCCGCCCGCCACGCCTCCGGCCTCGCCCTTGCAGCAGCTGACCCGGACCTTCGAGCGCCTCAAGGTCGGCGCCAGGGCACTCCGTCCGGCGCCCGCCCTCCCCGCCGCGCGGGCCGCCGACGACACCGGAGAGGGCGACCCGGAGGACACCGACCGGATTTCGTGACCCCGTCCGGGAGGAGAGCGGAGCGGGGTGGAGACGAGGGCGGGCAGGAGATAGGGCGAGCGGGACGGGGAAAGCGAAAGGGAACCGGCCTGCCCGAGGTCCGAGGTCGCGTGGAGGAGGCCCCGTGGACGTGGACGTGCCCACAACCTGGCTCGTGGTCGCCGCCGTCGTCGCGGCGGCCCTGCTCGCCGCGGCCCTCGCCGTCCTCGTACGACTGGTACGCACCCGGCGGACCCTGCGCCGGGCCGGCCTTCCCACCGGTTCGCGCTGGGTCTTCTGGGGCGCCGTCCTCTATCTGGTCCTGCCGACCGACCTGCTGCCCGACCCCGTGTACCTCGACGACATCGGCGTCCTGCTCCTCGCCCTGCGCAGCATGCGCGCCGCCCGGCCGCTGCCGCCGGACGAGGCCGAATCCTGACCCTGCGGCCCCCGGCGCGCCGGCCCATCATGGTGCGATGCAGTCGACGTTCACATCGGTCACCGGCCTGTCCAGGACGCCCGAGGCCGCCGTCGTCATCGACGTGATGCGCGCGTTCACCGTGGCCGCCGGGGCCCTCCGGCAGGGGGCGGAGAAGATCGTCTTCACCGACACCGCCGACGAGGCACTGGAGCTGAAGGCCCGTCACCCCGGCTGGCTGGCCTTCCAGGACGGCGCCCCGACGCCCGGCTTCGACCTGGCCAACTCCCCCGCACAGCTCCGTTCGCTCGACGTGGCGGGCCGTACCGTGGTGCAGAAGACCACCGCGGGAACCGTGGGCGCCCTGGCGGTCGCCGACGCCCGGCTCCTGCTGTGCGCGAGCTTCGCGGTGGCCGGTGCCACGGCGGAACTCCTGCGCCGCGAGCGGCCTGCGGCGGTCACCTTCGTCGTCACCGGCGACGGCGGCCGGGCGGAGGAGGACCTGGCCTGCGCCCAGTACATCGCGGCTCGCGCCACCTCCGGCACCACCGACCCGGCGCCCTACGTCACCCGCGCCCGGCACTCCGAAGGCGCCGCCCGCCTCGCCGACGGGGTACGGCGCGGCTGGACGGGCGTCCACCCCGAGGACATGGAACTCTGCCTCGAGGTCGACACCTGCGGGTTCGCCATGGTGGCCGGCCGGGAGGAGGGGCGGCTCACCCTCAGGGCGGTGCCGGCCCACTGACCGCCGGCCGCGTCGCCGCTGCCTTGCAGGACTCATACCGTCCGCCCAGGTGCGTTTCTCGGCCGTCGTGACGCATTCTTGCTGTGTCACCCACCCGGCGGCGCACGGACGGGGCAGAGGCCGATGACTGGGAGCGGGGAGCAGGCGCACCGGGCCCGCGGACGGCTGGCCCGGCTGCTCGTCGACGCCTCGATCCGGGCGCTCGGCACGGCTGGCGGGCACGTGAGCGGCGTCTACCTGCCCTCCAGCACGCCCGGGCTGCTGCGTCTGGCGGTGCTGGTGGGACTGCCCGGTTCACTGTTCCGGCCCTGGTGGCAGCTGCACATCAGGCAGCCCTTTCCGGTCGCCGACGCCTACCGGTTGGGCATCCAGGTGGTGCTGCCGAACGCCACGGAGACGGTACGCCGCTATCCCCAGCTCGCGGCGGGTCTGCCGTTCCAGTTCGGGTCGCTCTACATGCCCGTGCCGGGGGCGAAGTCGGCCATCGGCGTACTGACCGTGCTGCGGCCGTCCGCCACGGACGCGGCGGACGAACTGCCCGAGCCCGACCGGCTGGCCGCCCTCGCCGAGAAGCTGGGCGCCGAGCTGCGCGCTCTGGC
Organism: Streptomyces sp. NPDC054834; assembly: GCF_053611185.1. Classification (NCBI taxonomy): domain Bacteria; kingdom Bacillati; phylum Actinomycetota; class Actinomycetes; order Kitasatosporales; family Streptomycetaceae; genus Streptomyces; species Streptomyces sp. NPDC054834. Next base: position 130,712 of record NZ_JBSGZV010000019.1, on the reverse strand, counting down.
GCAGGACGAGGAGGACGCGGTCGTCTGGGACGGGGAACCCCTGTGCGTACGCCCGCCCGCGGCCCGCCCGGCGCCCTGGCCCGTCGGACGGTTCACCTGGGACCCGGCGACCTCCGCGGTGACCGCGGACAGCCGGCTGCACGACCTGCTGGGCACGCCTCCCGAGGAGTTCGCCGCGACGGGGGAAGCGCTCGCGGAGGCGCTGGCCCCGGCCGACGCCCACCAGATCATGGTGGCGCTCGGCGACACGGCCACCGGAACACCTCCGCCACTGCCGCTGCACGTCCGGGCGGGCGACGGGACCGCGCGGCTGCTGGAGCTGTGGCCTCCGGCGGACCGGGCCTGCCCGTCCCTGGTCCGGGGCCTCGTCCTCGATCCCGGCCCCGCCGTGTCCGCCGGCGCGGCGGCCGACCCGCTGTCCCAGGGGGTGTTCTGCCTGGACCGGACAGGTGTGATCGTGTACGCCAATCCGGCCGCGGCACGCCTGCTGGGCCAGGAGCGGGAGCGGCTGCTCGGGCGTGCCTTCGGGGAGGCCGTGCCGTGGCTGAGCCGGCCGCCGTACGAGGACCATATCCGCGGTGCCCTGCTCTCCCCCGAGCCGGTGCACTTCCACGTCCGACGGCCCCCAGACGAAGGCGGCGGCGAAGGCGAGGGCGACTGGCTGGCACTGTCCCTGCAGGCCGGCCCGGACACGCTCACCTGCACCGTCGTCCCGGCGGACCGGATCGACGCATCGCTGGACACCCACGCCGAGCTGCCGCAGGTCGAGCCCGCGCCGGGCGACCCGCCGGCCGGTCCCTCCATGGCCTCCTTGTACCGGCCCATCGCCCTGGCCATCGCACTGACCGACGCGGTCACCGCGCGCCAGGTGTCGGAGGTCGTCATGCGGGAGCTGCTGCCCGCGTTCGGCGGACGGCGACTGGCGATCTACCTGCTCCAGGAGCGGCACCTGTACCTGGCGTGGGAGACCGGCTTCCCGCAGGGCTTCCTCGCCCCGTTCGAGGGCGTCGGCCTCGACGCCCTCCTGCCCGGCGTCGAGACGCTCACCACGGGCCGGCCCATCTTCTTCGAGTCCATGGAGTTGCTGAACGCGGCCTACCCGGGCATCCCCCTGGATGCCAGGGAGGGCGCCCGGGCCTTCCTGCCGCTGATCGCCTCGGGGCGCCCGGTCGGCTCCTGCATCCTGGGCTTCGAGCGTCCCCGCGGGTTCAGCACGGAGGAACGTACGGTCCTCACCGCGCTCGCCGGGCTGATCGCGCACGCCATGGAGAAGGCGCAGCGCTACGACACCGAGGCGGCCCTCGCCCGGGGCCTCCAGCAGGCGCTGCTGCCCCGGCGGCTGTCGACGCATCCGCAGGTGGAGACCGCCGGGCGCTATCTGCCCGGCACGCAGGGCATGGACGTCGGCGGGGACTGGTACGACGTGGTCGAGGCCGGGAACGGCCTGGCGCTGGTCATCGGGGACGTCCAGGGGCACGGTGTGCAGGCGGCGGCGACGATGGGGCAGCTGCGCAGCGCGGTCCGGGCCTTCGCGCTCGGGGACCGTCCGCCCGACGAGGTCATGAGCGGTACGAACCGGCTGCTCATCGATCTGGACCCCGGGCAGTTCGCCAGCTGCTGCTACCTGCGCCTCGACCCCGCCACCGGGGCGGCCCGGGTCGCCCGCGCCGGGCATCTGCCGCCGCTGCTGCGCTCCCCGGACGGGCGCGCCCAGGTCCTGGACCTTCCCGGCGGTGTCGTCCTCGGCGTGGACCCGCACGCGCAGTACCCGGTGGCGGAACTGACCCTGGAGCCCGACGCGATCCTCGCTCTGTACACGGACGGGCTCGTCGAGCGGCCCGGCACGGACATCGACGTCGGCATCGGCGCGCTGCGCGTGGCCCTGGCCCGGGCCGGGGCCGCCGCCGGGCGCCGGGGCGGCCGCTCCCTGTCCGGCGTCGCCGACCGCCTCACCGCCACGGCCCGCCACGCCGCCGACCGTCCCGACGACGTCGCCCTGCTCCTGGCCACCCGCCGCACCGCCCCCGGGCGACCGAGATGATCCGTACACACCCGCTGCTCATGCCCCCGGCACATGACACCCCGTCGCACCTGCTCCCGGCGCACCGTCCGCGCCGATCACGGGCAGTTATCTCATGAGATGCCTCTCGCCTCGGGAGGCCGGGCAGTGTAGACATGGGCTCATGGTCCGACTGTTGGGCCGGATCGCGCTACGGCCGGTCCGTGGGTCCGGAGAACCGCAGGCAGCGCTCCCACCGCGGCAGGACGGCACCGGACCGCGCCGCGAAAAGGCCGGCGGGCTGCGGTCGATGGGCGGACGCAGCGTCGCCGGACAGGTGTTCGTGCTGCAAGTGGTGATCGTGCTGCTGCTGGTCGTGTCGGCCGTGGTGGCGCAGGTCCTCCAGGTCCGGCACGACAGCGACCTGGAGGCGCAGAACCGATCCCTCGCCGTCGCCGAGACGTTCGCCAACGCCCCGGGCACGGTCGCGGCATTGCGCAGCAAGCATCCGACAGCCCTGCTCCAGCCGAAGGCCGAGGCGACTCGCAAGGCCACCGGGGTGGACTTCCTCGTCGTGATGAACACCGACGGGATCCGCTACACCCACCCCAAACCGGACCGTATCGGCAAGAAGTTCGTCGGCACCATCGCGCCCGCGCAGGCCGGGCACACCGTGACCGAACACGTCAACGGCACCATCGGGCCGCTGGTGCAGGTCGTGGTCCCGGTCAAGGCACCGGACGGCTCCGTCGTGGGCCTGGTGTCCTCCGGCATCACCACCGCGCACGTCGGCGGTGCCGCCGACCAGCAGCTGCCGCTGCTGCTGGCCTCCGCGGCGGCGGCGCTGGCCCTGGCCACCGCGGGCACGGCCCTGGTGAGCCGGCGCCTGCTGCGGCAGACACACGGCCTCGGGCCGTCCGAGATGACGCGGATGTACGAGCACCACGACGCGGTGCTGCACGCCGTCCGGGAGGGTGTGCTCATCGTCAGCGGCGAGGGCCGGCTGCTGCTCGCCAACGACGAGGCGCATCGCCTGCTCGATCTGCCCGAGGACGCCGAGGCCCGCCATGTGCTCGACCTCGGCCTCGACGCCGACACCGCCGGGCTGCTCGCCTCGGGCCGGGTCGCCACCGACGAGGTGCGCCTGGTCAAGGACCGGCTGCTGGCGATCAACCAGCGGCCGACGGACCTCAGGGGCGGCCCGCCCGGCAGCGTGACCACGTTGCGCGACTCCACGGAGCTGCGCGCCCTGTCGGGCCGGGCGGAAGTGGCCCGCGAACGCCTCGACATGCTGTACGACGCGGGGGTCGGCGTCGGCACCAGCCTCGATGTGAGCCGCACCGCCGAAGAACTGGCGGAACTGGCCGTGCCCCGGTTCGCGGACTTCGCCACCGTGGACCTGTTCGACGCCGTGATCGAGGGGGCGGAGCCACGGCCGGGGACCGCCCTGTGCCGCACCGCGTGCAGCGGCATCCGCAATGACGCCCCGCTCTATCAGGTGGGCCGGCGCATCCGGTACGTGGCGAGTTCGCCGCAGGCCCGCAGCCTGGCCACCGGCCGGGCGGTCGTGGAGCCCCGGCTGCGCGATGCCCCCGGGTGGCTGGCGCAGGACCCGAAACGCACCGGGCAGGTCGTGGAGTACGGCATTCACTCGCTGATCACCGTGCCGCTGCGGGCCGGCAGCCTGGTGCTGGGCGTGGCGAACTTCTGGCGCTCCCAGAAGCCCGAGCCGTTCGACGCCGAGGAGCAGGCCCTCGCCGAGGAACTGGTCGCCCGCGCAGCGGTGTCCATCGACAACGCGCGCCGCTACACCCGCGAGCACAGCATGGCGGTCACCCTCCAGCGCAGCCTGCTGCCCCGCTCCCTGCCCGACCAGAGCGCCCTGGAGATCGCCTACCGCTACCTGCCCGCACAGGCCGGCGTCGGCGGGGACTGGTTCGACGTGCTGCCGCTGTCCGGGGCCCGGGTGGCGCTGGTGGTCGGGGACGTGGTGGGGCACGGGCTGCACGCCGCGGCCACCATGGGCCGGCTGCGCACGGCGGTGCACAACTTCTCCGCGCTGGACCTGCCGCCGGACGAGCTCCTGTCCCTGCTGGACGAGTTGGTCGCCCGTATCGACCAGGACGAGACCCCCGCGGACGGCAGCGCGGTGGTCACCGGGGCGACCTGTCTGTACGCGGTGTACGACCCGGTCGCCCGCCGCTGCACCGTCGCCCGGGCCGGCCATCCCCCGCCCGCCGTGGTCCGGCCCGACGGGAGCGTCGACTTCCCGGACGTGCCCGCCGGGCCCCCGCTGGGTCTGGGCGGGCTGCCCTTCGAGGCCGCCGAGCTGGAGCTGGCGGAGGGCAGCCGGCTGGTGCTGTACACGGACGGGCTGGTCGAGGACCGGGACCGGGACATCGACGAGGGTCTGGAGCTGCTGGGCACCGCTCTGAAGCGGGCCGGGGACTCGCCCGAGGACACCTGCCGGGCGGTGCTGGACCGGCTGCCTGCCCGGCCGAGCGACGACGTCGCCCTGATCGTGGCCCGTACCCGCACGCTGGGCGCCGACCGGGTCGCCGAGTGGCAGGTGCCGTCCGAACCGGCGGCCGTCTCGGAGGTACGGGCCGCGGTGACCCGGCGGCTGGAGGAGTGGGGTCTGGACGACCTGGCGTTCACCACCGAGCTGATCCTGAGCGAGCTGGTCACCAACGCCATTCGCTACGGCCGCGCACCCATCGGCGTACGGCTGCTGCACGACCGGGCCCTGATCTGCGAGGTGTCCGACAGCAGCACGACCTCACCCCATCTGCGGTACGCGGCGACCACCGACGAGGGCGGCCGCGGCCTATTCCTCGTCGCCCAGCTCGCCGAGCGCTGGGGCACCCGCTACACCCCCAGTGGCAAGATCATCTGGGCGGAGCAGGCGCTGCCCTGAGACGGCCGGACAGACGGACGGACCCGGCCGCCGACGAGGGCGACGGCTCGGGTCCGCTGGACGATTCCGCGGGACGAAGACGAAACGTTCGCCGTCGCCCGGGGCGCCCGGGGTGTGCGTCAGCCGCCGTTCAGCCGCGAGCGCAGCAGCTGCTTGCCCAGTTCGGCGCCCTTGCGGCTGTCCGACTGCGCCTTGCGGAACAGCTCGGCGATCTCCTGGTCCTTGTCGCGTTCCGCGTCCTGGATGTACTGCTCCAGGCGGAGGGCGTTGCTCAGGCACGCCTCGACATACCAGATCAGGTTGTAGTCCTTGTCCCGGGTGCCGGTGACGTCGCCGGTCTCGGTGCTGCTGGCCATAGGATTTTCCTCCGTCTCCCGACCCAGCGTCGTGGTGCTTTCCGGAAACCACCGAGTACCCGGGCGACCGGCGGGCACACCACCACGGTCTGGGACTATTCGTCGATCACCGCTCCGAAACGGGCGGCGTGGCCGTTCCCGCCCAGGGCGGCGGCGCCGTAGGCCCACGAACCGTCGGCGAGCAGGCCGCCGCCGCTCGCGGGCAGCAGCCACACCGCGCCGTCGCCGGCGTTCTCGCCGGACGCCGACGCGAGCAGCTCGGCGCGGCCGTCGCCGTCGGTGTCCACCAGCCGCACCTGGGCGCCCCAGCCGTCGTCCGCCTCGGCGGTGCCGGGAATCCCGCGGCTGTTCTGGTCGAAGGACTGGGCGCCGGACCCGGTCAGGCCCTTCGCGGTGCCGCGCAGCAGCCACACCGCGCCCGCGTCGGCGACCGTGCCCACGTCCTCGCCGGGCGCGCCGACGGCCACGTCGGCGAAGCCGTCACCGTTCACGTCGGCCACGGACAGGTCGGCGCCCCAGGCGTCGCCCCGCTCGGCGGTGCCGGGCACGCCCGGGGAGTTCTGCGACCACCACTGTGCGGAGGTGCCGGGGCCCTGGGTGCCGGCCGGACCGTCCTCGCCGCCGTAGTAGACGCCGACCAGGCCGCCGGGCGCGTTAGCGTCCCCGGTGGACTCGTCGGCGGCGCTGAGCTGGCCGACGACGAGGTCGTCGTAGCCGTCGCGGTTGATGTCGCCGGAGGCCGTGCCCAGGCCGCCGTGCAGGTCCCGCCGGTAGCTCAGGCCCTCGGTGCCGCCCGCGTAGTACGCCGACCAGCCCTGGGTGTAGTCGTCGTCGGGGCTGTAGCCGGAGACGACGAGGTCGGCGAAGCCGTCGCGGTCGTAGTCGCCGGTGGTCACATAGGCGGGCTGGAGCTTGTGGCCGGTGGAGTGCGGGACGCCGACGCGCCGCAGGACGCCCGCGTGGTACGTGAAGGCGGTCAGTCCCACCTTCTGGTCGACGACGACGAGCTGGTCGGCGTCGGTGTCCCCGGTGAACCGCGCGGCGGCCACCGCGAGGCCGAACCGGGCCCCGGCGGCGGGCTTGGCCGCGGTGACGGAGGCGGTGCGTTCGGCGCCCAGGCCCGCCTTGGAGCCGTACAGGACGGTCACCCGGCCCGCGTCCGCGACGCTGCCCTCGTCCTCACCGGGTGCGCCGATGACCGCGTCGTCGTAGCCGTCGCCGTCCAGGTCGCCGGTGGCGACCGCCTGCCCGAAGTCGTCCCAGGCCTCCGAGGTGCCGGGCACGCCCCTGCTGGACTGGCTGATGACCGCCGTACGGCCCTTCGGCACCGTGCTGTTGGTGCCGATGCCGTTGGGAGCGCCGTACTGGACGGTGACGTACCCGGCGCCCTCCTTGCCGTCGACGGTGCCCTCCGGGACGCCGATGAGGACGTCGTTGTGGCCGTCGCCGTTGAAGTCGCTGTTGCGGTCGGCGGCGCTGGTGCCGCCGGGGACGCCGGCGAACGCGGACGGCGCGGCCAGGATGCCGGCGCCGGCGAGCAGCAGGAAGGAGGCTGCCGTGGCGACGGCCGAGGCCGTGGTGCGGCGGGTCGTGCGTGCGATACGGGTCATGTCCCGTTCCCCCATGGTCTTTTGACGGTCCGTCGGGTCCCATTCGGTGACCGACGCCCTGTTCGACACAGGAGGTCCGGGTGGAGTTGTGGTGCCGCGCGCGGCTGTGACAGACCGGTTACAGTCAGTGCGGGACGGGGACGTGCGGGCGGGGTCAGCCGAGAGCGCGGTCCAGGTTGAAGGCGGCGCTGATCAGGGACAGGTGGGTGAACGCCTGCGGGAAGTTGCCCTGTTGCTCGCCGGTGCGGCCGATCTCCTCGGCGTACAGGCCGAGATGGTTGGCGTAGGTGAGCATCTTCTCGAACGCCAGCCGTGCCTCCTCCAGCCGTCCGGCGCGCACCAGCGCCTCGACGTACCAGAACGAGCAGATCGAGAACGTGCCCTCGTCGCCCCGCACTCCGTCCGGGCTGGCCTGCGGGTCGTAGCGGTAGACGAGGGAGTCGGAGACCAGCTCCTCGGTCAGCGCGTCCAGGGTGGACAGCCACTTGGGGTCGGTGGGGGCGATGAACTTGGCCAGCGGCATCATCAGCACGGAGGCGTCCAGGACGTCGCTGTCCTCGTGCTGGACGAAGGCGCGGCGCCGCGGCGACCAGCCGCGGTCCATGATCCGCCGGTAGATGGTGTCCCGGCTCTGCCGCCAGCGGACGATGTCGGCGGGCAGGCCCCGCCGGTTGGCGAGGCGGATGGCGCGCTCGATGGCCACCCAGCACATCAGACGGGAGTAGAGGAAGTTCTGACGGCCGCCGCGGGTCTCCCACACGCCCTCGTCGGGCTGGTCCCAGTGGTCGCAGACCCAGTCGACCAGGTGACACACGTCGTCCCACTGGCCGCTGGAGATGGGCTCGGCCCACTTGTCGTAGAGGTAGATCGAGTCGATCAGGGCGCCGTAGATGTCGAGCTGGAGCTGGTCGGCGGCGGCGTTGCCGACCCGGACCGGGGCGGAGCCCTGGTGGCCGGACAGGTGCCGGAGTTCGCGTTCGGGCAGGTCGGTGCGGCCGTCGATGCCGTACATGATCTGGAGGGGGCCCGACCCGCGGCCGTCTCCGGGGCTGACGTGGGTGGTCACGAACCGCATGAACGCCGCGGCCTCGCCGGAGAAGCCCAGCCGCAGCAGGGCGTACACGCAGAAGGCGGCGTCGCGGACCCATACGTAGCGGTAGTCCCAGTTGCGTTCGCCGCCGAACTGTTCGGGGAGGCTGGTGGTGGGCGCGGCGACGATGGCGCCGGTCGGAGCGTAGGTGAGCAGCTTCAGGGTGAGGGCGGAGCGGTGGACCATCTCGCGCCAGCGGCCCCGGTAGCGGGAGTGGGACAGCCAGCGCCGCCAGTAGGCGACCGTGGCGGCGAACTCGTGCTCGGCCTCCATGTGGGGGCAGCCGCGCGGCGGTACGTCCTCGCCGACCTGGTCGAGGGCGAACACGGCGGTCTCGCCCTCGGTGAGCTTGAAGTCGGCGAGCGCGTCCACGCCGTCGCCCTCCAGCGGCACGGTGGCGGTCAGCGCGAGGGCCATGTCCCGGGACTCGAAGAGGGCGGTCTCACCGAGCATGGTCAGGGCGTGCGGGGCGGCGCCGTAGTCGAAGCGCGGTGCGATGCGGGCCCGGAAGGGGACGGTGCCGCGGACGCACAGGACGCGGCGGATCACGCGGTGCCGGCCGGTCTCGGCGTCCTCGCCGGTCACGGGCATGAAGTCCTGGATCTCCCCGACACCGTCCTCCGTGTAGAACCGGGTGATCAGTACGTTGGTGTCGGGGAAGTAGAACTGCTTGGTCCGGGCCGGTACGGCCGCGGTGAGCTCGAAGGCCCCGCCGCGCTCGGGGTCCAGGATCGCCGCGAAGACGCTGGGCTGGTCGAAGGCCCGGCAGCAGTACCAGTCGATCGTGCCATCGCTGCCCACCAGGGCCACGCTGCGCAGATCGCCGATCAGCCCGTGCTCGGCGATCGGCAGGGGGCGGGGGCGCCCCGGCGTGTCCTGCGGCAGCTGCGTCTCGGCCATGTCGGCCTCCCGGTCCGGGCGTGCGGGCTTCTTCCAGCGTAGGGCCGGGGGTTTTCTTCCGCCGCCTTCAGGTACCTCGTCATCGGGCCTGAGGCCGCTCCGGATGCAGGGCGCTCTCAGGCGGTGAATGGTGAGAGTGGGTCCCGGTCTCGCGGTACGTGCCGGCCGGGCCCGAGGAGGAGGCATCATGTCGACGTCAGAACCCGAAGCGTCCCGGTTGTCGGACGACGTGCGCACCCCGGACTCCCTGCTCCACACCTCCCCCGGCCGCGGCATCACGGCGGAGGACCTGGTGATGGCGGCGGGCCGGGACGTCACCCCGGCGAACCTCGAGTGGGCGAGGCGCAAGCTGGAGACCGACCCGTCCGCCATCGAGAAGCTGCTTCCCTAGGGCCCGACGGCATCATCGCCACTGGCTCCGGAACGCCTTGCCGGGGCCGGTGGTCGTGGTGTGTCCGCGCATGCGGGGTGCGGCACGCGGGGGCCGCGGCGCGGGATGGTTTTCCGATCAGTCTTCCGCAGTGAGTGCGCGTGCTGGCAGACTCCGGGGGTGCCCGACTTCGACATGCTCGTCATCGGATCCGGACCCGGCGGCCAGAAGGCCGCCATCGCCGCGGCCAAGCTCGGCCGGCGGGTCGCGGTCGTCGACCGCCCCGACATGGTCGGCGGGGTCTCCCTACACACCGGCACCATCCCCTCCAAGACCCTGCGCGAGGCGGTGCTGTACCTCACCGGACTCACCCAGCGCGATCTGTACGGGCAGAGCTACCGCCTGAAGGAGGACATCACCGTCGCGGACCTGATCGCGCGCACCCAGCACGTGGTCGGCCGGGAGACCGACGTCATCCGCAGCCAGCTCTCGCGCAACCACGTCGCCCTGCACGCCGGCACGGCCCGCTTCGTCGACCCGCACACCGTCGCCCTGCGGGAGGTGACCGGTCACGAGCGGCTGCTGAGCGCGGAGCACATCGTGATCGCCACCGGAACCCGGCCCGCCCGCCCGGACAGCGTGGAGTTCGACGGGCGCACGATCCTGGACTCGGACAACGTGCTCACGCTGGAGCGGGTGCCGCGCTCCATGGTCATCGTGGGTGCCGGTGTGATCGGCATGGAGTACGCCTCGATGTTCGCCGCGCTGGGCAGCCGGGTCACGGTGGTGGAGAAGCGCCCCGGGATGCTGGACCTGTGCGACGTGGAGGTCGTCGAGTCGCTCAAGTACCACCTGCGCGACCTGGCCGTCACCTTCCGGTTCGGGGAGACCGTCGCCGCCGTGGAACGCCATGAGCGCGGGACCCTGACCGTCCTGGAGAGCGGCAAGAAGATCCCCGCCGACGCGGTGATGTACTCCGCGGGCCGCCAGGGCGTCACCGAGGGGCTCGACCTGGACAAGGCCGGTCTCTCGGCGGACGCCCGCGGCCGGATCAGGGTGGACGAGCGCTACCGCACCGAGGTGCCGCACATCTACGCCGTCGGCGACGTCATAGGCTTCCCGGCGCTGGCCGCGACCTCGATGGAGCAGGGGCGGGCGGCCGCCTACCACGCGTTCGGCGAGCCGGTGGGCCGCATGCACAACCTCCAGCCGATCGGCATCTACACCATCCCGGAGATCAGCTTCGTCGGCCGCACGGAGGACCAACTGACCGCGGACAGCGTGCCGTTCGAGGTGGGCATCGCCCGCTACCGGGAACTGGCCCGCGGCCAGATCATCGGCGACTCGCACGGCATGCTCAAACTGCTGGTCTCCCCCGAGGACCGCACGCTGCTCGGTGTGCACTGCTTCGGCACGGGCGCCACCGAGCTGATCCACATCGGCCAGTCCGTGATGGGCTGCGGCGGCACGGTCGACTATCTCGTCGACGCCGTGTTCAACTACCCGACGCTCGCGGAGTCCTACAAGGTGGCCGCGCTGGACGCCACCAACAAGCTGCGCCAGATAGACCACTTGGGGGACTGACCGGTCCTACTCGGGCAGTGCCGTCTCGTCCTCGACGATGTGCACCGCCGCCTCCTCCGCACCGGCCGCGCCCCCGTCGATGCCCACGTCGTCCGCGACGGTCTCCTTCGTGGTGTCCGGGTGGGCACCCTCGTCGGGGGCCACGAGCCGGCCGGCGCGGTCGCCGCCCGCCTCGGGATCGACGGGTTCGCCCTCGCCGCCCGGCAGGTCGCCCACGGCGTCCCCGAGTGGCGGGGACACGTCGGGCCGTTCCTGGTCCAGCCGCTGGTCGAGGCTCTCGCCCTCGTGCTGCTCGGCCGCGGTGGTCCCGTACCGGGTGGCGCCCAGCGGCTTCTCCGGGGGCGAATAACCCTCGTCGAGGCTGTCGTCGTAGGTCCGTTCGTCCAGCGCGTCCTGAAGGTCCAGGGGCGCGGCGTCCTGCTGTTCCTCGTTGGTCCCGGTGGGCTGGTACGCGTCGTCTCCCATCGGGGTGTGCTCCGGCTGCTGACCGGTCATGGCCGCCTCCCTCTCGGCGCCCGGCGCCTGTCGCTGTCACGGTTCCCGGTCCGCGTTTCCCGCAGCGGGAACCCTAATCACATGCACAGCAAAGGCCCTGACCAGCGGAGGGAGTTGGCGCGGGCGAACGGCCGGCGCAGATTACCGGCTGGTCAATCTTGAAACGTAAATAAGTGCCGCTATCATCACACGCACCACGCACGCGGTGTGACCGGCTGCCGACGCAGGGCTGATCGGTACGCGCGTCCCCCTCCTCATCTCCTGGCCGACCCCTGACCCCAGGCCATCCCTCTCCGGGTCGCGGGCGGAGCCACACCCCCCACCCGTACGACGCCGGGCCAGGACCCCCGGGCGCGTGCACTACCGAAAGCGGCACGACAATGAGCAACAACAGGGGCAGAGGGCTTCAGGCCAATGCCCTCGGCACGTTCGACACGGTGGTCATGGCGGTCGCGGGCAGCGCCCCGGCCTACTCGCTCGCGGCGACCACCGCGGTCCTCGTCGGTGCCGTGGGACTGGCCAGTCCGGCCGCGTTGCTGTACTGCGCGATACCCATGCTGGGCATCGCGCTGGCGTTCAGCTACCTCGGCCGGATCGACGTCAACGCGGGGGCGAGCTACTCCTGGGTGGGACGCACCCTCCACCCCTTCCTCGGCTTCGTCAGCGGCTGGGCGCTCGTGGTGTCCGCGACCATCTTCATGGTGGCCGGTTCGCTGCCCGCCGGGTCGATGACCCTGGCCCTGTTCGACGACAAGATGGGCGACAACACCGCGCTGTCGACGGTGGTCGGCTCGGTCTGGTTCCTGATCATGCTCGGGGTGGTGCTGGGCGGTGCCCGGCTCACCGTGCGCGCGCAGCTGCTGATGTCGGGCGTCGAGCTGGCGATCCTGCTGCTGTTCGCGGTGCTGGCCCTGTTCCACACCGGCAACGCCCGCGCCTTCGACTGGTCCTGGCTGGGCTTCGGCCACTTCGACGGGATGGCCGGCTTCGCCTCGGGCGCGCTCATCGCCGCGTTCTACTACTGGGGCTGGGACGTCACCAGCAACCTCAGCGAGGAGACCCGCAACAGCCGCCGTACGACCGGTCTCGCGGGCCTGATCGGCGTGGGCATCGTCTTCCTGCTCTTCGAGGTGTTCACCATCGCCGTCAACGTCATCCTGTCCTCCAAGCAGATCGAGGAGAACGACGCCAACGTGCTGGCGGTCCTCGGCGAGGAGGTCTGGCCCGGCTGGGGCGGCAAGCTGCTGATCATCGCCGTGATGCTGTCGACCATCGCCACCCTGGAGACGACGCTCATCCAGGTCACGCGCTCGCTGTTCGCGATGGGCCGCGACCGTACGATGCCCTCCGCGTTCGGGCGGGTGCACCGCACCTGGAACACCCCCTGGGTGGCGATCGCCGTGGTGGGCGGCGTGGCGTTGGTGATGTTCATCGCCTCCAACGCCCTCGGCTCGGTGGGCGACATCCTCGCCGACGCCATCTCGGCGATCGGCCTTCAGATCGCCGTCTACTACGGTCTCGCGGGCCTCGCGGTCGTGGTGGCCTACCGCAAGATGCTGCTGAGGTCCGCGGCCGACTTCGTACTCGGCGGGCTGTGGCCGCTGTTCGGCGCCCTGTTCATGTTCTGGATCTTCATCGAGTCCCTGGGTGAGCTGAGCGGCGCGGCCATCGGAATCGGCCTCGGCGGGCTGGCCGTCGGCCTGGTGCCGATGCTCTGGTACTGGAAGCAGGGCAGCGACTACTACCGGCCCGCCAAGCTCGACGCCACCCGCACCGTCGAGGCGGAGTACGTCTCCGACGACCGCGCCGCGGAAGCGTCACGGGCCCACGAGGGCCTCCCCACCGACTTCTGACGGGAAGGGACCCGATGGCGAGAGACCGCTTCGTCTCCAAGTACGCCCCCGACTTCGACCCCGACTGCGGGGACGACGCCCTCAGCTCCGCCCGGCACGACATCGTGATCGGCCGCTGGCAGGGCCTGCGCGAGCTGCTACGGGCCTCCGGGGTCGACTGGCTGTCCCGGGGGCACCGGATCCGGCTGCTCGCGCAGGCGTGCGCGGGCAGTACGACGGTGGAGTCCTGGCTGGCCGCCGTACCGCGCGGCGCCGACGCGCTGGTGCTGCGCGCGGCGACCGAGACCGCCCGGGCCTTCAGCCTGGCCATCGCGGCGGGCCGGGGTGTGCCGATCGACCGGGACCGGATCGACTCGGCCGTACTGGCCTGTCTGCGGGCCTCCGAGGCCTACCCGGAGGACCCCACGCCGTGGGTGTCCCTGATCTCGGTCGCGCGGCTGTACCCGGCCGGGGTGCGACGGCAGGAAATCGCCCGCTGGTGGGACGAGTTGCACCGGCGCGACCCCTACAGCGTGGAGGGGCACCTCCAGGTGCTGCACTACTACTCGGCGCGCTGGCACGGCACCCACGGCCTGATGTACGACTTCGCGCGCGACGCGGCCGGAGTGGCACCGCCCGGCTGCGCCCTGCCGGTCCTCGTGCAGTACGCCCGGGTCGAGGAGTTCCGTTACGCCCTCGACGGAGCGCGGGGGCAGCACACCGCGGTGGGCCTCGGTCAGCACTGGGATCACGACGGCGCGGTCAGCGACGTACGCCGCACCTGGCAGCGCTGGATCGCCGGCCGCGGCGACGCCCCCGTGGCCCCGGGTGAGCTCCGTGACCTCAACTACCTCACCCACGCGGCCTGCCTCGCGGGCACGACGGACGTCGCGGGCTCCATGCTGCGCATGCTCGGCCGCCGGGCGACCCGGACGCCGTGGTCGTACACCGGGGATCCGGAGAAGCAGATCGCCAAGTGGCGGAAGGACCTGCGGTTACGGGAGTGACGCCCCGGGGCCGGCCCCGTTCGCCGACCCCGGTTCCCCGCGGGGAGGTGCTGTGCGGAACCGGGGTCGGCCGTCATCGGGAGGCACGTCGAAGAACACTGTGGAACACTCGGAGCACTGCGGGACATCTCGAGACATGGCCCAGCCTTGTGCCAACTCACAGCAGGTACAAGGGATGCGCAGTAAAGCCGGGGGCAGGCCTTGGCCATGCCGGGGGAAAGTCAGGCCGACAGCAGCCCCCGGCCCAGCCAGTCCCCGGTGTCCCGCACACCCGGAAGGGCGAAGAAGTAGCCGCCGCCGGTCGGGGAGATGTAGTCGACGAGGGGTTCGTCGACCAGCCGCGTCTGGGTGGCCTCGAACTGCCGCTTGACGTCCTGCTGGTAGCAGCAGAAGACCAGTCCCATGTCCAGGTTGCCGACGTTGTCCACGCCCCGGTCGTAGTTGTAGCCCCGACGCAGGATGCGGGAGTCGTCGGAGGCGGCGGTGCGCGGGTTGGCGAGGCGGATGTGCGCGTCCAGCGGGATGGCCGTGCCGTGCGGGTCCTTGGCGTACTGGGGCATGTCGGTCTCCTTGGCGCCGTCCAGCGGGGCGCCGGTGTCCTTGCGGCGGCCGAACATCTTCTCCTGCTCGGTCAGGGACACCCGGTCCCAGAACTCCACGAGCATCCGGATGATCCGGATCACCTGGTAGCTGCCGCCCTTCGTCCAGGCCGGCTCGCCCTGTCCGCCGCCCGCCCAGATCAGCCGGTCGGTCTCCCGGGCCGAGGTGACGTCCGGGTTGGCGATGCCGTCCTTGAAGCCCAGCAGATTGCGCTGGGCGCCGGTGGGGCGCGGGGTGTTCTGGAAGCCGTCGATGCGCCACTTGATCTGCATGGCGCCCCTCGTGTGCCGGGCGATGTCGCGCAGTGCGTGCAGCACGGTGTCCTGGCGGTCGGCGCAGATCTGGAGGGACAGGTCGCCGTGGCACTCGGCGGCGTCGAGGTGGTCGTTCGGGAACGTCCGCATCGGCGTCAGCCGGGCCGGCTTCGCCTTGGCGAGGCCGTAGCGGTCGTCGAACAGGGAAGCGCCGACGCCGACGGTGACGGTGAGCGCGTCGGCGGGCACCTCGGGACCGAGGATGCCGTTGTCGGAGGGCGGAGCGCCGACCCCGAGGTCGGTGGGGGTGCCGCCGGAGGTGAGCAGACGGGCCCGCTCGGTGACGGTCCTGAACAGGTCTTCGAGGCCCTTGCGGTCGTCGGCTGTGACCTCGAAGGAGACGAAGGTCGCGGCGGCCGGCGCCGGGGTGATGATTCCGGCCTGGTGGGCGCCGTGGAAGGGGACCTTCGCGCCGCTGTCCGCACCCGTGTCCTGAGCCTGGGCGGTGCCGCCGCTCTCGCCGAGCACGAAGCCGCCGCCGGCCAGGACCGCGCCCGCCGCGCCGGCGCCCAGCGCGGTCCGCACGAAGGAGCGGCGGGCGGGGCCGACGGGGCAGGCCGGCGTTTCGGCAGTGGACATCGAAGGGGTTCCTTCCAGGTGCGGGTGTTCGGTGCTCATCAGGCGGACTTCCGGATCTCGAGGAGGTCCGGGATCGGGGCGAGGTCTTCCAGCAGCTGTCCGGTGGCGCCGTTCAGCCGCTGCCGGTCGGCGGGGGCGAGCCGGTCGACCGGGGTCCAGCCGTTGTCGTGGTGGGCGGCGTCCAGAAGCTTCTGGAGTTGGGCGATGTCCGCGTCGACGGTGGGCAGCAGCTTCGGCGCGCGGCTGGTCAGCAGCGGCTTGAGTACGGTGAGCAGCTCGCGGGTGCCCGCGAGGTTGGCGTCGGCGGTGGCGAGCCCGGTGCCGCTGCCCTGGTCGGTGTCGCCGGTCAGCTCGAACTGGAGGGTGTTCTCCAGGATCTCGTGGGCGCGCAGCGGCAGGTCGCCCGCCTCGAACTTCTGGCCGGGGAAGGCCTTGGCCAGTCCGGCGACCGCCTCGGCCAGCTGCCGGGCCGGGGTGCGGAGGTCCTTGGCCGACCGGCCGTGCCACAGGCCGTACTCGATCCGGAGGAAGCCGGTGAAGTCCTTGTCGCGCACGCCGTTCGGGAGTCCGTCGGGCCGGCCGTCGATCTTCTGGTCGAAGTCCTCGAAGGTGCCGTACGCGGCGCCGAGGGAGGCATAGGTGCGGTGGGCGGTCAGCCAGTCGGCGCGGGCCCGGCCGAGGTGGCCGGCGTCGATGTCGTCGTCGAGTTTCCGGGTCTGGGTGACGAGCGTGGCCAGGCCCTGGTTCACGTACGCCTTGTACGCCTTCAGCGGAGCCGCGAGGTCGCTCTCCGAGACGGGCACGACCGCCTTGGCCGCTCCCCCGCCGGTGACACTGACGGCTTTGGAGGTGACGGCCCTGCCGCCGGTCGGCACGCACCGCCACGCGTAGCTGCCGCCCGCCACCGTGGCGACCAGGTCGCGGGTGGTGCCGGGGGCGAGTCCCTCGATCTCGCCGTAGACCGCGCCGGTCGCCGGGTCGATGAGGTACACCTCGGACGTCTTGCCGCCCGTGTTGTGCATCTGGAAGGTCTGCCGGCCCGGCTTCGGCGCGGTGAAGCCCTTCCCGCACTCGCTCCCGGACACGGCCACCGTCTGCGCCCCGGCCGGCTTGGGCCGGGCCAGCGCGACGACCAGCCCCGCCAGGACCGCCGGAACGGCGACGACAGCCACCGGGACGACCCAGCCGGGCCGACGGCGGCCCGCGGCCACGGGTTCGTGCTCGGGGGTGGGGTCGGGCCCGGCCCCGTCCCCGAGCACGGAGGCGGGTTCCTCCGAAGCGGTCCCGGCCTCGGAAGCGGAATCCCGCCCGGCTACGGACACGGATTCCGACCCGAACGCGCCCGTAGCCCCGGACACCGGATCCAGCCCGAGCACGGACGCGGTTTCCGACCGGGAAGCACCCGTGCAGGACGCCGACCCGGCAGCCGGCCCCGCCCCGGACGCGGCCCCGGGCACGGACGCGGAATCCGGCCCAGGCACCGACGCGGGCGCCGGACCGGGTGTGGTGCCGGCTGCCGTCGGGATCGGACGGGGGGTGGCTGCCGCGGTGGCGCCGGAGGGGTTCGCGCGTACCCCCCGTACGAACAGGGTCATCACCACCGCGAGGTAGCCGGCGTACCCGGTCACCTGGAGCCAGGTCATCGTCGGCGTCAGGTTGAGCACGCCCTGGACGAGCGTGCTGTACCAGGAGCCGGCGTCGATACTGCCGCCGAGGTCGACGGCGTACGCGGTCCTGCCGGGCAGTACGCCGCCCTCCTGGAGGTCGCGCAGGCCGTAGCCGAGGACGCCGGCCGCGATGACGATGAGGACCGCGCCGGTGGCGGTGAAGAACCTCGTCAGATTGATCTTCAGGACACGGCGGTACAGGCCCCAGCACAGGCCCGCCGCGAGCACGAGCCCGATACCCGCACCGGTCATCGGGCCCGCGGACTCGCCCGCCGCGCGGGCGGTGGTCCACAGGAACAGGGCGGTCTCCAGGCCCTCACGGCCCACGGCGAGGAACGAGGTGAGCACCAGCACCCCCGCGCCCGTGCCGAGCGCGCCGGTGACCTTCTCCTTGATCTCGCCGGAGAGGCTGCGGGCCGAGCGCCGCATCCAGAACACCATGCCGGTGACGAACGCGACGGCGATGACACTGAGGGTGCCGCCGAACGCCTCCTGGGCGGTGGCGGACAGCGACGCGGCGGTGAAGGTGAGGACCGCGCCGAAGCTCATCGCCACGGCGATCGCGGCCAGGACGCCCGTCCACACCTGCGGCAGCCGGGACCGCGCACCGGCCCTCACGAGGGTGGCGACCAGGATGGAGACGATGAGACCGCCCTCGAGTCCCTCCCTCAGCCCGATCAGGAAACTCGGAAACGCGTCGTCCCACATGCGTCGCGGCCCTCCCGGCAGGCACGTCCCCGCCACCTCGCCCCCGACTTAGCGAAGGCATGCCTTACTTTCGATGACCATCATGACTACACCCATGTAGTCGGCTGGTCATGAAGCGGCAATGTCGGGGCAAAAGCCGGGGCGACCCGGCCGGGTGATGCCTCGCCGGTCACAGCGGCTCACCGCTCACAGCGCCTTGCGGCGGACCAGCATCCCGAGCACCAGCAGTCCGGGCACCAGCGGCAGCCACACGGTCAGGAGCCGGTAGCCGAGTACGGCGGAGGCGGCCGCCGCGGCCGGCGCCCCGGACGCGGTCAGCGCGAGGCCGAGCGCCGCGTCGAGCGAGCCCAGGCCGCCCGGGGTGGGCAGCAGGGCGGCGGCGCAGCTCGCGGCGAGGTACAGCAGTGCCACGCGGGCCGGCGGCAGGGGCAGGGCGACGGCCCGGGTGACGGCGATCAGCACCAGGGAGTGCAGCGCGGCGAAGCCCAGCGAGCCGCCCCACAGGGCCGCCGCACGGTGCGGTCTGGCGTGCACGGCGCGGATGTCCGCCAGTACGGTCGCCAGGGCGGCCCGGCAGCGGGGCCACAGCGGACTGGCGAGCAGGCCGGCCACCAGCACGACGGCCGCGAGCACGGCGGCCAGGACGGCCGGGGAGACATGCGGGATCCGCAGCAGGCCTGGGCAGAAGGGGGCGAGCGCCGCGATCAGCGCGCCGCGGACCAGGGCGCCCGCGGTGGCCTTGACCGCGAGCGCGCTGGCCGAGCGGCCCGGCGGGAGCCCGCAGCGCATCAGGAACCGCAGGTTCACCGCCCCGGCCCCGAGCCCGGCGGGCAGCACGTGGTTGGCCGCGCAGGCGGCGAACTGGGCGGCCACCAGACGCCCGCCGGGCAGCCGCCGGATGACCGCGCCCTGCTGGGCGAGCGCCGAGGCCGCCCAGGTCCCGACCGCCGCCGTCGCGCCCACCAGCAGCCAGCCCTGGTCGGCGACGGCGAGCCGCAGCGCGCCCGTCTCGAGGAGCGGCCAGTGCCGGCGGGCCAGATAGGCCGCACAGGTCAGGACGGCGAGGCAGACGGCGGTGTGCCCGTACGCCCGTCGGCGGCCGGCACCGGTGGCGAGGCCCGCCGGGGACGTCATCGGCGGCCGGCCGGTACGGCGTAGTGGATGCGCAGCCCGCCGAAGGGTACGGACGGCCAGTGCCGGGCGTACGCGGGTGGCCGGGATCCGGCGGTGACGAGCGTGGCGACCGGTGTGCGGTCGGCGGTCCGGGCGATGCCCTGCGCGGTGCTGTTGGCGTTGTGCCCGGCGGTCGCCGCGGAGGAGCAGCCGGCGTAGAACGCGACCGGGACGGACTCGTGCCCGGTGAGCAGACAGGGCGGGCGGACGCCGAGGCGGTGCAGCTCGGCGGCGGTACCGGACCAGGCTCGGTGGGAGGCGGTGGTGCGGTCGACGGTGTGCACCAGGACGGCCATCTGGACGGCGAGGTGCGCGGCCAGGCCGAGCGTCACCAGCGTCACGGCCACGGTCCGCCGGGTGCGGCCGGGGACGGTCACCAGGTGGACCAGCGCGCCGGCCACCGGGAGCGCCAGCAGGGCGTAGGCGGGCAGCAGGAACCGGGGCGCCGCGTATCCGATCATGAACAGGTACGGGAAGGCGGCCGTAGCCCCGCACATCAGCGGCACCAGGGTCGCCGACGTGCGCCGGGCCCGGAAAGCGGCGACGAGGCCGAGCACCGCGAGCAGCGGCAGGGCGAACCACCAGACGGTGAGCAGCGGGTCGGGCAGCGCGCCCGTACAGGGCCGGCACAGGGCCCGCCCGCCCAGGCTGCGCAACTGGTCGACGACGGCGACATGCCAGCCCAGGCCGCCCTGGATCGCGGAGCCGTCGGCCAGCCGCCGGGCGAGACCGCCGTAGCCGGCGTACGCCTCGATCACCCACTCCGCCGCCCCGGCCGCCAGTCCGGCCAGGAGCACTCCGAGGAGGCGCCAGTGGCGGCGCGACAGGGCGAGGAGCAGCAGGGGAAGGGTCGCCCAGACCGCGTCGGTGGGCCGCATCCAGGCCATCAGCGCCCCGCTCGCGGCCAGCCCCCACAGGGCGGCCCGGTCCGAGCGGTCGGCGCCGGCGCGCAGGAAGCAGGCGACGGCGGAGAGCGCGCCCACGGCGACCCAGTAGTTGGGCATGGCCTGCGGGCCGTAGAAGAGGGTCACCCACAGCGATGCGAACAGGGCGCCCGCCAGGGCCAGGACACGGACCGGGAAGAGCCCCCGCCAGGCGCGCAGCGCCAGGAACAGTGCCAGGCCGGACAGTACGGCCAGGTAGATCCGCAGCAGCGGGGTGGACGACGACCAGGCCGCGACGGGTGCGACGAGCAGGGAGACACCGCGGGCCCGGGGTGCGCTGAAGAAGGCCGCGGGGGCATGGGGACTGACCTGGCTGACGTACACGGTCTCGTCCCAGCCGAGGCCCATGCCGGGCCGGACGAGGAGGAGCTGGGCCAGGGTGAAGACGGCCGCGACAACCGCGAGGGGACCGTCGGCGCGGGCGCGCCGGGTGCCGCGGGGCACGGTCCACGGACCGCCGCGGCGGGTCCCGCCGAGTGTGGCGTGCGCGCTGCCTGACATCGTCCACCCTTCACCCCTACAGGTTGTAGGGTTCGTGTCACCCTACAACCTGTAGGGCCGTAGGTGCGAAAGCATGCAAAAACGGCTAAACAGAGCTAAATTAACCGGCCACAAGCCCGGCCGCAGGGCAAACACGGCCATCCGTTTGACGGCCCTACGCGCTGTAAGGTTGGGGCATGGCTGGCACAGGGTCCCCCGACAGAGCGGAGCGGCGCGGCGCGGGGGCGCTGGAGAGCGAGGTGCTGGCCACGCTGTGGGCCACGGAGCGACCGCTGACTCCGGCCGAGATCCAGACCGAGATCGGCGGCGGGCTGGCGTACAACACCGTGCACACCATCCTCAAGCGGCTGTTCGACAAGGGGCTCGTCCTGCGCGACGCGAACGGGCGGCGCGGCGCCTACCGGCCCGCGAAGAACGCGGCCGAGCTGACCGCCGAGGCGATGCACGACGCCCTCGACCGCGGTCCGGACCCCATCGCCGCGTTGCAGCAGTTCGTGTCCGGACTGAGCCCCGAGGAGGAGCGGGTCCTGCGCGATCTGCTCGGCGGAGGCGGCGCATGAGGATCGACGTCTACACCCCGCTGCTGCTGTCGCTGCTGCTGCGACTGGTAGGTCCGGTGCTCGGCCGGCGGGTGGCACCGGCGCTCGCCGCACGGGTGCTGACCTCCGCGGCCGTGCTCACCGCGGCGGCCACCACCTGGTCCCTGATACTGCTGGCGGCCGCGTTGGTGGGCGACGCTCCCCCCGTGGTCGCCGAGGCCCGGCAGGACGGGCACCGGCTGGCCGATCCGGTGCCGGGCGTCATCGGGATCGCCGCGTGCCTGGCCCTCGCCGTCGTCGCCCGTCGCGTGCACCGTGCGGTGCGCGCCGAGCGCGGCATCCGGCGGGCGCTGCGGCGGCTGTCGGCGGGGCATCCGGGGGACACCGAACTGATCGTCGCGGCCTCCGATGTGCCGCAGGCGTTCGCCATTCCCGGCCGGCCGGGCCGGATCCTGGTCACCTCCGCCATGCTGGGCGCCCTCGGACCGGCCGAGCGCCGGGTGCTGCTCGCCCACGAGCGGGCCCATCTCGCGCACCGGCACGGCCTCCTGGTGACCGCGGCCTCGCTCGCCGCGGCGGCCGACCCGTTGCTGATCCCGGTCCGCTCGACGGTGGGCTTCCTGGTGGAGCGCTGGGCGGACGAGCAGGCGGCGACCGCCGTCGGGGACCGTGCCACCACGGCCCGGGCCCTGGCCCGCGCCGCGCTCACCGCGGGCGGCGCCCGTACCGGCTGCGCGCTCACCTTCACGGACCGCGCCGTCACCCGCCGGATCGCGGCCCTGCAAACGGCCCCTCCCCCGCGCCTGCGGACCGCCGCCGCGGCCGTCCTCGCCCTCGGCGCCCTCCCCGCACTGGGCGCCGCCGACGCGACCGGCGACCTGCTCGGACTGCTGACCGGCGTGCTGAGCTGAGGCGGCCCCCGGTCAGCGGCTTTCGGGCCTGCGGTGTGGTGGTTGGTCCGGGGCCGGCCGCGGTTTCACCGGGGGTACGGCGCGGACGGCCGGCTCGTCGGGGTGCAGGGTGAGCCGATCGCCGTGGTGACCGATGGTCAGCGGGGGGCCGTCCAGCAAGGAGTACGTGGCCTTGTCGGCGTGCACCTCCACCCGCAGTCGGCGGTCGAGGTACCGCACGGTGAAGGCCAGGCGGCGGATCTTCTCCGGCAGCCGCGGCGCGAACCGCAGCCCGTCGTCGTCCCGGCGCATCCCGCCGAAGCCCGCCACCAGCGCCATCCAGGTGCCGGCCAGCGACGCGATGTGCAGTCCGTCGCGGGTGTTGTGCTCCAGGTCGGCCAGGTCCATCAGCGCGGCCTCGGCCGCGTAGTCGTAGGCGAGCGGCAGATGGCCCGCCTGGGCGGCGATGACGGCCTGGCAGCATGCCGACAGGGAGGAGTCCCGGACGGTGAGCGGCTCGTAGTAGGCGAAGTTGCGGGCGATCTGCTCGTCGTCGAAGTAGCCGTCGCAGGTGTACATCGCCAGCACCACGTCGGCCTGCTTGACGACCTGTTTGCGGTAGAGGTCGAAGTAGGGGAAGTTCAGCAGCAGCGGGTACTGGTCGGGGCGGGTGTTCGCGAAGTCCCACTGCTGGTAGCGGGTGAAGCCCGCGTGCTGCTCGTGCACGCCGAGTTCGTGGTTGTAGGGGATGTGCATGGCCTCGGCGGCGTCCCGCCAGGCGGCGCTCTCCTCGTCGTCGACGCCGAGCCGGGCCGCCGCGCGCGGATGGCGCTCGACGGCGTCCGCGGCGGCCAGCAGGTTCTCCCGGGCCATCAGGTTGGTGTACGTGTTGTCGTCGGCGACGGCGCTGTACTCGTCGGGTCCGGTGACCCCGTCGATGTGGAAGGCGCCGTGGTGGTCGTGGTGGCCGAGGGAGCGCCACAGGCGGGCGGTCTCCACCAGCAGTTCGACGCCGGTGTCCTGTTCGAAGCCGGTGTCCCCGGTGGCGGCGACGTAGCGCACCACGGCACTGGCTATGTCGGCGTTCACATGGAAGGCCGCGGTGCCGGCGGGCCAGTACGCCGAGCCCTCCGAGCCCTCGATGGTGCGCCACGGGAACGCGGCCCCCTCCAGGCCGAGTTGGGCCGCGCGTTCCCGTGCGGAGTCCAGTGTGTTGTACCGCCAGCGCAGCGCCTCGGCGACGGCCTCGGGCGCGGTGTAGGTCAGGAGGGGCAGCACGAACATCTCGGTGTCCCAGAACGCGTGCCCGTCGTAGCCGGAGCCGGTCAGCCCCTTCGCCGGGATCGCCCGCTGCTCGGCGCGGGCGCCGGCCTGGAGGACGTGGAAGAGGGCGAAGCGGACGGCCTGCTGGATCTCCTCGTCGCCGTCCACCTCGACGTCCGCGCACGCCCAGAAGTCGTCCAGGTAGGCGCGCTGTTCGTCGAGCAGGCCCTGCCAGCCGTCGTGCGCCGCGGCGGCCAGGGCCGCGTCGACCTGGTCGCTCATCGCGGGCAGCGAACGGGTGCCGGACCAGCCGTGGGCGACGAGCTTCTCCACCCGCAGCCGCTGGCCCGGCTCCAGGACGGAGGTGACCGTCAGACGGGCCACGTCCGGCCGGCTCTCGCTGCTCGTGATGGTCCGTTCGGGGCCGCTGACGACGTGGTCGGCGGCCGCGGCGACGCGCAGCCCGCTGCGGCGGGTGCGGTGCACCAGGCGCAGCCGCCCTCCCGAGGCGAAGTCCTCCTCCGGCTCCAGGGGCGACTGGAGGGCCATCGCCGCGCGCGGGTCGCCATTGGACCCCGGCAGCTGCTCGTTGGCGACCAGCTCGGACTGGATCACCACCCGGGCCCGCTTGCCGACGGGCTCCACCTCGTAGGCGACGGCGGCCACCGCGCGCTGCGTGAGCGAGACGAGCCGTGTCGAACGCACCCGTACCGTGGATCCGGTGGGCGAGGTCCACTCGCAGGTCCGCTCCAGCACGCCGCGCCGCAGGTCCAAAGTGCGCTCGTGGTGTACGAGCCTGCCGTAGCGCAGGTCGAACGGCTCGTCGTCGACCAGCAGCCTGAGGATCTTGCCGTTGGTGACGTTGATGACCGTCTGGCCCGACTCCGGATAGCCGTAGCCCGCCTCGGCGTACGGCAGCGGGTGCACCTCGTGCACGCCGTTGAGGTAGCTGCCGGGCAGGCCGTGCGGTTCGCCCTCGTCGAGGTTGCCGCGCCAGCCGACGTGGCCGTTGGACAGCGCGAACACGGACTCGCTCTGGGCCAGCACGTCGAGGCCCAGGTCGGTCTCGCGCACGGTCCACGGCTCGACGGCGTACGACCGCTGGGTGATCACTCCTTGCCTCCCAGTTCGGCGAGGTCCTCGACGACGATGTCGGCGCCGTGCGCGTACAGGGCATCGCTCTGCCCGACCCGGTCGACGCCGACGACGTACCCGAAGCCGCCGGAGCGGCCCGCGTCCATGCCGGCCAGCGCGTCCTCGAAGACGGCGGCCCGCCGGTACTCGACGCCGAGATCACGGGCGGCGGCCTGGAAGGTGTCGGGGTTGGGCTTGCCCGGCAGCCCCCGCTCGGCGGCGACCACGCCGTCCATCCGGACGTCGAAGAGCTGCTCGGCGTCGATGGAGCGCAGCACGTCGCGGGTGTTGGCGCTGGAGGAGACGATCGCTGTCTTCAGTCCGCTGGACCGGACCGCCTCGATGTAGCGCAGCGTGCCCTCGTAGGCCTCCACACCCTCGGTACGGATCTTCTCCAGGAGCAGTTCGTTCTTGCGGTTGCCCAGCCCCTGCACGGTCGGGGCGTCCGGCGGGTCGTCGGGGTCGCCCTCGGGCAGATCGATGCCCCGGGAGGCGAGGAAGGTGCGCACCCCGTCCGCGCGCGGCCGGCCGTCCACGTACTCGTCGTAGTCGGCGACCGCGTCGAACGGCCGGGCACGCTCGCCCTCGTATCCGCGCAGGAAGTCGTCGAACGTCTCCTTCCAGGCGGCCGCGTGCACGACGGCCGTCCTGGTGACGACCCCGTCGAGGTCGAAGAGACAGGCCTGGATGGTGTCGGGCAGACCGAGCTCACTCATACCCAGCACACTTCCCCACACGACGGATTCCAGTGGGTGGTACGCGCCACACTCCGCATGAACGGCAGATGACAGACTCTCCCCCGTGCACCTGACTTTCGACGACCTTCTCACCCGCGCCCGCGCCCTCGCCGAGAGCGGCCCGCGCGCCCTCCTCGGCATCACCGGCAGCCCCGGCGCCGGCAAGTCGACGCTCGCCGAGCACCTGGTGAGGGCGCTCAACGGCGCCGGGGAGCCCTGGGTGGCGCACGTCCCGATGGACGGCTTCCACCTCGCCGACGTCGAACTGGACCGTCTGGGCCGCCGGGACCGCAAGGGCGCGCCCGACACCTTCGACGCGGCCGGGTACGCGGCACTGCTCGGGCGGCTGCGCGAGGAGCGGGACGAGGTGGTGTACGCGCCGGGTTTTGAACGGGAGCTGGAGCAGCCGATCGCGGGCGCGGTCCCGGTGCCGCGGACGGCCCGGCTGGTGGTGACCGAGGGCAACTACCTGCTGCTCGGCACCGGCCCCTGGGCCCGGGTACGGCAGCAGTTGGACGAGGTGTGGTTCTGCGAACTCGACGAGCCGGAACGCGTCCGCCGGCTCGTCGCCCGCCACGAGGAGTTCGGCAAGGACCACGACACGGCGGTGGCGTGGGTCCTGGGCAGCGACCAGCGCAACGCGGACCTGGTGGCGGCGACCCGGGACCGGGCGGACCTGATCGTGCCGGTGACCGCGCTGCCGCCGGGCGCGTCCGCGGCGTGAGCCACGCGTGCGGGGTCCCGTCGAGCCGTTCCACGGCGAGCGTCACCCACACAAAGCGCTCCGTCGGTGACGTACCGCGTCACTCCGCGACACGCTCACGGGTCCGGCGAGCGCGCAGAGTGACACTCAGCGTGTGCGGGCCGAATCCCCCGAGGCGGACACGTGGCCCTGTCGTCGCGTCGGTCCCCCGCAGCAACGTGTAGTCCTGACCGGGGTCGTACCGCAGCAGGTCGCCTTGGTCCGGCCCCGCCAGCGGTTCGCCGCAGTGGACGCCGGCCTCGACCCGAATCTCGTCCTCGCCCACCCGGTACGCCATCGCCCTGGAATTGAGGCACCAGCGTCCTTCGCCCAGCGGTTCGGCGCCGTGCACGACGCCTCCCGGCCGGAAGGTCAGTTCGAGTGCCCACGGCACCCGCGGACCGGCCATGTCGAACCGGATGTCGGCACCGTCGTCCCGGAGTTCCACATCGACGCGGGTCGTCAGCGCGACATCGTCCCGCGGCCGCTGCCCGAACGACATCGCGGCCGAGAAGCGTCCCTCGTCCGCCATTTCATAGGCGCCGTCCGCCCGGTGCTCGGCCGGCGGAAGCGGCTGGTAGTAGGCGGCCGTGAGGGTTTCGGTGAGCCGGTACCGGCCGTCCCCGAGACTTGCCATGTCCGTGGCACGGAAGGGGCCCAGGTCGAAGAAGCCCCGCGACAGCCGCACGGCGTCGAGGACCGCGTCGCCGGCGAAGAGCCGCAGGAAGGTCGGATTGCAGGCGAGGCCCGAGCGGATGCGCCGGTGCTCGGGCACGTCCGAGCCGCCGTACACGACGGTGTGCGCGGTGGCGGAGGCACGTGAGGCAAGGCGCGCCGTGGCGATGTACCGGTCGCGGGGAAGAGTTTCCGGCGCCGGTGCCGGCAGCTCGCGGCACAGGTCGGGGGTCAGGATGGTCTCGGCGAGCAGATTCGCGTCGTCGATGCCGCAGGCTGCCGCCAGCCGCGCCGCCCGGCTGAAGTCGCCCCGGCCGGTACGGATCGCGAGCAGCCGGTAGGACGGCAGGTAGGGCGCCAAGGAGAACGTATGGTTCTGGTCCTGCCGCCGCGAGTGGACGGTCTCCACCGTGCCGTCCGGCCTGATGAGGTCCAGGGTCGCGGTGAGGTTGCGTTCGACGGCGTCCCGCAGATCGGTGCGGCCGAGGACGTCGGCCAGCAGCAGCAGCGACGGGTTGGACACGTGGGCCGCGTAGTTGGCGCTCCGCTCCGAGTACAGGCCCTCCGCGTCGATGTCGACGCCCTCGGCGAGCCACGCGTCGATACGGTCGAGCAGCCGGCCGTCCGGGAACGACCGGTGCAGCCGGGCCAGCGCCGCGCACAGTTCCCACCGGTGGTTCGGCGTGTGCACCCCGCCTGTCCGGAGGCTTTCCGAAGCCGCACCGGCGATCTCGGCGAGGGCTGCGGCGACCTCGCGCAGTTCCGGCCCCGCGCTCGCGGCAAGGACGTGTGCGTCGCACACGTCGTTGATGGTGAACGCGGAATCCGGGGGTGACTGCACGTTGTCGCCGCCGGCGAAGAGGCCGGAGGGGGTCTGCACGGCACGGAGAGCGGCGAGGTGGGTCATCGCGGCGGCGACGGCCGGCCCGCTGCCGTGCAGCGCCGAGTCCTGTGAACGGTACGCCGCGAGCAGTGTCTTCACCCGGTGCGCCAGACCGCGATGGGGCACGCCGGCTGGTTCTTCGTCCGGGCGGGGCGTCAGCGGGACAGCCAGCCGGTCGGCGGCGCTGGCCACCTCGCGGACGAATTCGTGGTCGAGCGGGGTGGGCATGGTCAGTCCTTCAGTCCTGCGTTGATGTCGGCGCCCATGACGTAGCGCTGGAAGACCAGGAAGATGACGATCAGGGGGATCATGGAGATGACCGATGCGCCGAGCAGTACCGACCAGTTGATGTTCTGCGCGCCGACGATGCTCTGGATGCCGATCTGCACGGTGAACTTGTCGGGGTCGTTGAGCATCAGAAGCGGCCAGATGTAGTCGTTCCACCGCCACTGGAAGGACAGGATGGCGAGGGTCAGCATGATGGGCCGGGAGAGCGGCACCATGATCCGCAGGAAGATCGACAGTTCGCGGGCGCCGTCGATGCGTGCGGCTTCCACGAGTTCGTCGGGAACCGTCAGGAAGAACTGGCGGAACATGAAGCATCCGGTCGCGGTGAGCACGGCCGGGAGGATGATGCCGCCGAACGAGTTGTAGAGGCCGAGGTTGCGGACCACCAGGAACTCGGGGGCGAGCATGACCTCGCTGGGCAGCATGGTGGTGGCCAGGATGCAGATGAAGAACGCCTTGAGCCACTTGTTGTCGTACTTGGCCAGCGCGTAGCCGGTGCAGCAGCTGGCTCCCACGGTGAGGATCGTCGTGATCACGCACACGATGGTCGTGTTGATGAAGTACTGGGAGAAGTTGGCACTGCGCCACGCCGTCAGGTAACCCGACAGGGTGGGGTGGTGCGGAACCAGCGTCAGCGGATAGGAGAACAGATCCCCGGCCGGTTTGAGGGAGCTGCAGATGAACCACAGCACCGGCAACCCGTAGAGGCAGGCCAGGATCCACAGGAGTGTCGTCGCGGGTACTGCCCGCCGGAGCCCACCAGTGGCCGCACCGCGGGGCCGCTTTTTGGCAACGGCTCTTCCGGGACCGGCGTCGACCGGGCGTGGCGTGTCTGTGGTTGTCATCGGTTCTCCACCCGCCGGTTGACGATCAGCTGGATGATCGCGACGGCCATCAGGATGAGCATGAGCACGAACGACGCAGCGCTCGCGTAGCCGATCTGGCCCCGTTTGAAGCCGGTCTCATAGATGTACTGGACAAGCAGGTTGTTCGACGTTCCGGGTCCGCCGTTGTTCAGGGCGACGAACAGCGGGTATTCCTTCATCGCGTTGATCGTGTTGAGCAGGATGACGATGAACGACGTGGGCGCGATGCTCGGCAGCGTGATGCTGATGAACTGGCGCCACGGACCGGCGCCGTCGAGCGAGGCCGCCTCGTAGTACGACACCGGTACGTTCTTGATCGCCGCGATGAACAACAGCATCGAGAAGCCCGTCCAGGCCCAGGATGCCGCGACCACCACCACCGCCAGCGACAGGTCCGCGTTCGACTGCCACGGAACGGCGTGCCCGCCGAACTTCTCGATGACGTAGTTGACCAGTCCGAAGTTCTCACCGAACAGCCACCGCCACAGGACACCCACGACGATGGGCGACAGCAGCCACGGAATGAAGAAGATGACTCGGGCGACGGACGCGCCCTTGGCGTGCTTGCTCACCAGCAGGTTGGCGGCGAGCAGCGAGAGCACGAAGTTCAGGGGAACGAAGAACACCGCGTACAGCAGCGTCCGGGTCAGCGCGTCGTAGAAGGCGGAGTCCCCGAACAGGTTGTGGTAGTTGTCCAGTCCGATGAACTGGAACGCCCCCACTCCCGTGTAGTTCGTGAAGGAGTAGACGAGCCCGATCACCGCAGGCCACGCGAAGAACAGCGCGAAGAGCACGACATTGGCCGCGATGAGGACGAGCGGCGCGATGGTGTAGGTGCTGCGTCTCCTGGGTGGCCTCACGGACACGTCCGCGGCGCTTTTTGTCATCTTCCTGACTTCCGTGCTGGTGGAGTGGATTGCTGTGGGCTCACGCCATGAGGCCGGCATCACGTGGACGCCCAGGGCCGGGCGGCGGGGTCGAGACACCGCCGCCCGGCCCACTGGCCTACGATCAGCCGCCGACCGCCTGGTTGTAGCCGTCCACGATGTTCTGCAGGGCCTTGTCGGCCGACTGCTGGCCGTTGATCGCCTTGCCGAGCTCCGTCTTGGTCGGGTCCTCGGTGAGGCTCTTGCCCTTCAGCACCCAGTTCGTCTGCGCGGTGTTGAAGTAGCCGGAGATCGGGGCGTAGAGCGGGATCTCCTCGTTGTACAGCTTGAACGCCGCCTGCGCCGCCTCGGAGGTGAAGGGGTACTTCGGGCTCAGGCCGCTCTCGACCGGGAGGAACCCGGAGGTCTCGACCAGCTCGGTGTACTGCTTCGGGTCGTACACCCAGGACATGAACTTCTTGGCGGCGGTGGCCGCGGCGCCGTTGTTGTTGAAGCCCACCATCATGCCGCCGCTGTTGACGTCACTGGCCTGCACCGGCTGGGCGGGGGTCGGGACGCTCGCCCAGCCGAACTTCTTGATGCTGTCCGAGAAGGCGGCTACCTGCCACACGCCGGACCAGTAGGCGACCACGTCACCGCTCTGGAACATGGCCGACGGGTCGGCGCCGCTGGTCCACACCGACTTCGGCATGACCTTGTCGTCGTTCAGGCCGACGAAGTACTTCACGGCCTTCTTGGTCGCGGCGTCCGCCGAGAACTTGCCGGAGGAGTCCGCGTGGACGTACTTCCCGCCCATCTCGTACACCATGGCGCGGAGCCGGGACGGCGACTGGTCGAACGTCAGGGAGTACTTGGCGCCGGTCTTCTGGCGGACCTTGTTCGCCGCCTTGATGAAGTCGGTCCACGTCCAGGTCTTCTGCGGCGAGGCCGGGAAGGAGACGCCGGCCTTCTTGAACAGCGTCTTGTTGATGAACAGGCCGGACGCGGTGACGTCCGAGGGTATGGACAGCACCTTCCCGGACGAGTCCTTGGCGAGGAAGTTGGCGTTGATGTGGTAGCTCTTGTTGTTGGCGATGGAGCTCAGGTCGATCAGCTTGTTCGACCAGATCGGGTCCAGCGCCGGCACGTCCGCGACGTCGGGCAGAGAGTTCGCCTGCGCGGCGTTGTGCAGCTTCGTCGGGTAGCCGTCGTAGGGGATGTTGACGAGCTTGACGTTGACGCCCGTTTCCTTCTTGTACTGCGCCACCAGCTTCTTCCAGCCCGCGTCCTGCCCCGGCACCGTGGAGATCCAGAACGTCAGCGACTTGGCGTTCCCGCCCGAGCCGGAGCCCGACCCGCAGGCGGAGAGCAGCAGGGCACCTGCCGAGGCCACGGCAGCGAGGGGAACCAGGCGGCGCATACCGCCGCGGCCGAGTCGGCGGGAGCGCCGCACACCCACAGTGGTCATCTTCGATCCCATTTCGTCGTAGGGACGGAGCACGGCGCCGGCTGAGGCGGCACGGGTGCATTTTGAAGGAAGGGTCACTTTCCGGAGGCGCGGCCTCGCCCGGCCACATCGTCCACGTGGGGCGAGATCCCCGGCCGTCCTGGCCGTCACCGCACGGGCACGCCCTCGTGCGGTTGCCGTACGTCGTGTACGGGCTGGGACGCTCACCCCAAGCCGGCGTCCCGGCCGACTTAGAAAGCGCTTGTCCGGACATTGGCAGACCAAGTCGGAGGCCGTCAATCCTTCGCCGCCGCGCGCCCGGTCACGTTTTGGACTCCCCGGGCGACCGCGAGCCGGGCGGCGCCCACGACGGTCCCGGAGTCCCCGACCGTACTGCTGACCACCTCGGTCGGCCAGCTCAGCCGGTCCAGTTCCGCCCGCACTCCGGGCACGACCTGCGGGTCCGCACCCGTGCTGCCGCCCAGCACGATCAGCCCCGGATCCAGCACGGCGGTCACCGCGGCGGCGATCCGGCCCACGTCGGCGGCGTGGTGGGCGACCACGGCGGCGGCCGTGGCGTGGCCTTCGCCGGCGAGGGCGAAGAGCCGGTCGGCGGTCCGGGGGCAGGGGCCGTCGGTGTCCCGCCAGGCCCGTCTGGTACGGCGCAGCAGGGAGCGCGCGCCGATCTGTTCCTCCAGCGCCTCGTAGCGCGGCTCGCGGCCCTCGTCCCAGGGGTAGGGCAGCCGTGCCACCTCTCCGGCGGCGCCGTTCGCGCCGCGCAGGACCTCGCCGCCGACGACGATGCCGAGGCCGACACCCACTCCGATCCGCAGATAGCCGAAGGTGCGGCGGCCGCGGGCGGCGCCCTCGTGCAGCTCCGCGAGGGCCGCGCAGTTGACGTTGTTCTCGAGGTGGACGGGAACACCGGGCGGCAGCGCGACGGCGATGGCGTCGAAGACGGGGCCGGCCTTGGCGGTCGCGGGGCGCATGCCGACGCCCTCCCGGTCCCGGGTGGTGACGTCGCCGACGGCGACGACGATGCTGCGCAACGGGGCGTCCGCGGGCAGCGCGGCGAGGGCCTTGCGCACGGCGGCGACGGCGTCCGCCCGGGAGCTGGTGGCCTCGGCGAGCAGGGTGCCGTCCAGGGCACAGCCGTGGACCCGGGTGAGCGCGGGGCCCAGATCGACGGCGAGCACGGCCCCGGCGGCCGGTCCGAGACGGTAGACGGCGGCGTTGCGGCCGGTGCCGCTGGAGGCGGTGCCGGAGTGGGCGGCGAGCCCGGCGGCCTCGAGTTCGGCCACGGCCGAGGAGACGGTCGGCTTGGACAGGCCCGCGCCGGCCGCCAGCTGGGGGCGGGTCGCGGTTCCCGCCGCGGCCAGTACGGCGAACACCGCGCGGGCACTTTCGCTCAGGTTCATGCTCTCCCCCAGATCGTGCCGCAGCGGTCTGCTCACAAGGGCCGGTCGGCACCGGGATTCCGTGCCTCTTGACGCACTCTACTTCGTTAGTAAACTTCCTAACGAATTCTGCGGCACACGCCCGCCGCATTCCGTTCAGAAGCCCGTCCCGGGGCTTCCCGAGGCCTTCAACTCCCTTTCCCTCAGGCACGGTTCGCCCGCCGTCGCAGCACAGCGCAACGACGAAAGAGGTTCCGTGCAGGACACCCCCTTCTCACGCCCTGTCGTGGTCGGCATCGACGTGGGCGGCACCAAGACCCATCTGCGCGCCTTCACGGGCGGGGGTCTGGTCGCCGACCACGTGCGCACCAGCGGCGGCTGGCGGCCGCACGACCCCGTGGCCGCCGCCGGCTGGCTGGCCGCACTGATCACGGACGCGCTGCCGACGGGCGCGCGCCCGTCCGCCGTGGCCGTGGGCGGGCACGCCTGCGAGACACCACGGCAGTGCGACCTGATACGTATCGCGCTGCACCGCCACTTCGACGCGCCCGCGCTGGTCGTCGGCGACGCCGCACTGCTCCCCCCGGCCGCCGGGCTGGACAAGGGTGTCGGCCTGGTCGCCGGCACCGGCTCGGTGGCCGTGGGTCGGCGCGCCGACGGCTCCGTCGTCCAGGTCGGCGGCTGGGGCGCGGTGCTCGGCGACGAGGGCGGATCGGCCGGGCTCGTGCGCGAGGCCGCGCGGGCCGTCTGGGCCGCGCACGATCGTGGCGAGGCCCCGGACGCACTGGCGTCGGCACTGGTCGAGGCGTTCGGCGTCGCGGAAGTACCGGCGCTCGGAGCGGCCCTGGAAGCCGCCTCCGACGTCTCCGCGGAGTGGGGCCGGCACGCCCCGGCCCTCTTCGCCGCCGCCGACGCGGGATCGCTCCTCGCCCAGGACGTGATCGCGGCCGGTGGCCGCTCTCTCGCCTCGCTCGTCGTCCGGCTCTCCGCACGCGGGGTCGCCGCCGACGACGTGGTGATCGCGGGCAGCACCGTCCTCGCGCAGCCCCGGCTGTACGACGCCTTCACCGCCGCACTCGCCGAAGCCCTCCCCGGTGCCCGGCCGCGCCCCCTCCAGGTGTCCCCGGTCGAGGGCGCGGTGGCCTTGGCGCGCTCGATCCTGTGAACCGCGCGGCCCGCGTTCACCCGCGGGCCATGTCCCGGTCGCCGGGCCCTCGCCGACGGGACACGGCTCCCTCATAGATCTTCGCTTGTTCAACTTTCTCCACGCGACCGGCACGTCCCACCCGCATCCGAGGCCGCCGGTCGTCAGGTCTCCCCGGCCGCAGGGCCGAACAACAGGCCACAGGCCGAACAACGGCCGCAGGGTCGCACAACACAAGAGAGGCACACGCATGCCGTCAACAGCCGGGCACCGCTCCCCCTCGCCGGTCCGCGAACGCGCCGTCGGCCGACGCGAGTTCCTCAAGACCTCGCTCGGCGCGTCGGCGGGCGTACTGGCGGCGCCGACGTTCGCCGGCTGGCTGGCCGCGGCCGACGCCAAGGCCGCGACCGCCCCCGCCGCGTTCGTCGACGACTACAAGAGCAACGTCCCGGGGAACCTCACCGCCGACACCAACGCGGTGGTCCGGATCCTCGGCGGCTTCGCCCAGGTGTGGAAGACCGGCTCGGCCTGGAACACCGGCACCGTGCTGCGCCCCGAGGTGCTGCGCGCCAACATGCGCTACTGCGCCCTGATCACCGCCACGCGTACGGACGCCGAGGCGAAGGAGGCGTTCGTCTACGACCGGCAGCACCAGAGCTACGCGATGATCGCGGGCCTCGGACCGCTCGCCGGCCTGTACAAGGCGGGCGCCAAGGCGGTCACCTCGATCACTTCCGCCCCCGACGGGACCCCGCCGGCCAAGGTCGACGACGCCGTGCCCGCCGACGCCCCGGCCGGCTCGGCGCTCGGCGCCGGCTCGCACGACTCCGCGCTGGGCAAGGTGGCCGAACTGGTCGACACCGTGCGCGGCCCGTACGCCTCGGGCAACCAGGGCAAGTACGCCTACCAGTACCCGCGCCCGTGGCGCATGAACGAGGACAGCGAGGTCGTCGACACGGGGAAGACCGATCCGCTCGGCTACCCCGTCTACGACTCCGAGGTGGTCGTCGCCCCGCAGCTGCTGCGCCAGCGCAGCACCTCCCCCACCGACGACGGCGGCTTCCCCAGCGGCCACACCAACGCCTTCCACCTGGCGGGCCTCGCGCTGGCGTACGCGGTCCCGGAACGCTTCCAGGAGCTGGTGACCCGTGCCTTCGAGCTGAGCCACACCCGGATCGTGGCGGGCATGCACTCCACCGTCGACGTGATCGGCGGCCGGATCATGGCCACCGCGCTGGCGGCCGCGACCCTCGCCGACCCGGCCAACGCGGCCCTCAAGCAGGCCGCCCGGGCCCAGGCGCTGGCCTGGTTCGAGCAGGGCACCGGGGCCACCGCCGACACCCTGTACGCCTACGCCCACGCGGCCGGCCCCGACACCGACCCGTACGCCGACCGGGGCGCCAACGCCCGCGCGGTCACGCCCCGGCTGACGTACGTCCTGACCCGGCAGGGCCACAGCGCGCCGCTGACCGTGCCCAAGGGCGCGGAGGTACTGCTGGAGACCCGGCTGCCGTACCTGGACGCGGCGCAGCGGCGCGAGGTGCTGCGCACCACCGGGCTGCCCGCCGGATACGTCCTGCTCGACGGTTTCGAGCAGTGGGGCCGGCTGAACCTGTTCGCGGCGGCGGACGGCTACGGCGCCTTCGACTCCGACGTGACCGTCACCCTCGACGCGGCCGCCGGGGGCTTCTCGGCAGCCGACAGCTGGCGCAACGACATAGACGGGCGCGGCGGTCTGACCAAGCGGGGCACCGGCACGCTCACCCTGACCGGCCGCAACCGGTACTCGGGCGGGACCGTGCTGGCGGCGGGCACGCTGGTCGCGGGGTCGCAGGACGCCCTCGGGCACGGTGACGTGCGGGTCGCCGACGGCACGCTGCGGGTGGACGGGCGGGTCCGGGTACGCGGGCAGTACGGCCAGGACGCCGGCACCCTCGAGGTCACCCTGCGCGCGGGCCGCAAGGCGCCGCTGACGGTGCAACGGCGCGCGGCGCTCGGCCGGGGCAGCGTGCTGTCGCTGCGGCTGGACGCCGAGCGGCCGCCCGCCGCGGGCAGCACGGTGCCGGTGATCGACGTATGCCGCCTGCGCGGCCAGTTCGACCGCGTCGAGGTGAACTCCGACCGGCTGCGCGCCGTACCGGTGTATACGGCAGACGGACTGTCGGTACGACTCGTGAGGCGGTGACGCGCCCGGTGGCGGGGGCGATGCGACAGTAGGGCCATGAGGCGGCCCTCCGATCGCTGCCGCCACCGGCCGGCGCGGGACACCGCGGGGCGGACGATGACACGCGAACAGCACTCGGTCCTCGAACCCGAGGTCCCCGACGCGGACGGCCCGGCGCCGCGGGCGGTACTGCCCGTCCGGGCGCGCCTGACCGCCGGGCTGCGCCGCCACCGACGGTGGCTGGTGCCGCTGCTGGTGGCGCTGCTGCTCGCGCAGATGGCCGGCGCGATGGTGACGACGGCCGCGCGGCAGACGCCCACGATCGACGAGCCGGTGTACGTGGCCACCGCCACCGACTACCTGCGCGAGCACCGCGTGCGCTACAACCCCGAGCACCCGCCGCTGGGCAAGCTGGTGATCATGGCGGGGATCGCGGTCGCCGGCCCGCGCTACGACGCCTCGTACCACGGCGACCAGGGCGAGGTGGGCCGCCATCTGCTCTACGAGTCTGGCAACGACCCCTGGCGGCTGATGCTGTGGGCCCGGCTGCCGGTGATCGTGCTGACCTTGCTGTTCGGGCTGGTCGTGTACGCCTTCGCCCGCGAGGTCGTCGGCACGGTGGGGGGCCTGGCGGCCCTCGCGCTGTATGCCTTCTCCCCCGACGTGATAGCGCACGGCTCGCTGGCCACACTCGATGTGCCGACCGCCGGGTTCGTGCTGACTTCGGCGTGGCTGGTGTGGCGGGCGCGGCGTAGGCCCCGGTTGTACCTGCCCCTCGCGGGGGCGGCGCTCGGAGCGGCCGTGGCGACCAAGATGAGCGCGCTGCCCGCGATACCGGTGCTGATGCTGCTGGCCGTCCTGTCCGTGTACCGGCGGGCCGGCACCGATCGCCGCCGGGCACTGGTGCGCGGACTGGCCGGAGCGGCCGTCGTGGCGCTCGCCGCGATCGCCGTCGTATGGGTGAGCTATCTGGCCGTCGATCCGCGGCTGCGCTTCTCGCCCGCCGACCCCGTACCGGTCGTCCACGGGCTGCGCGGGCGCCTGGCCGGGCTGCTGCCGTTCCCGCGCGCGTACCGGGACGGGATGCTCGTGCAGTTCGCCTTCGAGGACCGTCCGTGGCAGGGCTATCTGTTCGGGCGGCTCTACACCGGTTCACTGTGGTACTACCTCCCGGCCGCCCTGCTGGTGAAGACCCCGCTCGGCATGCTGGCGCTGTGGGCGGCCGGGACGGTGGCCGTCGTGCGGGTGCCCAGGCTGCGGCCCGCGGCGCCGTACCTGCTGCTCCCGCCGGCCGTGCTGCTGGCCGCGGCGATGACCGGCTCACGGGACTTCGGCACCCGCTACGCCGTGTTCGTGCCGATGTTCCTGGCGGTCGGCGCGGCCTGTCTGCTCGCGGTGCGATGGCGGTGGGCGCCCGTGGTGACGGGGGCGCTGGTGCTGTTCGTCGCGGTGAGTTCCGTCCGGACGTTCCCGTACTACCTGCCGTACTCCAACGAGGCGTTCGGCGGGCCGGCGAAGACGCATCTGCGGCTGCACGACTCCAACGTGGACTGGGGGCAGGACCTGGGCCGGCTCGCCGACCGGCTGGCGGACCGTTACCGGGGCGAGCGGGTCTGGCTCGTCTACAAGGGAGCCGCTGTGCCCTCGTACTACGGCATCCACGCCGCCGATCCGCGCCGGGTGCCGCCGAGCGAGGTGCACGGGCTGCTCGTGGTGTCCGACTCGTCGGTGGCCAAGGCACGCGGGCAACTGGCCGAACTGATCGACAGCAGCCGTCCCGTCGACGACGTCGGTCATTCGATCACCATCTACCGGCGGTGACCGCCGCCGGCGCCGGTCGTCCCGCGGGAGTTGTGTACTCACCGTGCGGGAGGGGCCGTTGTTCCCGCACAAGCCCTGGTCACCACGGTCCGTGAGCTATGTTGAGCTTCGTGGGAGACAAAGGAGGCGCACCGGTGCCATCGCCCCAGCAGGCACGCGCGCAGGCATCCGCGATCACCTCGGGCAAGGCCGTCCCGGAGGCCGACGCGTCCCCGACCTCCCGGCTCCGCGAACTCTTCGACGGCCCCCGGCTGTCGCCCGGGCAGCGCCGTATCGCCCAGTACCTCATCGAGAACATCACCGAAGCCGCGTTCCTGTCGATCACCGACCTCGCCGACCGGGTCGGCGTGAGCCAGCCGTCCGTGACGCGGTTCGCCGCCGCGGTCGGCTTCAGCGGCTACCCGGCGCTGCGGGAGAAGCTCCAGTCGATCGCGCTGGGCACCCTCGCCGGCGGCCCCGGCGCGGCCGAGGAGAACCGCAGCAACGAACTCCAGGCGGCCGTCGACGCCGAGATCCAGAACCTGGAGAACCTGCGGCGGGACTTCGCCGACCCCGGCCGGGTCATCCAGGTCGGGCGCGAGCTGTCCCGGTCCACGCCGCTGACCGTGGTGGGCATGCGCATCTCCGTCTCCCTGGCCGAGTACTTCGCCTACGCCGCACGCCGTATCCATCCCGACGTACGGCTGGTGACCCGGGGCGGCAGCGTCGCCTTCGACGCACT
The DNA here is from genome assembly GCF_053611185.1 of Streptomyces sp. NPDC054834. Taxonomy (NCBI): domain Bacteria; kingdom Bacillati; phylum Actinomycetota; class Actinomycetes; order Kitasatosporales; family Streptomycetaceae; genus Streptomyces; species Streptomyces sp. NPDC054834. The sequence goes on along the minus strand of NZ_JBSGZV010000019.1, from coordinate 92,489 downwards.
GCTCCAGTCACGCGAGGCCGGTGGGACATGGGTACTGGCCTTCGGCATGCCCCGGCACGCGCAGGAGACGCTGACGGCGATCCGGGTGGCGCGCGGTGCCGGCCTGAAGGTCGCCCTGATCACGGACCTCGCGCTCGGTCCGCTGGCCGACGAGGCCGACGTCGCCTTCGCCACCGGCACCGGCTCCCGGCTGGTCTTCGACTCCTACGCCGCCCCAGGTCTGCTGGCCGCCGCGCTGCTCCAGGCCATGACCGACGCCGATCCCGAGCGCACCCAGGCGCGGCTGGACGAGTACGAGCAGGTCGCCGACCAGCACCAGTTCTTCCTCAAGGACTGACGGGGGGTCCCCGCGACCGGGAATCGTAGAGGGATCATTCACCCCAAAGCGCGCATGAATGTTTTCATACGTCTTGCAAAGCCGTCGGCATATATAAATACTGCTCACGGACCGCACCCGGCCGACTCCGGGGACCGTTCCGTACCCAAGGACTCACCTCGCACGTGCCCCGAGAAAGCCGACGGACCGCCCATGCGCACGCAGCACCGCACGCCGCGCCGGCGGACCGACGCCCGGGGCCCCTGCACGGACACCCCCAGCCGCCGTCCCCTACCCGCGTCGGCGCCCGGGGGGTGTTCGATCGGGCGTCTCCTGCACGAGCGCCCCTGGCGGCCCCGGTCATCCCCTAGGCCGGGGCCGCCCACCCCCGTCGGACCACCCCTCACGACGCCGCACACCCGGAAGCGATGACCATGACCCTAACGACCACGCGCACCCGCCCGGACTGGCCCTGCCAGGTCAAGACGCCCGGCAGCTACGACTGGGAGCGCTCGGCGGCCAGGTGGCTGCGCGAGCTGGTCCCGGCCCGCTACGGCAGCTACCCGGCGCTGATCCGCCATCCCGTGCTGCTCGCCCGGCACGCCCAGATCCAGGTGCAGCACGAGATCCGGGTGGCCCGGACCGCACTCCAGACCGCGCGGGCCGAACTGCCCACGCTGGGCCTGCCCGAGTCGGTCATCGAGCACACGATCAAGATGTACGCGGCCGAGGTGCTCCAGCTCCAGCACATCGCCCGCAGCGTCCGGGCGGTCACCGAGGCGCTGGTCGGGCACAGCACCGGCCGCTGACCGGGCACAGCACCGGCCGCTGACCAGGCACAACGGCCGCGCCGACCCGTGCCGTGCCCTCGATCGCCCCCTCGATGCGCGGGTCACCGTCCGCCCCGGCACACCACCGCGCCCCAGCAGGCGCACAGGCGGAGGAAGTCCGGTCCGCCTCAGGTGTGATCGGACCGGCCCTGGTGTGCAATGCTCGTTCGCGTGACGAGCGAGCCCGCGCCTTCCCCGCAGACCGGCGGCGTCCCCGACCTGGCGGCGCTGGCCAGGGTCGTGGCGAGGCAGCGCGCGGAAATGGACCGGCTCCAGGAACTGGCGGCGACGTCGGCCGTCGTGGAGCGGGCCAAGGGCGCCCTGATGGCGCTCACCGGCTGCTCGCCGGACCATGCCCACGAGGAGCTCCTCCAGCGCGCCAAGGCCGGGAGCCGGACGCTCATCGAGGAGTGCTGGCTGACCCTGGGCGCCTTGATGCCGCCGCTGGACGACTTCGACGACGCGGCGCGCTCGGCCGGGCACACGGGGCCGCGCGCGGTGGCGGCCGAGGAGGACACGGCCCCCGTGGTCCGCGCGGTCACCGCGCCCCCCGTCCGGACCGGCACCGCCTTGCAGGCCGCCGGGCCCGACGACCATTCCGAGGCGCTGGGACGGCTCGGCAAGGCGCTGGTGCGGGTGGGCTCGCCGCAGGAGCTCGCGGTGTGCCTGCTCGACGGGCTCGGGCCGGAGGTGGGGGCCGACGCCGTTCTGCTCTTCAAGCGCCTGCCGGAGGGCGGGCTCGAACTGATCGGGCACGCCGGTGTGGGCGACCAGCTGGCCGCCCAGTGGCACCGGGTCCCGCCGCTCGCCGGAGTCGCCCCGCTGGACACCCTGGAGAACCGGGAGCCGTGCTGGCTGGAGGATCTGCCCGCGGACCGGTCGCGGTACCTGCTGATGGGGGATCCGCCCGAGCGGTGGCGGTCGCGTGCCTGGCTGCCCGTGTCGACCGGGCAGACGGCAGATGTGGCGCTCGGGGTGCTGCGCGGACGCGCCGGACCGTTCGCGCCCCGCACGCGCGCGTTCCTGCTGGCCGTGGCCCGGCTCTGCGCCGGCCGGCTGCGCACCTTCGACGCACCTCGGGAGCACCCCACCCCGAGCGTCGCCGAGGCCGTGCAGGCCGTGTTCGACGTGCTCCCGGGCACGGCGATCCTGCTCACCCCGCTGCGTTCCCCGTCGGGCGAGGTGGAGGACTACCGCATCGACGCCGCGACCCCGGACTCGATCGACGTCCTGGACCGCACCGGACGCGAGCTGATCGGCCTGCGCATCCTGGAGTGCTACCCCTCCGTCGCGGGCGAGCCCCTGTGGCAGGGGTACCTGACGGCGCTCACGACCGGGGAACCGTACGAGGGTGAGCCGTTCGCGTACCAGGAGATGACCGCCGAGGCGCCGCAGACGGTGACCTACTCGGTGCGGGCCGCGCGGCTGGGCGACGGGCTGGTGGTCAGCTGGATCCGGCACGACCCCTCCGACCGCCAGGAGCAGCGACTGGCGGACGTGCAGCGGCTCGGCAACCTCGGCTGGGCGAACTGGAACCTGGTGACGTCCGAGGCCCTGTGGTCGGTCCAGGCGTACTCCGTCCTCGGCCGGGATCCCGCGCGTGGCCCCGTCGCCCTGGAACACCTGCCGGATCTGGTGCTGCCGGACGACGCCCCCGCCGTCTCACGTGCCATCACCGACCTCGTCCGCTCCGGGCGGCCGTTCGACGTGCCGTTCCGGATCAGGACCGCGTTGGGAGTACGGCACCTGCGGGCGGTCGCGGAGGCGGTGGCGGACCAGGACGGCACGCCCGTCGAGGTGCACGGGTTCGTACAGGACCTCACCGCCCAGCGCAGCGCCGAACTGGCGCTGGTGGAGAGCGAGCGGGCAGTGCTGATGCAGCACGGCACCCTTCAGGCGGAGCGGGCGATGGCCGCCCGGCTCCAGCACGCGCTGCTGCCGCTGCCGAGCAAGCCGGTCCAGCTGGCCGGGCTGTGGGTCGACGTGGCCTATATGCCCGCCCAGTCGGAGATCCACGTCAGCGGCGACTGGTTCAGCGCCATCGAACTGCCCGACCACAACGCGCTGTTCGTGGTCGGCGACGTGGCGGGGCACGGCATCGGCGCCGTCGCCACCATGGCCCAGCTCCGCTTCACCGCGAAGGGCATGGTCAGCACGGGTTCGTCGCTGACCGGTGCGCTGGCCCGGCTGAACATGCTGCTGCTGCACTCACGGGACAGCCACGGCACCGCGACCATGGTCCTGGCCCGCTATGAGCCCGAGGGGCGCCGGCTGGCCTGGGCCCAGGCGGGTCATCCGCCGCCGCTCCTGCTGCGCGGGGGCGAGGCACGCTTCCTCGACCGGCCCGCCGGCATGCTGCTCGGGGCGTCCGCTTCGCCCGTCTACCACGCCGCCGAGTGCCGTCTGGAACCCGGCGACCGGCTGCTGCTGTACACCGACGGCCTGGTCGAACGCCCCGGCGAGGGTATCGACGCGGGCCTCGCCCGGCTGGCCGCGGCCGTCCTCGCCCAGAACACCGACGGACCCGGCGCCCTGGAGTCCCTGCTCACCGCGATGCTGGAGGGCGAACGGCGCGACGACGTGTGCGTACTGGACATACGGGTGCCGACCGACACAGCCTGAGGCTTGACGGACGGCGAGCCCGGCGTCAGCCCCGGACGCCCGAAGCGGGTCAGCCCCGGTCGCCCAGGCCGCGTCCGGGCGCCGGCCGGGCCAGGGCCGAACGGCCCGGGGAGAGCCTCGACACGGGCCTCGCCCGGCCGGCCGCGGCCGGCCTCGCCCAGGACACCCACGAGCCCGGCGCCCTGGGACGACCGGCATCGCGGGTCAGCCCCGGTCGGTCAGGCCGTGTTCGATCGCCAGGCGGGTCAGATCGAATCTGCGCCGGGACCCCGCCTTCTCGCCGATGCGGTCGAGGTGCGAGTGGACCGTGTGGGTGCTGATGGAGAGCCGGCGGGCGATCTCCTGGTCCGTCGCGCCGCCCGCGAGGAGGCCGAGCACCTCCCGCTCCCGGTCGGTGAAATGGGGGGACGGCCTGAGCAGGTGGCCGGCGGGCACGGACACATAGCCGCGGCCCGAGCCCACGCGCCGGATCGCCGTCAGCAGTTCCTCCCCCTCGGCCTGCCGGCTCAGATAGCCGCTGGCGCCGGCCCGGATCACCCGGACGGCGTCGATCTGCGGCGACGAGGACACGACGATGACGGCGTGCCCCCGCTCCCGCAGCTCCGCCACGGCCGCGGTGAGCGCCGCGGGGGGCTCCTGGAGGTCCATGAGGACCACTTCCGCGCCCCGCAGATCACCCTTCGCGACCTCGATCGAGGGCACGGTGACGACGAGCCGGAGATCGGGGGCGGTCGCCACCAGGTGGGAGACTCCGTGCCGGAAGACAGGACAGTCTCCGATGACCGCGATGCGCACGCGCGTGACCCGGCCTGCCCCCGCGGCCCGGAGGCCACCGCTCATGGGCATCTCCGATCTCGGCGCGGACGTCCTGCCCTCAGCGTGGGGCGGGACCGCGGAGCAGGCGCGCCGGACTGACCCGTCGGAGGGACGGGGACAGGCCCTAGCTAGTCGTCGTTGCGGTGACGCCAGTACCAGCACAGGCCGACGACAGCGGCCAGCAGGAACACGGCGGGCAGCACCAGGCCCGGGATGCGGGAGCCGGTCATGGGCATGGCCTTCGATCGTTCGGTGGTTCGGTGGTTCGACTGCGGGTGCGGGTGCGGGCGGCGGGAGCCGACCGCGAGGGGCTGCCATGGTGACCCAGGTCACCCCCGCACCGCCGGTTCTTTTCCCTGCCCCATGCCGGGCGTTCGACCGAGTACCGGGCCGGGTCAGTCCACCGGATGACCCGGTTCGATGGCAAGCGCGTCGCCGAGTCGCAGCAGGGTCCCCGCGCGCCGCTCGCCCCACTGCACGGGGTCGAGGAGGAAGCCGACGTGGTCCCCGCCGTCGACGCGCCCCACCACGGTGCCGACGAACCAGGCCGCCGCGTCCTGAAGGACGACCGACCCGCCGTGGCCCCGCGTCCAGGGCACGCGGGCGAACTTGTCGATCCGGTCGCCGGTCTCCCCGCCGAACAGGGCCGCCACCTCGTACTGCTCGCGGGTCAGCAGGTGGACGGCGAGGTACTCGGCGTCGAGGGCGACCCGGTAGGTGTGGTTGACCTTGGACAGCCACACCACGAACCGCACGGGCTCGAGGGAGCACTGCGAGGCGAACCCGACCAGACAGCCCGAGCGCTCCTCGCCCGCCGCGGCCGTGACCACGTACATGTCCGGGTCGAGCCGACGCGTGAACACATCGGGGTCGGCCATTCCCGCCTCACCTCCGTCGGCACGCCCGCCGCTCGGTGTCGTGTCACCCCACGGGTGCCCCCGGTCGCCCCCGCCTCACCCGGTGGCGAGGCTGGTACGGGACTCCAGGGAGCGGCGGGTGTCGTCGCCGTAGACGCCGGTCTCGTCGCCGCTGATGCCGTACCAGAGCTGGAAGCGGGCCACCGCCGCGGTGAGTTCGGCGTCGTAGCTGCCGCTGGTGGAGCCGTCGCGGTAGACGTCCGGGATGCGCAGCAGGCGCTCCTCCAGTTCGGTGACCTCGGGGCCGCTGTCGCCCTCGCGGAGCGTGCCGGCACCGTCGGGATCGGCGGTGGCGGCGGCGGTGGGCGCGGTGCCGGCCGACTTGGTGGGGGTGGCGGAGGTGGCCGGTGCGGAGGGCTGCGCGGCGGAGGCGGTGTCCTGGCGGCCGGGCAGCAGCAGGGCGCAGGCGAAGCCGACCAGTGCGGCCGCGGTGACGGCGACCACGACGGCTGCGCGGCGCAGCCCCGGGCCGAATCCGAAGGCGCCGGTGCGGCGCGCGGCGGGACGCGACCGCCCGGGCGGGCCATCGGAGACGCGCGGCAGTTCCTGGGTGTCGTCCTCGGCGGGCGGCCCAGCCCAGTCCTCCGGGCCGGACGGATCGGCGAAGGCGTCCGCGGCGGACGGGCGCGCGGAGGCATCGGTGGCCGACGGATCCGCGAAGGCATCCGAGCCGGACGGCCCCGGGGAAGTGTCCGGCCGGGCCGCGTCCTGCTCCATCTCCCGCATCAGCTCGGCGAGCGCGTCGAGGCGGCGGGGTCGCAGGACGCGGATGGGTTCGAGGACCGGGCCACGGCTCGGCCCACCCTGATCGTGCGGTGTCGACACAACGCTCTCCTTCCGTCCCCGAGCAGAGATACGCGAGCACCGCCCCCGGAGTTCAGAAAGCACTCAGTTCCCCTTAAGCCGCACTGAGTGCCATGAGATCCGGACGAGTGCTACGTTCACGTCCATGAGCTCCAGCAGCGCGGCGGCGGCCGCGAAGCCGCCCATGCGGGACGCCCTGGTGGCGGCGGCCTTCCGGCTGTTCCTGGAACGCGGCTACGAACAGACCACGGTGGACGACATCGTGGCCCTCGCGGGGGTCGGCCGGCGCTCGTTCTTCCGCTACTTCCCCTCCAAGGAGGACGTGGTCTTCCCCGACCACGAGCGCTGCCTGGCCGACATGACCGCCTTCCTCGCCGTCGGCGGCGAGGAGCACGAGCCGGTGCGGCGGGTCTGCGACGCGGCCCGGCTGGTGCTGCGGATGTACGCGGAGAACCCCGATTTCTCCGTGCAGCGCTACCGGCTCACCAAGAGGGTGCCGGGGCTGCGCGCGTACGAACTGTCGGTCGTCTGGCGCTACGAGCGGGCTCTCGTCGAGTACCTGCGCGGCCGCTTCGCCGGCCGGCCCGAGGGTGCGCTGCGGGCCGACGTGATCGCGGCGGCGGTGGTCGCGGCGCACAACAACGCGCTGCGCTCCTGGCTGCGTTCGGGCGGCGAGGGCGATGCGGGCGCGGCGGTGGACCATGCGCTGGGGTATGTGCAGTCCGCCTTCGGCCGTCCCTCCGTGCTGGTGCCGGGCGAGCAGCGGGCCGAGGACGTGATCGTGCTGGTCTCCCGGCGCGGGGCACCGCTGTGGCGGGTGGTGCAGGAGCTCGAGTCCGTGCTCGGCCGCGGCTGATCCGGCCCGTGCCGCGGATCGGCTGACGCAGATTTGGGGTACGGAGTGCCTTTACGAGTGGCACTGAGTGCCATACTCTGTCGGCGTGCACGGTGGCACGGTGAACCGGGCACGCGTCTGCGCGGCCCGTGCCGGGCACGCTGATTCCGTCCGAACGCAGGGAGTTGACCAGCGTGTACCACCTTTCAGGAAGCTCCGCTCGTCCGGCGGGCGGCTCCGCGACAGGCGTCCTCGACCCCCAGACCGCGGACTCGGGCGCCCTTGTCTTCCAGCGCTGCAACTGGTGCGGCACCGCCATGTACCACCGGCTGCTGTGTCCGGTCTGCCAGGGCAGCGACCTGCGCACCGAGCGCAGCGAGGGCGTGGGCACGGTCCGCCACTCCACCGTGGTGCACCGCAACACGCCCGCCGCGCGCAATGTGTCGCTGATCGAGATGGCCGAGGGCTTCGTCGTCCGCGGGCGGGTGATGGGACCGCCCGTCGGCATCCACAGCGGGGACCGGGTGCGGCTGTCCACGGCGAAGGACCCGGTACGCGGCGAACCCGTCTTCCAGCTGCTCGACGAGCCGTACCGCGCCTGGAGCTGACGGCTCCCCTCCAGGAACCAGGAATCCCCGCCGCGGGATTCGCCTCCGCCTCACAGGCAACCCGCAGTCGCCTCTTCCCGTCCTCCGGAACGCGAGGGGCCCCCGGGACGGCCGGGGTGTCCTAACTCGGCGTCGGAGGAGGGGAACAGTGGTCCGTGCCCGGCGAATATGGGTCACCGCCACGGTGTTACTCGCGGTGGCGGGAGGATCTCCAGGGCTGGCACAGGCGCAACAGCGGTCAGGCGCGCAGTCGTCGGTGAACGCGGCCGGCGAGAGGCTGCCACCGGGCTGGCACATCGCCGGCGCCCGCTCGGCACCGGAGCTGGTGTGGCGGTCGGCCGCGCGGGTGCCCATGGGCGATGCGCGCGTGGAGTTCCGAACGGCGGGGCGGTTGCTGGGCGTTCCGGCGCCGGGGAAGGACGGGCACAGCTTCCGGCTCGGCCTCGACGGTGCCCGGCCGGCCGATCTGAAGAATCTCCAAGTGTGGTCGGGAGGGCGGCGGCTGGACGCCGGGTCGGCCACCGCGTCACAGGACCGCGGCACGGCGGCGGCCCGGCTCCCGGCCCCGCTGCCCGCGAACGGCGTCGACCCCGGCAAGCCCGGCCGGTACCGGACAGTGACCGGCGAGTACACGCTCAAGTCGGTACGGCTCCCCGGCTTTTCGGAGCCGGTCGAGATGAAGGGCGTGGTCGTGGCGCCGTCCGGGGCCACCGGGCGCCGGCCGCTGGCGCTGTTCCTGCACGGACGTCACTACACCTGCTACGCCCCGAACGGCGACATCACCGACGACTGGCCCTGCAAGACGGGCGCCAAGCCGGTGCCCAGCCACCGCGGCTACCTGCGCGACCAGAAGCTGCTGGCCTCCCAGGGCTATGTGACGGTGTCGATCTCCGCCAACGGCGTCAACGCCCAGGACTCGGACGCCGAGGACGGGGGCGCGCAGGCCCGTTCCTCGCTGGTGCGGCTGCACCTGGCGCAGTGGGCCGACTGGGCCGAACACCCCGGTACCGCGCCGGCGGTGGTCCGTGACGCGCCGCGCGCCGATCTGTCCCGCGTCCTGCTGGTCGGGCACTCCCGGGGCGGCGAGGGCGTCAACCGGGCCGCGATGGACAGCCTCTACCCGCCGCCCGCGGACCAGGACGGCTACCACGGCCCGGTGCGCTGGCACATCAGCGGCACCGTACTGATCGGCCCCACCGTCTTCGGCCAGAACCCGGTGGCCGACGTGCCGTCGGTGTCGATCCTGCCCGGCTGCGACGGCGACGTCTCCGACCTCCAGGGCGAGGTGTACGTCGACGGCACCCGGAGCGTCAGCCGGGGCACCGCCCTGCACAGCGCCGTCTACGTGATCGGCGCCGACCACAACTTCTTCAACACCGAGTGGACGCCGGGGCAGGCGCAGGCTCCGGCCGAGGACGACTTCTGGGACGATCCGGACCACCCGGACCCGGTGTGCAAGAAGGGCGCGGCCACCCGGCTGACCGCGAACCAGCAGCACAAGGCGGGCTCCACCTACATCGCGGCCGCCGCCCGGCTGTTCGTCGCCGGGGACGACCGGGTGCGTCCGCTGCTCGACGGTTCGGGCCGGCGGGCCCCGTCGGCGGATCCGGCGCGGGTGCTCAGCCACGCGGTCGGCGCCAACCGGGGTGCCCGGTTCCTGCCGGACGACCCGGCCGGCAAGGTGTCCGTCTCCGGCGCCCGGCTGTGCGCCGCGGTCGACCCCGATCCGTCCGTCGCCTGCCTCGGCCGGAACGCCAAGGGCAGCTCGCCGCACTTCGCCACGTGGGAGACGGACAAGGAGGCCGGCCGGCACGCGATCGCGCTGCGCTGGACGTCGTCCGGTTCCCCGGCGCGGATCAGCACCGCCCGGCCCGTCTCCCTCGGCGGCGCCAAGGCGCTCGCACTGCGCGTCATCGTCCCGCCGAACACCTCCGGGACGCAGTTGGACGTGGCCCTCACCGACGCCTCCGGCCGCACCGCGACCCTCGGCCGGGTGCGGGTGGACGGACTGCCCGGCAGTGACCGGACCGCGTCGTACTGGGCGCGCGAACTGCACGTGCCGCTGGCGGCGGCCGGCCGGACCGGGCTCGACCTGCACCACGTCAAGTCCCTGCGGCTGACACCGCGTTCACGGTCGGGGCAGGCCTGGCTGATGGACGCCTGGGGCTGGCGGCCCGGAACCCCGGCGGCGGGCACGGCGAAGCTGCCGCGCGTGGACGTCGGCCGGACCACGGTCGACGAGGGCGACTCGGGCGTGCGCGCCTATCGGGTGCCGGTCCAGGTGTCCGGGCAGGGCAGCGGCCAGGTGCGCGTGTACGTCGTCGACCCGGCCACCGGGCAGGCGAAGGACCGGCTGGTGACGGTCCGGCCCGGCGGTCACGACATCGACGTACAGGTCAAGGTCGAGGGGAACACGCGGTACAGCGCCGACGTGCCGCACGACATCCTGGTCAAGGCGGTGAAGGGCACGGTCGTCGGCTCCTACCGCGGCGGGATCACCGTCCACAACGACGACCCCGCGCCCACGATCACCGTGACCCCGGTGGCCGGCCGGGTCGCCGAGGGACAGGCCCTGAAGTGGCGGGTCTCCCTGTCGGAGGCCGCCGACATGAACCTCGGGACGGCGTTCGCCGCGGTCCCGGTCTCCGGGACGGAGCTGTCCACCAAGGACGTCGACCCGGCGTGGCTCAGGGACACCGCGGGCGCGTCACCGGACCCGGAGCGGCCGCTGTCCACGGTGGACGGCCTCTACCTGTGGCTGGACATCCCGGCGGGCGCGCTGAGCACCGACGTGACCGTGCCCACGGTCAAGGACCGGGTCACCGAGTCCGAGGAGTCGGTGCGCTTCCAGCAGCTCGACGAGCAGGGCGACCCGCAGTCCGGCGGGCTGGTCCTGGACGGCACCGTGCTGGACGCCTCGTAGCGGCGTACGGCGCACGTACGGCACACCGGCGGGGTCGCGGCGCACGAGCCGCGGCCCCGCCGGGCCTTTTCCGGCCCTCGCCGTCAGGGTCCGAGGGTCACCGTGATGCCGACGGTCCCCTCCCGCCCCCGGCGCAGCCGGCTGCCCAGCAGCGTCAGGCGGCCGACGATGCCGTACTTGCGGGCGATGAGACCCCGGTAGCGCTCGGTCGTGGCCGCGTCGCCGATCTCCGCGGTGGCGGGAACCTGGTCGCCGCTCGGCCGGCCGCGCACGTCGCAGGGCCCGACGAGGACGTCCGGGCGGCGGCGGATGCGCTTGACCTTCCAGGATTCGGCGGCCGTCCAGACGCCGAGCGCGGCCCCGTCCCGTACCACCCAGACCGGGGTGGCGACCGGGGTGTCGTCCTTGCGGTAGCTGGTGACGAGCAGGTACTTGCCCGCGGAGAGCCGCTCCAGCGACGAGTCGTCCATACCCGCAGTCTAGGAGGACGCCCTCTGGCCGAGCAGGGCGAGGTAGCGGCGGGCGAAGAGGTAGGCGTCGCCCGGCCAGCGCGCCGACAGGTAGGTGCCGTCCTGGACGGCGAAGGCGTGCGTGTCGTCGTCCGCGGTGCCACGCCGGGTGAGCTCCCGGGGTCCGCGCTCGAACTGCCGGGCCGGGTCGTCGAGGGCGGAGCGTACCTCGTCCTCGACGTAGGCGGGATAGGTGCGGTAGTAGCGGCCCAGCCGCCAGGCGGTGGTCCAGTAGGCGGTGCGTTCCATGTACTTGGGCAGGCAGGTCGTGCGCCGGCCCGCGAGCACGCTGCGGCCGGTCGCCGGGTCCTCGGTGCGGGCCAGCACCAGGACGCCGTGGCAGATCGCCCCGACGGGACGGCCCAGCGCCCAGAACCGGGCGACCTGGGAACGCAGTCCGGCCGAGCCGAGGTACTGCCGCATGCCGGGTGCGTGTCCGCCTGGGAGCAGCAGGCCGTCGAAGCCGGCCACGTCCACGTCCGCCCAGCCCTGTGTGGCGGTGAACTCCGGTGCCGCGCACAGCTCTTCGTAGTGGCGTTTCGGCTCGTCCGCCGCGCCCAGCTGCCCGAACAGTACGCCGGTGAGCAGCCGGGGGTCGGCGGCGGGCCGGGTCCCGGCGTGCTCGGTGGCGAAGACGACCTCGTGCCCTGCGTGGGTCAGCAGCCGCCAGGGCACGGCCACCTCGGTCACGTCGAAGTCCCGGTCGGGGAGCGGCATCAGCACGCGCATGGCCCCATCATGTCAGGGCCGCGTCACCCGAGCGCCACCGGTCACCCGAACGCCACCCGTCACCCGAGCGCCGCCGCCATCCGCCGCACCCCCTCCGCGATCACCTCCGGTGAGGTGGCCAGGTTCAGCCGTACGTGCCCGGCACCGCCCGTGCCGAAGGGGATGCCGGAGCTGAGGGCGACCCGGCCGCGTTCCAGGAAGACCTCCGCCGGGTCGTCCCCCAGGCCGAGGGCCCGGCAGTCGAGCCAGGCCAGGTAGGTGGCCTCGGCGGGGCGGTGCCGGATCGCGGGCAGGTGCTCGGCCAGCAGCCGGGCGAGCAGCCGCCGGTTGTCGTCGAGGCCGGCCAGCAGGGCGTCCAGCCAGCCCGTGCCGTCCCGCAGGGCGGCCGTGTGGCCGATGACGCCGACATGGCTCGGGCCGTGGCTCACCTCCTCGGGCAGCCGGGCCAGGTCGGCGGCGGCCGACGGTCCGGCGACGGCCAGCGCGGCCTTGATCCCGGCCAGGTTCCAGGCCTTGGACGCCGACATCAGCGACAGTCCGTCCTCCCCGCCCGGCACACTCAGATACGGCACGAAGGCGGCGCCGGCGGCGACCACCGGGGCGTGGATCTCGTCGGCCACGACCCGCACGCCGTAGCGTCCGGCGAGCGCGGCGACGGCGGCCAGTTCCTCGGCGGTGTGCACGGTGCCGGTCGGATTGTGTGGGCTGCACAGCAGATACGCGGCCCGCCTGCCGCCCGCGACCGCCGCACGGAAGGCCTCCTCCAGGACACCGAGGTCGATCCGCAGCCCCGCACCGAGCGGGGCCTCGACCACGCGCCGGTCCATGTGCGTGACGAACTGGAAGAACGGCGGATAGACCGGCGGGTTGACCACCACCGGATCACCGGGCCCGGTGACCAGCTTGAGCATCTCGACGACGCCCAGCATCACGTCGGGCACGATCGCGGTGCGCTCCACGGCGAGCCCGCCCCAGCCCCACCGCTCGGCGGCGAACGCGGCCAGCGCCTCGGCGTAGGCGGTGCCCGCCGGATAGCCGGTGTCACCGCGTTCCAGCGCGTCCGTCACGGCGCGGACCACGGCCGGGGCGAGCGGCACGTCCATCTCGGCGACCCACATCGGCAGCACGTCCTCGGGATAGGTGCGCCATTTCATGCTCGTACGACGTCGGAGGCGGTCGAGGGTGAGCACGCGCAGGGGATCCGGTTCACCTGGTGTGCCGTGCGAGGTGCTGGTCATGGGGCCAAGATAGGCGCCGGGGGTGTGACCCGGTACGGGGCGGGGCCGCCGCGCGCCGTGGAAAACGCCGGACGACCGGCGGAGATCAACTCCGGCGTCTAGATTGCCTTTTGACCCCTGTACCACTCATCAGGCCCCCAGGAGCTGACCGAAGTGACCGAGAATCCGGCAGTCATCGACGACGTCGCCGTGTCGCTGCGCGCCCGCATCAACACCGACCAGCCGCACACGGCCAGGATCTGGAACTACTGGCTCGGCGGCAAGGACAACTACGAGGTCGACCGCGCGGCCGGCGACCAGATCCGCGCGCTGCACCCGGGGATCGGGGAGTACGCCCGCGCGGACCGGTTGTTCCTGGGGCGGGCCGTGCGCCACCTGGCCGGTGACGTCGGCATCCGCCAGTTCCTGGACATCGGCACCGGCCTGCCCACCGCCGACAACACGCACGAGGTCGCCCAGCGTGTCGCCCCCGAGAGCCGGATCGTGTACGTCGACAACGACCCGCTGGTACTCGCCCACGCGCGGGCCCTGCTCACCAGCACACCAGAGGGCCGCACCGACTATCTCGACGAGGACCTGCGCAACGTCGACGCGATCTTCGAGCACGCCGCGAAGGCCCTGGACTTCAGCGAGCCGGTCGCGCTGATGCTGCTCGGCGTGGTCATCTTCGTCGGCGACGACGAGGACCCGTACGGCCTGGTCCGGCGGCTGGTGGACCGGCTGCCCGCCGGCAGCCACCTGGTGCTGTCGCACACCGTCACCAGCCCGGCGATGCCGGACGTGGACGAGGCGGTGAAGTTCTGGAACGAGCACGGCACGCCGAAGCTCACCCAGCGCACCCCCGAGGACGTCGCCCGCTTCTTCGACGGCCTCGACCTGCTGGAGCCGGGCGTGGTGTCCTGCTCGCGCTGGCGCCCGGAGCACGCCCACGGGGCCGAGCCGGAGGAGGTGGCCATGTTCGGCGGGGTGGGCCGCAAGCGCTGAGCGAAGAAGATCACCGGTGCGGTGAACGCCCTCGCCCCGGGCCACGTATGAAGGACAGGGCGCTCAACGACCGGAGGGCCCCGCGGTGTTGTCGAGGCACCGCGCATTCGGGGTTCGGGAGCCATGCGATGAGGCACGCACGACGACGGGTCGTCCGGCGGGCGACACAGCTGGCGGCGGTCGGCGGACTCCTGCTGGGAGGCGTCATGGTCACCCAGGCCATGGCGAGCGAGACTCCCGGCACGTCCGCCGCGCCCTTCAGTACGGCGGAGCGGGCCGGGAACACCGGCACCGCGCTGGTGGCGAAGCTCGGCACCTCCCGCACGGCGGGCAGCTGGATCGGCACCGACGGGCGCCCGGTCGTCGCGGTCACCGACGACCGGGCGGCGGCCATGGTGAAGAAGGCGGGGGCCGAGCCGAAGGTCGTCCACCACAGCATGAACGAGCTGAAGTCGGCCACCACCGCACTGCGTTCGGCGCCCCGCGTGGCGGGCACGGCGTGGTCCCTGGACTACCGGACCAACCAGGTCGTGGTGCAGGCCGACAAGACCGTGTCGGCCGCCGACTGGAACCGGCTGTCCAAGGTGGCCAAGGGCATCGGCGGCTACGTGCGCATGGAGCGCACCCAGAACACCTTCACCACCCGCCTCAACGGGGCGCAGCCGATCCTGTCGACCACCGGCCGCTGCTCGGCGGGCTTCAACGTCACCAACGGACAGAGCGACTTCATCCTCACGGCCGGCCACTGCGGTCCCTCCGGATCCACCTGGTTCGCCGACAACCAGGGCAACCAGCAGCTGGGCACGACGGTCCAGAGCAACTTCCCGGGCAACGACTTCTCCCTCATCCAGTACTCGACCGGGAAGGCCGGGGACGGCGCCGACGTGGTCGCCATCGGCAACGGCAACGGCGTCCGGATCACCGGCGCGGCCGATCCCACGGTCGGGCAGCGGGTGTTCCGCAGCGGCAGCACGAGCGGGCTGCACGACGGGACGGTGACCGGGCTCAACGCGACCGTGAACTACCCCGAGGGCACCGTCACCGGACTCATCCAGACCAATGTGTGCGCCGAACCGGGCGACAGCGGCGGCCCCATGTTCTCGGAGGGCGTCGCACTGGGCGTGACCTCGGGCGGCAGCGGCGACTGCACGACGGGCGGTACGACCTTCTTCCAGCCGATAACGAAGGCCATGTCGGCGCTCGGCGTCCAGCTGATCGTGTCGGCGCAGAACGCCACGGGCGGCCAGAACGCCTCGTCCGCGCCTTCTTCCACGGCCACCCAGAGCGCCATCGCGCCCAGCGCGGCCTCCCCCGGCTCTTCCGCCCCGGCCACCGGCACCGCGGAGGGCACCACCTTCCTGTCCCGCCTCACCGACACCAGGAACGTCGGCCCCGGCCTGCTGGTGATCGCGGGCAGCCTGATCGCCCTGGTCGCGACGCGCTACTTCCGCTCGGAACAGGACCGCAGGGCGTACCAGCGGTACTACTCGGCGACCTGGGGCTGACGACCCGGCCCGAGACGGCCGATCCGGCCGGAGACGGCATTGAGAAGGGCACCCGTGCGCTCACGGGTGCCCTGGACGATGCTGCGGGGTCGGCGAATCAGGCCGCGTGGTCCGACGGAGGCGTGGCGGCGGCCCACTCCATCACGAGCCGCTGGTACTCCTCGCGCTGCTCGGTGGTCAGTGTCCCGCCCGACCGGAGCCACAGGGCCCGGATCTCCTCGTTGACCTCCGCGGCCGATCGCTCGGAGACGGCTTCAACAGTGGTGGACATGATGTGAAGCATATGCCGATCGGCGTGAAGGCACTGTGAGTAAGTACGAGGAATTCGGACATTGCGGACCGTGTTGCTCGTCACGTCAAGAGAGCTCAAGAGAGCGGAGAGCTACGGCGAGTTCAGCTCCCGACGGTGCCGAGCACCAGCACCTGGATCGCCAGCACGGCCGCCCCGCGCGCCCAGTCGTGGAAGTCGGAGACCTTCGTCTCCAGCCCGACCGGCGCGGCCAGCGGATGGCGGCCCGCCCTGATGCCCTCGTGCACCGCCGCGCCGGCCACGTCCATCAGGCCGACCCCTTCCCCGGCGAGCAGGATCTTCTGCGGCATCACGAAGTTGGCGATCTGGGCGACCAGCGTGCCGAGCGCCCGCGCCGCCTCGTCGATCACCCGCGCGGCCATCGGCTCCCCGTCGGCGGCGCGGGCGAGGATCTCCTCGTACGTCGCATCGTGGCCGGTGGCGGCCCGGATCTGGTAGCGGATGCTCGGGATCGTGAGAAGGGACACGGCGCTGCCGCGCGCGCCGTCCGGGGTCAGCGGGCCGTGGGGCTGGATGATCCAGTGGCGCCCGAAGCCGCGGTCCTCCTCGGCGTGGGGCACCCGCTTGCCGCCGAGCACCAGCCCGTAGCCGATGCCGGCCCCGATCGTCAGCACCACGAAGCGGTCGAGGCCGCGCCCCGCCCCGAACCAGGTCTCGGCCTCCACGAGGGCGGCGACGTCGTTCTCGACGACCACCGGCAGCCCGGTGCGCTCCCCCACCAGCCGGGCCAGGGGCACGTCCCGCCAGCCCAGGTAAGGGGACTCACCGACCACGGCGCGCTCCCGCACCAGGCCGCCCACACCGATGCCGATGCCCGCGAGCGGGGCGGGGGCGCCGGCGGCGAGCTCGGCCGTCATCGCCGCCAGCACGTCGGCCACCTCGCCGGGGTCATGACCGGTGAGCGGGCGGTCGAGCCGGGCGACGACCTCGCTGCGGAGGGTGGTGACGACGCCGTAGACCATGTCGCCGGTGACCTTGAACCCGAGGAAGGCCCGGGAGCCGGCCACGACGTCCAGGGGCTGCGAGGGACGCCCCTGCCGGGTCTGGGCCGAGGTGCCCGACTCGGGCACCTCGACCAGCAGACCGGACTCGATCAGCGGTTTGGTCAGCCGGGTGAGGCTGCCCGCCGATAGGTGCAGCCGCCGGGCGAGCTCGGTGCGCGAGAGGGGGCCGTGGACGAGCACCTCGATCGCCACCGAGCGCTCCGCGGGGCTCAGTGGGTGCCATCCGGGGCCGGGTTGTTTTTGCATCAGAAGTAAGTCTGCCACCCGCGCTGGGCAGGAGGAAGGACAAAACAAGAAGTTGCGGGACCCTTGACACCTAGATTCTTCTGCTTCAAAAGTAAAGCCATGGCACCCAAGACTTTTTCCCTCGGCATCGTCGGAGCCGGACAGTTCTCCGGCCAGTTCGCCACGCTGTTCCAGGCCCACCCGGGAGTCGGCGACGTGTTCGTCACCGACCTGCTGCCGGAGCGGGCCGAGCGGCTCGCCGCCGCGCAGGGGCTCGCGGGCACCTTCCCCTCGTACGAGGCCATGCTGGAGTCGCCGGCGGTGGACGCGGTCGCGATCTTCACGCAGCGCTGGACCCACGGCCCGCTGGTCCTGCGGGCGCTGAACGCCGGCAAGCACGTGTACAGCGCCGTGCCGATGGCGATCAGCACGGAGGAGATCGCGGCGATCATCGACGCGGTCCGGGCGACCGGACTGACCTACATGATGGGCGAGACGAGCCAGTACAACCCGGCGACCGTGCACGCCCGCAACCAGATCGCCGAGGGCGCCTTCGGGCGGCTGTTCTACGCCGAGGGCGACTACGTCCACGACATGGACCTGGGGTTCTACGAGGCGTACCAGTACAGCGGCGGCGAGAACTGGAAGGCGACCGCCAGCTATCCGCCGCTGCTGTATCCGACGCACTCGGTGGGCGGGGTGCTCGGCGCCTGGGGGACGCACGCGGTGAGCGTGTCGGCGATCGGCGTGGTCGACGAGCGCGGGGACGGCGTGTTCGACAAGGAGGTCAGCCAGTTCGGCAACGACTTCTCCAACGCGACCGCGCTGTTCGAGGTGGCGGGCGGCGGATCGTTCCGTACGAACGAGTTCCGGCGGGTCGGCTACCCGTCCCACATACGCGAATCGCGATTCCGGTTCTTCGGTACGGAGGCGAGCATGGAGCAGCTCGCCACGGTCGCGCTGTGGCAGGACAAGAAGGGTGTGAAGGACATCTCGGAGCTGCTGGAGCCCAAGCCCACGATGTCGCCGGACGACCCCTCGCTCCAGCACATCGCGCCGGAGCTGCGGGCGGCCTTCACCTCCGGGTCGGCGCCGGTGCACGACCGGTCCCGGCTGCCGAGGGAGTTCGACCACCTGCACAACGGCCACGAGGGCAGCCACCACTTCCTGGTGGACGACTTCGTGACCGCTGTGGGCAGCCGCACCCTGCCGTCGGTGAACGCCTGGGTCGCGGCCCGCTACACCCTGCCGGGCATCGTCGCGCACGAGTCCGCGCGGCAGGGCGGGGTCAGGCTGGAGATCCCGGACTTCGGGGACGCGCCCCAGGGATGACGGGTCAGGTGCCCGGCTTGCGGCCGTAGACGAAGACGTCGTCGCCGGTCTTCAGCAGCGACCAGTACTTCTTGGCGTCCTTGGTGGTCATGTTGACGCAACCGTGCGAGCCCGGCGGGTTCCACATGCTGAGATTCACCGAGTGGAAGGCCTGGCCGCCGTCGAAGAACTGGCTGTAGGGCATCGGGACGTCGTAGACGCTCGAGACGTGGTCGATGTCACGCCAGTAGATCTTCTTCAGGCCGGTGCGGGTCTCGAACCCGTTCCGGCCGGTGCGCACCGGCACCGGGCCGTAGACCAGCTTGTCGCCGTCCTGGACCCAGCTCAGCTGGAGGCTGAGGTTCACACAGGCGATGCGGCCCTTGTTCACCGGGCACTTGCCGTCCTTGTCGGGGTCGTCCCCGACGGCCTTCTGCTTGTTCATGAGGTCCATCACGCCCCAGGTGACGGGACCCGCGTAGCCGACGGCGGGCGTGATGCCGTGCTTGTTCTGGAAGGCCTGGATCGCCTTGCAGTCGGTGGAGGACTGCTTTCCGTCGACCGGACGGCCCAGGAACTTCTCCACCTGCTTCTGGTACGGCCCCGCCTGTGTCGTACAACTCGCCGCCTGCGCCGGAGCGGTACCCAGTGCGAGTGTGAGCGGAGCCACAATTCCGGTGATGCCCAGCGCCACAGCGCTTCGTCTGCGTATGTCCCCCATGCCTACCTTTCGCCCTTCTGTCCCGTGCATCGTTCCCACGATGCCCGACAACTAGACCGATGCCTGGTGATGACGGTTGTAGGAACAATCACTCTGTGACGAACCGGTGAATTTCGTCACCGTGTATCAGGCCAGTTTTCCCGAAGTGGACCGGGTGGCCCGCCTCCCGTCCCTCGTACGCTGCGGCTCATGCACCCCACACTCGCCGACGACCTCTCCCGGCTCCCCCAACTCCTGGAATCCACACGCGACTTCGCCGCCCGGGAACTGGGCGGCCTGGCCGAACGGCCGGTGGCCCACTCGGAAGCGGCGCCGGCAGGAGCGCCCCTGCCGGCCGAGGGCACGGGCACGCAGGGTGCCCTCGCGTGGTTCGCCGAGCGGTGGGCGCCGGGCTTCTCGGGCTCGGCGGGTCCTCGCTACCTGGGTTTCGTCACCGGCGGTGCGACGCCCGCCGCCGTCACCGGGGACTGGCTGACAGCCGCCTTCGACCAGAACGTCTCCGGCTCCGCCGGCTCCTGGGCGGCGGCTCTGGAACACGAGACGGTGGCCTGGCTGCGGGAGCTGTTCGGACTGGGTCAGGCGCACAGCGGGGCGTTCGTCACCGGGGCGAGCGTGTCGAACACGGTGGGCCTGGCCATCGCCCGGGAGTGGCTGGGCGAGCGGCTGGGCGTGGACGTCTCCCGGGACGGTGCCGCCGCGCTCGGCCCGGTCGACGTGCTCTCCGGCAGCCCGCACTCCAGCGTGCCCAAGGCGATGTCCGTCCTCGGCATCGGGCGCGGCCGGCTGCGGACCGTGCCGTCGCTGCCGGGCGGCCGCGAGGCCGTCGACGTGGCCGCGCTCGACGCCGCGCTGGCGGAGCTGGGCGGCCGGCCAGCGATCGTGGTGGCGAACGCGGGCACCGTGAACACCGTCGACTTCGACGATCTGCGGGCGATCGCCGCCCTGAAGGAGCGGTACGACTTCTGGCTGCACGTGGACGCGGCGTTCGGCGGCTTCGCCGCACTCTCCCCCGCGTACGCGCACCTCGTGGACGGGCTGGACGGGGCGGACTCGGTCTGCGTGGACCTGCACAAGTGGCTCAACGTCCCCTACGACGCCGCCGTCCAGTTCACCCGCCGCCGCGACCTCCAGGTGGCGGTGTTCCACAACGCCTCGCCCTATCTCGGCCTGCCGGGCGGCGAGCCCGACTTCCTGCACCTGACCCCGGAGAACTCCCGGCGGCTGCGTGCCCTGCCCGCCTGGTTCTCCCTGGTCGCCTACGGCCGCGAGGGCCACCGCGAGATCGTCGAGCGGAACGTCGACCTCGCCCGGCGGCTCGGCGCGGCCGTCGACGCCCTGCCGGGGCTGCGGCTGCTGGCCCCGGTCCGGCTCAACGTCGTGTGCTTCACCCTCGCCGACGATCCCACGCCGGAGCGGGTGGGCGCCCTGGCCCGGGCCGTCGCGGACTCCGGGGAGGCGTTCCTGACGCCGACGGTGTACGGCGGGGTGCCGGGGCTGCGGGCGGCGTTCTCCAACTGGCGTACCACCAAGGACGATACGCGGCGGGTACTGGACGTACTGGCGGCAACCGCGCCCTGAGCGCTCAGCGCTGATGGACCGCGGCATGGAACCCGGTGTGCACGGCGGTGAGTCCGCCGTCGACCACGAGGGTGGTGCCGGTGATCCACGCGGCGTCGCCGGAGGCGAGAAAGGCGACCGCGGCGGCGATGTCCGCCGGTTCACCGACCCGGCCCAGCGGGTACAGGGCGCGGACGGCGTCGAGGTCGTCGTCCCGCCCTTCCCAGGCAGAGGTGCGTACCGTGCCCGGCGCCACGAGGTTCACCCGGACACCACGGGCCGCCGCGTGCCCGGCGAGGGTCCGGGTGAGGGAGCCGAGGCCGGCCTTGGCGGCGCTGTAGGCGTGGTTGCCGAAGTCCCGCAGACCGTTGACGGAGCCCACGCTGACGATGGCACCGCGTCCGGAGGCGGCGAGGTGGGGCAGCGCGGCGCGGCAGCAGCGATAGGCCCCGGTGAGGGTGATGTCGAGGTCGCGGGCCCACGCCTCGTCGGGGTCGTCCTCGAAGAGCGGCACGTCCGGGCTGCAGTGGGCGGCGCAGTTCACCAGCACGTCGAGCGAGCCGAAGGCGCCGACGGCGTGCGCGACGGCCGCCTCCACGGACTCCCGGCCGGCGACGTCGCACGCGTACGCCTCCACCGCCAGCCCTTGCCGGCGCAGCCCGGCCGCGGTCCGCTCCGCCTCGGGCACATCCCGGTCGGTCGCCAGCACCCGTCCGCCCTCCTCGGCCAGGCGCCGGGCGACGGCCGCGCCGATACCTCGGGCGGCGCCCGTGACGAGAACTCCCTGTCCTGCGAAGCGCTTGAGATCGGTCATGGGACAGACGGTACGGGCGGGACGATCAACAGGGCAGGTAGCGTGCGCGCATGTCCGCGTTCATACAGCAACTCCCCGCCCTGATCGGCGTCGTGATCGGCGCGCTCGGCTCGTATCTGGCAGTGGTACGGGGAGACCAGGCACGGTTCCGGCGCGAGCAGGCGGCCCGCTGGGAGGAGCGGCGGCTGGCGGTGTACGCCGAGTATGCGCGCACGCTGAAGAAGGCGGTCACGCTGACGTACCGGGTCGCCGCCCACCTCGGCAACGACCCGCATCCGCATCCGCTGTCCCCGGAGGAGGCGGCACCCCTGCTGGCCGAGGCCGGCCTCGCCCGGGACCCCGCCGGGGAGGCGCTGCTCCTGCTGGGCAGCCCGGCGGTGGTGGAGAAGGCCCGGGTGTGGGTCGTGACGGCGATGGAGATGGAACGCTTCCTGCGGGAACGCACACGCGACCCCGAGGCCTGGCAGGAACTGCTGGACCGGCAGCGGGCCGGCCGCGAGGGCTACTACACGGCCGTCCGAGAGGACCTGGCACTCCCACCCGGCCACTCGGCCCGCTGGCCACTGCCGTCGGAGAGCGGTCAGCGGTAGCCGGTGGTGCCGGCCGGTACGTCGGCGTCCGGACCTCCGACCGACACCGCCATGCGTCCGGGCGGCCGCCGGTCACCGCGGAAGCGAACGCAGGACAGCCGAGGCCCAGCAGAAGCTGTGGGAGCGAGCGGGCCGGCCACGAGAACTGCCGCGTCCGCGCGGTCAGCGATAGCCCGCGGTGTCCGCCGGTTCGCCCGCGTCCTGGACCTCCACCAGGTACCGCCAGGCGTCCGGCCGGCTGCCGTCGAGGTCTGTGAAGCCGTACTCCTGGGCGAGGCCTCCGCTGGACAGGGACGTGCCGTTGAAGCGGGCCACGTCCGGGTCGGTGGCCAGGGCGGCGACGGCTCGGCCGATGTAGCGCGGGGTCTCGGAGATGGCGAACTGTGGCTCGCGGGCGACGGCGTCGCGCCAGTTGTCCTCCCGTACCCCGAAGGTGTCGAGCATGATCTCCGAGCGCAGCCAGCCCGGGGTCAGGGCCACGGCGGTGGCGCCGCGCGGGCCGAGTTCGTGGCCGAGGGCGAAGGCCATGCGCAGGACGGAGGCCTTGGCCAGGTCGTAGAAGAGGTTCACCCGGTAGGTGTCGCGGTTGTAGTCGGCGGTGCCGTCGGTGACCTCGACGACCAGCCCGCCCGGGCGGCGCAGCAGCAGCGGCAGGGCGTGGTGGCTGGTGATCGCGTGGGTCTCGACGGCGAGGCGGAGCAGCCTCAGGCCCTTGTCGAGGTCGTGCTCCCAGACCGGGGTGTCCCAGGCGAAGAGGTGCTCGGCGCCCCAGATGTCGTTGACCAGGACGTCGAGGCGCCCGGACTCCTGGGCGATCCGGTCCACGAGGGCGCGGACCTGTGCCGGGTCCAGGTGGTCGGCGGCTACGGGGATGCCCCGGCCGCCGGCCTCGCCGACCAGGTCGGCGGTGTCCTCGACGGTCTCGGGGCGGTCGTACTCCGAGCGCCGCGCGCGCGTGCTGCGTCCGGTGGCGTAGACGGTGGCGCCGGCCGCGCCGAGCTCCACGGCGATCCCCCGCCCCGCCCCGCGCGTCGCCCCCGCGACCAGTGCGACCTTGCCTTCCAGCGGACCCGGCATGTTTGGCCTCCCGTACCCGTACGACTGCTGTCACCGTCCAGGGTCGCCGGGAAGCCGGACACCTTCTGTCGCCTTTTACGGCGTCTCTTCAAGCGCCTTTTCAGTGGCGCAGCCTGTCCTCCAGGTGCTGGTCGCTGTCGACGAACCAGAGTTGGCGACCCTGGTTCGCCTCGTGGACGAAGTCCCGCAGGGCCGTGCTCACCGCCACGTGCCGGGAGAGGTCCCCGACGACGGCGAGCCGCAGCCGGTAGTTGGCGAACTTCTGCACGACCGCCCCGGCGACGCCCGACCGCAGCCGGAAGAACTCGTCCGCGACCCGCTCCACCGGCACGGCGACCAGCTCCGCGTCGTGTCCCATGGCATCGCCGATCAGGTCGAGCGCCGCGCCCTCGCCGTCGAGGGTCGGACCGTCGGAGGCGCAGCGCAGGACGCGGACGTCGTGGAGCGTTTCGAGCGTGTTGGTGGTCATGCCCGTGATCGTATGGCCGGAGCGGAGCTCAGTGGCCGCGTTCGATCCACTCCTCCAGGTGCGGTGCCTCGTCCCCGATGGTGGTCGGGTCGCCGTGGCCGGTGAGGACCTTGGTTTCCGGGGGCAGGGTGAGGAGGCGGTCGCGGATGGAGTCGATGATGGTCGGGAAGTGGGAGTAGGAGCGGCCGGTGGCGCCGGGGCCGCCCTGGAAGAGGGTGTCGCCGGTGAAGACGGCGCCCAGGCCGGGGTCGTACAGGCAGACCGCGCCGGGCGCGTGGCCGGGCGTGTGCAGCACCGTGAGGTCGGCGCCGGCCGCCTCGATGACCTGCCCGTCGGCCAGGTGGGCGTCGGGGTCCCGGCCGGGGTGGGTGAGCTTCCACAGGGAAAGGTCGTCGGGGTGCAGCCAGATCGTGGCGCCGGTGCGGTCGGCGAGGGCGGGCGCGGCGTCGATGTGGTCGTTGTGGGCGTGGGTGCAGACGATCGCCGTCAGCCGGCGGTCGCCGACGGCCTCGGCGATGGCGTCGGCGTCATGGGCCGCGTCGATGACGACGACCTCGTGGTCGTCGCCGACGATCCACACGTTGTTGTCGACATCCCAGGTGCCGCCGTCGAGGGTGAACTGCCCGGAGGTGACGAGGCGTTCGATGCGCGCGGTCATCACAGCACCACCACCGAGCGCAGCACGTCGCCATGGTGCATCCGCTCGAACGCCTTCTCCACCTCGTCGAGCTGGATGGTCTCCGTGACGAACTTCTCCAGCGGCAGCCGTCCCTGGAGGTGCAGGTCGATCAGCATGGGGAAGTCACGGCTCGGCAGGCAGTCGCCGTACCAGGAGGACTTCAGTGCCCCGCCGCGGCCGAACACGTCCAGCAGCGGAAGCTCGAGCTTCATCTCCGGGGTCGGCACGCCGACCAGGACGACCGTGCCGGCCAGGTCGCGGGCGTAGAAGGCCTGCTTGTACGTCTCCGGGCGGCCGACCGCCTCGATGACCACGTCGGCGCCGAAGCCACCGGTCAGCTCGCGGATCGCCTCGACCGGGTCGGTCTGCCGGGAGTTGACCGTGTGGGTGGCGCCCAGCTCCCGGGCCGTGTCCAGCTTGCGGTCGTCGATGTCCACCGCGATGATCTTCGCCGCGCCGGCCAGCTCGGACCCGGCGATCGCCGCGTCCCCGACGCCGCCGCAGCCGATGACGGCGACCGAGTCGCCGCGGCCGACGTTCCCGGTGTTGATCGCGGCACCGATGCCGGCCATCACGCCACAGCCCAGCAGCCCGGCCACCTGTGGGGAGACCGACGGGTCGACCTTGGTGCACTGCCCGGCCGCGACCAGCGTCTTCTCCGCGAAGGCGCCGATACCCAGGGCCGGGGACAGCTCGGTGCCGTCGGTCAGGGTCATCTTCTGCTTCGCGTTGTGCGTGTTGAAGCAGTACCAGGGCCGCCCGCGCAGACAGGCCCGGCACTGGCCGCACACCGCACGCCAGTTGAGGATCACGAAGTCCCCCGGCGCCACGTCGGTGACACCGGCGCCCACCGACTCCACCACACCCGCCGCCTCGTGCCCGAGCAGGAAGGGGAAGTCGTCACTGATGCCGCCCTGCTTGTAGTGCAGGTCGGTATGACAGACGCCGCAGGCCTGGACGCGTACCACGGCTTCCCCCGGTCCCGGGTCCGGTACGACGATCGTCTCGATCCGCACGGGCTGGTCCTTGCCCGGTGCGATCACGCCGCGTACTTCCTGCGCCATGGTGCCGGCTCCTTCCGTCGATGCTCCTGCACGACGACCCTACGCGTGACTGATCAGTACCGCAGGGAGCGGCATCGACCGGAGAAATGATTCTCCGTCCAGCTCACGACCGACTCAGCCTGGAGCATCCACCCACCTCCTGAGGACAGGGAGCCCCGTGAGCGACGCAGCGACGGACACGGATCGGCCGCCCGCGTGGCGCCTGCTTCTCGGCTACGTAAGACCCCACCGCTGGGCCCTGTTGGCGGGCGCGGTGCTCTCGCTGGTGACCGGGCTGCCGCTGCCGCTGGTGGCGCGGGGACTCATCGGCGACCTGGCGCACGACAGGCCGATCACCGGCCCGTTGCTGGGCATGGCGGGCCTGGTCGTCGCCAACGCGGTGGTGGGCGCGCTGGGTTCGTACGTGCTGCGGCGCACCGCGGAGTCGGTGGTGCTCGGCGCGCGGCGCACCCTGTCGTCGTACCTGCTGCGGCTGAGGATCACCGCCGTGGACCGCAGCGAGCCGGGCGACCTGATGGCCCGGATCACCTCCGACACCACCCTGCTGCGCGAGGTCACCACCGACTCGCTGGTCGCGCTCGGCACCGGCGGGCTCACGCTCGCCGCCACGGTGGTGATGATGGGCCTGGTCGACCCCGTACTGCCGGCCGTGACACTGGCGGTGGTGCTGGGCGCGGGCACGGTGCTCGGCGCGATCGTGCCGCGCATCAACCGGGCCGGCCGGCGGGCGCAGGACGCGGTCGGGGATTGGGGTACCCCCGCGCGAGCGTAGCCGAGCGTGGGGGAGGGCGCCTCGCTGGAGCGGGTCCTCGGCGCGCTGCGCACGGTGAAGGCGTCGGGCGCGGAGCACCGCGAGGAGGCCACGCTGCACGCGGCGGCCGAGGAGTCCTGGCGGCAGAGCGTGCGGGCCGCCAAGTGGTCGGCCGCGGCGGGCAACACGGCCGGGCCGGCCATGCAGATCGCCTTCATCACGGTCCTCGCGGTCGGCGGGGCGCGGGTGGCGACCGGCTCGATCGACGTGGGCACGCTGGTGGCGTTCCTGCTGTACGTCTTCTACCTGATGTCGCCGATCCAGCAGGTCGTCGGCGCGATCACCCAGTACCAGACGGGCGCGGGCGCGCTCGCCCATATCCAGGAGGCACTGCGGCTGTCGGCCGAACCGGCGTCCGGGCCCGTCCCGTTGCCGTCCGCCGGGGCCGAACCGGCCTCGCTCGCCTTCACGGACGTACGCTTCCGGTACGCCGACGACCTGCCGTACGTGCACCACGGGGTCAGCTTCGAGATACCGGCGCGCGGCATGACGGCCTTCGTCGGTCCGTCCGGCGCGGGCAAGACGACCGTGTTCTCGCTGATCGAGCGGTTCTACGACCCCGACTCCGGTGTCATCACCCTCGACGGCCGCGACCTCGCGGCCTGGGAGCTGCCCCGGCTGCGGTCCGCCATCGGGTACGTGGAGCAGGACGCGCCGGTGCTGTCCGGCTCCCTGCGGGACAACCTGCTGCTGGGCAATCCGGAGGCGGACGAGGACGCGGTGGCGCGGGTGGTGAAGACGACCCGGCTGGACGGACTGGCCGCCCGGCTGCCGCAGGGTCTGGACACGCTGGTCGGGCACCGCGGGACCAGGCTCTCGGGCGGCGAGCGCCAGCGGGTGGCGATCGCCCGGGCGCTGCTGCGCCGCCCGCGGCTGCTGCTCCTGGACGAGGCGACCTCGCAGCTGGACGCGGTGAACGAGGCGGCCCTGAGGGACACGGTCGCCGACGTGGCGCGGTCCACGACCGTCCTGGTGGTCGCGCACCGGCTGTCCACGGTCACCATGGCCGACCGGATCGTGGTCATGGACGCGGGGCGGGTGCGCGCGCTGGGCACGCACCGGGAACTGGCGACATCCGATCCGTTGTACGCGGAACTGGCGGCGACACAGTTCCTGGCGACGGCCGACTGACGCCGGGTGCGGAGCGCGCCCCCTGCGCTTGCCGAGGCCGCGGGGGCGGAGGAGTCTCGAAGGAGGGACCGGCGCGGCCCGCTCCGCCTCGGGTCGCGGGCCCTCGAAGGAGGTCATCATGGGCAGCGCGACAGGCTCCACCTTCGACACCACCACCCTGCGTCGAGGGATAGAGGGCGGCAAGAACACCCTGCTGTCGCTCTACACGGACGACGCGGAGGTCCGCATCATCGACCGCAACTCCCAGCCCAGTCACCCGAAGGTGCTGCACGGCCGCGGCGAGATCGCGGAGATGCTGGACGACGTGTACAGCCGCGACATGACGCACAAGCTGGACGGCTGCGTCGTGCAGGGCGAACGCGCCGCCTTCACCGAGTCCTGCGAGTACGCGGACGGCGTCCGGGTCCTCGCGGAGTCGATGATCACTCTGCGCGATGGGAAGATCGCCGAGCAGATCATGATCCAGGCATGGGACGAATAGGCAGCAGAACCGCGCGGGTCCAGGTCAGCTCCCGGCTGACCTGGACCTTCTCAGCCCGGGCGGCTCTGGGACAAGCGCGCCGCGCTCGGCCTCGGCGGCCAGGACCGGCTTCCGCAGCAGGCCGGACAGTGTCCGCCGCTCTTCTCCGGTCAGTGCTGCGAGCAGCGCGCCCTCGACCGCGTCCTCCGAGACGGCGTGCGCTTCGAAGGCGGCGCGCCCTTTCGCGGTGAGGCGCGGGCCTCTCGCGTGCTGGAGACGGCATCCTCCGACGAACCCGAGGCCCGTGCGCGCGTCGCGCGGGCGGCGGCCGAAGCCCCCCTGGAACAGGACCGGTTCCGGCCACCGCGCCGGCCGCCGGCCAGGGCGCCGTACCCGGCACGCTCTCCCAGCGGATGCTGCCGGCGGGGCCGGCCCGGGCCACCGGGGACGAGGCCGGGGCAAGGGCGCCGGCGGCGCAGGTCGCCCGCTGGGCGGAGGCCCCCGGCGCCGCCCGGCTCGCGGCACAGGCGACCTGGTTCCTCGCCGAGGGGGACTGAGCCGGGCGGGTCGAGGACACCGCCCTGGGGTCAGCGCATCCAGGCGCTGTACTCCATGACGTCGCCGGTCTTCAGGCCGTACTCGGGCTCGGCCGCGGTCACCATGAGCTCCAGGCCGAGGACGGTGCCGGTGGCCGGGTCCAGGATCAGCATGCGCCGGCTGCCCTTGCCGTCGTAGACGTACGCCTGGCCGGGCCGCCCGAGCCGGTCCGTCACCCGGCCGGCCGGACGCAGGTCCTCGGCGTCGGCCAGGAGCCGGACGAGCGCCGCGGACTCGCGGGCGCCGAGTGTCCAGTGGTCCAGCAACTCTGCGGTGGCGTCGAGGAGTTCGGGGGTCGTCAGGGACCCGGCGCGCGCGGTCTCCGTGAGGTAGGCGCGCAGGCGGGCGACCTGATGCGGGGGCCGTGCCTCGGGCGGGGCGTCGCTCCAGCTGGGCGGATACGTCTGCCTGCTGATGACGTGGCCGTCCTCGACCAGGTGCGGCTCGTCGCCCTCGTCGCTGAGCACCGGGCGGCCGGGGTGCAGCGGGTCGGTCGCGACGACGAGCTCCGTGTGGCTGTCGTCCGCCCGCCAGCGGACCACGCGTTCCTCGGGCAGGGTGACGGGCGGCTTGCCGTCGCTCATGCCCATGGCCCACGTCTGCACATGGGTGCCCTTGCGCGGGCCCGGGGAGCCGTCCGACGCGGCCGCCGCGGCCAGTTCGGCCAGCTGTTCCAGCGGTACGGGCCTGGAGCCGGCCTCGACCACCAGCGGACGGGGCGCGGCCACGGCGAGGGTGGGGCCGGGGCCGCCGAGCAGCACGGCCAGGGCGGTCGCCACGACGACGGCGGTGGCCGCGAGGCCCCACGCGAGCCGTGCGTACGGGCGGCACCGGCCGGGGTGGGAGTCGTGCAGCAGCCGGTTCAGGTGGCGTTCGGCGTGGTGGTCCAGAGGGCCGTCGCCGAAGTGGGGGCCGTCGGCGGGCACCGGGTTGGCGCCGCGCAGCAGTTCGAGTTCGTCAGCCATGGCGGTGTTCCTTGGTGGTTGTCGCCGCGGCGGCGCCGGCAAGTTGCGTTCGGTCGATCTCGGCTCTCAGCCGGCGGCGGGCCCGGTGCAGGCGCATCGCGGCGGCGCGTCTGCCGCAGCCGAGGGCGACGGCGACCTCGTCCACGCCGAGCTCCTCCCACGCGGTCAGCCGCAGCACCTCCTGATCGGCCGGGGAGAGCCGGGCCAGCGCGTCGTGCACCCAGGCGCCGGCGGCCTCGGCGTCGGGGCTGTCCACGATGTGCCTGCCGTGCGCGGTCTCGTCGTTGCCCAGCCGGTCCACCAGCCGGCGCCGGCGCCCGTATCCGCGTACCGCGTTCGCCAGGCAGTTGCGTGCCACGCCGTACAGCCAGGGCAGCGGTGACGGCGGCAGGTCCGCCCGGCGCCGCCAGGCGACCGTGAACACCTCCGCCACCACTTCCTCCACCTCGCTGGTCCGCCCGTCCAGTCGCCGCGCGACATAGCGGCTGACCGCCCAGTAGTGCTCGCGATAGGCAGCGGCGAAGGTCTCGTCGTTGCTCATGTTCGGTTCGTGTCCGGCACCCGCTCGATCGTCACACCTGTTTCCGTGATTCTCCTCGCGTCCCCGGGGTGTGACGCCGGGAGGGGGTCGCGGACACAGGCGGGGCGTGAAGAGGATCAGAGACATCAGGGCCGTCCGGTGGCTGACGACCACGGACCACAAGACGATCGGCACGCTGTACCTCGCGACGTCGTTCGCGTTCTTCTGCGTCGGTGGCGTACTGGCGCTGCTGATGCGCGCCGAGCTGGCCCGGCCGGGCCTTCAGATCATGTCGAACGAGCAGTTCAACCAGGCGTTCACGATGCACGGCACGATCATGCTGCTGATGTTCGCGACGCCGCTGTTCGCCGGCTTCGCCAACTGGATCATGCCGCTCCAGATCGGCGCGCCCGACGTGGCGTTCCCACGGCTGAACATGTTCGCCTACTGGCTGTACCTCTTCGGCTCGTCCATCGCCGTCGGCGGTTTCCTCACTCCGCAGGGTGCGGCCGACTTCGGCTGGTTCGCCTACACCCCGCTGTCGGACGCGATCCGCACCCCCGGCGTCGGCGCCGACATGTGGATCATGGGCCTCGCCTTCTCCGGCTTCGGCACCATCCTCGGCGCCGTCAACTTCATCACCACGATCATCTGCATGCGCGCCCCGGGCATGACCATGTTCCGCATGCCGATCTTCACCTGGAACGTGCTGCTGACCGGTGTCCTGGTCCTGCTGGCCTTCCCGGTCCTGGCCGCCGCACTGTTCGCCCTGGAGGCGGACCGCAAGTTCGGTGCCCACGTCTTCGACGCCGCCAACGGCGGATCACTACTGTGGCAACACCTCTTCTGGTTCTTCGGCCATCCGGAGGTGTACATCATCGCCCTGCCGTTCTTCGGCATCGTCAGCGAGATCATCCCGGTGTTCTCACGGAAGCCGATGTTCGGCTACACGGGTCTGATCGCCGCGACCGTCTCGATCGCCGGTCTGTCCGTGACGGTGTGGGCGCACCACATGTACGTCACCGGTGGCGTGCTCCTGCCGTTCTTCTCCTTCATGACCTTCCTGATCGCGGTCCCGACCGGGGTGAAGTTCTTCAACTGGATCGGCACCATGTGGCAGGGCAGCCTGTCCTTCGAGACCCCCATGCTCTGGGTGATGGGCTTCCTCGTCACCTTCGTCTTCGGCGGGCTCACCGGCGTCATGCTCGCCTCGCCGCCGCTCGACTTCGCGACCTCCGACTCGTACTTCGTGGTGGCCCACTTCCACTACGTCGTCTTCGGCACGGTCGTGTTCGCGATGTTCGCCGGATTCCACTTCTGGTGGCCGAAGTTCACCGGCAGGATGCTGGACGAACGCCTCGGCAAGATCACCTTCTGGACGCTGTTCGCCGGCTTCCACGGCACCTTCCTGGTCCAGCACTGGCTGGGCGTGAACGGCATGCAGCGCCGGATCCCCGACTACCTCGCGGTCGAGGGCCTGACGACGCTCAACACCGTCTCGACGGTCTTCTCCTTCCTGCTGGGCTCGTCCCTGCTGCCCTTCTTCTACAACGTCTGGAAGACCGCCAGGTACGGCGAGAAGATCGAGACCGACGACCCCTGGGGCTACGGCCGCTCCCTGGAGTGGGCGACCTCCTGCCCACCACCCCGCCACAACTTCGTCGCCCTTCCCCGCATCCGCAGCGAGTCCCCGGCCTTCGACCTGCACCACGCCCCGGCCCCCGCGCGGGACAGGGAGGTGACCTCCGCGTGAGCACCATGGACACCCGGGCGCTGATCAACGACATCGAGGGCCATCTGCTCCTCGCCGCCGCCCGCGAGGAGGGCCGCAGGGCCGCCGCGGACCTCAGCGCCCCGCTCCTCTGGCTGACGGACGGTCAGCGGGCGGAGCTGGAGCGCCGGTTCGAGGCGGAGTACCTCGCACTCGCCCGTGCCTCCTGGCAACGCACCGCCGAGCGTGCCGGGGAGTTGCGCAGCGAGTACGAGGAGACGTACCGCGGCCTGCGGCGCCGTCTGCTGGCCGGCTGGCTGCTGGCGTGTGCCGCGGCCGCGGGGTTCGTGCTGCTGGCCCTCGTCTAGCCGGTCACTACGTCAGCGACCACTGCTGGTTGGTCTGGCCGTTGCAGGACCACAGGTCCAGCCCGCTGCCGTTGGCCGTGGCGTTGTCGTACACGTCCAGGCAGAGACCGGCGTTGACGTTCGTGATCGTGCCGTCGCTGTTGACGTTCCACTGCTGGTTCGCCTGGCCGTTGCAGTCCCAGATGACGACCTTCGTGCCGTTGGTGGTGCCGAGGTTGTAGGCGTCCAGGCACTTGTTGCCGTACACCACGAGTTCCTTGCGGGAGGTGTACGTCCAGGACTGGTTCTGGCCGCCGTTGCAGTCCCACAGCTCGGCCTGGGTGCCGTTGGTGAGGGTGTTGTCGTAGATGTCGAGGCAGCGTCCCGACTGCTTGCCGACGACCAGGGTGCCGTTCGTGCCGGGCAGCGGTCTGACGGTGATGGAGTCGAGCGTCGGGGCGTTCGAGAAGGTGAGCTTGTTGGACGAGCCCTTGGACAGGGCGACCGCGACGGAGATCGTGCCCGCGCTCGAACCCGTGGGCGGGAAGGAGACCGTCGTGCTGCCCTGGCCGTTGACCTGGAGCGTGGCCGTGCGGGCGGTGGAGGCGGTGTTGGTGTAGGAGACGTCGACGGTCTTCACGCCGGTGCTGCCCGCGACCACCCCGGTGAAGCTCGACGTTCCCGAGTACGTGCTGCTCGATGCCTCGGTGCCACCGGTGACCGTGAGCATCACCGAGCCGCCCGCCGGGACGCTGGTCGTGTAGCTCGTGCCGTAACCGCCCACGTCGGACCGGGCCCACAGGTCACGGACGGTCGCGGAGGCGTTGGTCAGGCCGAGGTCGGACCAGCGCACCGTGATGTTCTTGGCCGCGGAGGTGCGGTTGAGGAGCACGACCGCGCGGTTGCCGCTTCCGGACAGCACCTTCCCGTACACCTGGAGCCCGGTGGTGTCCTCGGCGACCTTGACGCCCTGTAGCCCGCGGGCGTCCTGGTCGACGGCGATGACCTCGGGGTTCTTCAGGATGGCGGCGGTCTCCGAGGTCATGGTGGTCAGGTCGTTGCCCGCCAGGAGCGGGGCGCCCGAGACCGCCCACAGGTTCATGTGGGTGCGGTTCTGGGCGGCGGTGAAGCCGTCCATGCCGACCATCAGCATGTCCGGGTCGTTGTAGTAGCCGGTGTGCTGGGCCGTGGGGTGCAGGGTCTGGTCGAAGTTGGACAGCAGGTTCGTCATCGACGGCTTGTTGCCGTAGTAGATGATGTCGGTGCTGGTCCGCCACATCGGGGCCTGGCCCGGCGCCCAGTTCCAGGGGTTCTGATTGCCCCAGTTGCAGATCGAGAGGGTGAGCGGACGGCCGGTCGTCGACGCCGCCTTGGCGACCGAGTCGCTGATGGACTGGTACGTCGTCTTCGCGTCGAGGCCCTCGGCGTCACCGCCGCACCAGTCGACCTTGACGAAGTCGAAGCCCCACTTCGAGAACTGGAGCATGTCCTGGTCGTAGTGGCCCTCGCTGCCCGTGTTCGCGGCGGCGGGGCGGCCGGTCGGGTAGTAGTAACCGCAACCGTTCTTGCCCGCATCGGTGTAGATGCCGGCCTTGAGGCCCTTGCTGTGGATGTAGTCGGCGATGGCGCTCATCCCGCCGGGCCACTCGGACGTATCGACGGTGATGTTGCCGTCGCTGTCCCGGGTGCCCTGCCACCAGCCCTCGTCGATGTTGATGTACTTGTACCCGGCCGCCGGCAGTCCCGCGGCGACGAACGCGTCGACCTGCTTCTTGATGACGCTGTAGTCGATCTTGGAGGCGAAGCTGTTCCAGGAGGCCCAGCCCATGGGAGCGGTGGGGACGGATATCTGACGGGTCGTCGCGGCCTGCGCCGCGCCCGGCTGGGCGAAGAGCAGCGCGGCGGTCGCGGTCAGGGCCAGGGCGAGGGCGCGTACGGCCGCGGCTCTGCACCGTCGGACGAGGCTTTGGCGCGGGGTTCGGGGTGGGGGGTACATGCGGCTCCTCCGGGGGTTCACACTCTTCAGCGTGCACGATATTTCGAACACGGATCGGCAATCCGAACGCGTCGCGCGCCGACCGTAGAGCCGCCGGAGGGGCAAGTCAACGGATGCGACAGGAGTGACCGGGCGAGAGCCGAAGGCGTGAAGTCGACGCTCGCGCCGGGTCGTTCGTGCCGCTGCGGGTGCCGCGCCGCCATACTGGCCGTCGTGCGCGTAGCGATCATGACGGCGGGATCCCGGGGCGACGTGGCTCCGTACACCGGCCTGGGGCACGGCCTGAGCCGTGCCGGGCACGAGGTCACCCTGGTCACTCACGCCTGCTTCGGGCCACTGGTGGCGGGCTCCGGAGTGGGGTTCCGTCCGCTGCCCGTGGATCCGCGGGCGGAGCTGGAGTCCCCGCGAGGGCGTGGCCTGCACCGCAGTGCCAGTGGCGCGGGAAAGCTGCTGCGCGTGGTGGAGATGGCACGGCGGCTGGTCGGCCGGCTGACCGACGACCTGGTGGCCGCGGCCCGGGCCAGCGACGTGCTGCTGCTGTCCGGCTCACTGGGACCGCTCGGGCACGCCATCGCCGAGGGGCTGCGCCTGCCGAGCATGGGCGTGTATCTGCAACCGCTCACTCCGACACGGGAGTTCGCGCCGCCGGTGCTCGGGGGCGGCTCCTGGGGCGGGACCGGGAACCGGATCGCCGGGCACGGGGTGCTCCTGGCCGAGGGGCGGATCTTCGCCGCCGCCGTCCCGGCCGTGCGGGAACGGCTGGGGCTGCCGCCGGCGCGGGCCGCCGACGGGCGGCGGGCACGGGAGCGGCAGCGGTGGCCGGTGCACCACGGCTTCAGCCCGCTGGTGGTGGCGCGGCCCCGGGACTGGCGGACGGGACTCGGGGTCTGCGGCTACTGGTGGCCGTACGACGCTGACACCCGGCTCCCCGCCGAGCTGCGGGACTTCCTCGACGCGGGCCCGCCGCCGGTCTTCGTCGGCCTGGGCAGCGCCACGGTGCCCGACGCCGAGCGGGTGAGCGAGCAGGTCGTGACGGCGCTGCGGCGGGCCGGGCTGCGCGGGGTCGTCCAGCGGGGCTGGAGCGGGCTCGCGGCCGACGGGGACGACATGCTGACCATCGGCGAGGTCCCGCACTCCGCGCTGTTCCCCCGCATGGCCGCCGTGGTCCACCACGCGGGCGCGGGGACGACCGCCGCGGGGCTGCGGGCCGGGGTGCCTGCCGTGCCCGTCCCCGTCCAGTTCGACGAGGCCTTCTGGTCCGCCCGCCTGGCCTCCCTCGGCGTGGCCCCCACCGCCGTACCCCTGCGAGGCCTGACCACCGACGCCCTGACCACCGCCCTCGTCCAGGTGACCCGCGACCGCAGCTACACCGAACGGGCCCGGGCCCTCGGCACCCGCATCCGGGCGGAGGACGGGGTGGCACCGGTGGCGGAGGCGGTGGACCGGCTGACCGGCTGAGGAAACGGACCGCCGAACCGACGACCGAACTCATCACCCCGGCCCCAGCGACCACGCACGCCCCGCCCACCCTCACGCCCGCCTGGGCCACCCACGACCACGACTACGCAGGGCGAGCGCCGGCCCTCGGCACCTCTGGCGGAGGACGGGGGTGGCACCGGTGACGGAGGCGGTGGACCGGCTGACCGGATGACCGGATGACCGATGAGAGGGCGGGCGGCGCCCGGCCGCTGCTGCCCTGGCGACCGGACTCAGCGCTCCCGGTCCCAGCCCTCCGGCCGCAGGATTCCCAGGAGTTGCCGGGCCAGTTCGTCGACCACCTCGTCCAGGGTGGCGTCCACCCAGCCCGCGCTCCAGTCGTGGAGGAGGCCGTTGACGCTGCCGATGAACGCGGTCGCGGCGAGGCGGTAGTCGCGCAGGGCGGCATCCCCGTGTGCGGCGGCCGCGGTGGCCTCGGCGCAGATCAGGTCGACCCAGGGGGCGCGGCGGGCGAGCCGCTGTTCCTCCAGGCGCGGGCTGACGCCGATGATCTCGACGAAGGTGATGCGGATGCGGCGCGGATCGGAGGTGACGTCGCGGGCGTAGGCCCGGAACAGCACGGTGACGCGCTCGGCCAGCGGCAGCGTCTCCGCCTCGGCGAGCGCCGCCAGCACCGCCTGCTCGGCCCAGTCGTTGACCTCCAGGTGCAGTGCGGCGAGCACGTCCTCCAGGGTGCGGAACTCCTCGTAGAACTGACGGGTCGACAGACCGGCGGCCTGGCTCAGCGCGGCGACGGTCGTCCCGCGGAAACCGGGGCTGTCGCCGAACAGTTGCAGCGCCGCGTCCAGGAAACGGCGGCGCCGCTCGGCCTGCCGTTCCTCGGCCGACCTGCCGCCGTAGCGGCCCTTCGGGGCGCTGAGCCTGCCCGCCACGCTTCCCCCCTCCTTCATCCCGCCGATGGCCAATCTTGTCGTGCACGCATCTTGTCGAGTAGGCCGCCCCCTCCTTACCTTCCAGTAAGTTCACTGTGAAAGCGCCTGTGTTCAGATTTCTCAGAGGAGAGAGCAGTCATGCCCGCCTTCAGATCCAGGCACCTTTGCGCGGTAGCCGCCGCCCTCGTCCTGACCGTCGCCGCCCCCGCCACGGCGGCGTCCGCGGCATCCGCGGCCTCCGTCGCCTCGGACGCCTCCGCCCTGCGCGAAGTGCTGTTCGTGGGCAACAACTGGGACGGCACCGCGGATGTCATCAAGTCCTCCGGGGACTTCGCGAAGGTCGGACGGATCAACGTCATACCGGACAAGGACGCGCGGATGGCGGAGATCAACGCCGATCCGATCAAGTGGATCTACTTCCAGGCGATCCGCAACAGCGTAGGCGAGGGCCACGACCAGTTCGCGGACGACATGTACTCCACGCCCGACGGCAAGTCGGTGGTCGTCTCCCGCCCGAGCTTCGCCGACGTGGTCTCCATCGACCTGGCCACCGGGAAGATCAACTGGCGTTTCCCGGTGTCCGGTTACCGCGCCGACCACATGGCCGTCTCCCCCGACGGCACCCGGGTCGCGGTCTCCGCGTCGACCGCGAACACCGTGCACGTGCTCGACATCGACACCGGCAAGCAGCTCGGCTCGTTCGCCACCGGCGACAAGCCGCACGAGAACATCTTCAGCAGGGACGGCAAGTACATCTGGAACATGGCCATCGGGGACGTCAACACCTCCCTCGACGACCCGGGCTGGGACTGGACCAAGGGCGATCGCCACATCACCGTGGTGGACGCGACGACGTACAAGCAGGTCAAGATCATCGACATGCGGGACCGGCTGGACGCCTTCGGTCTGAAGGACTTCTCCGACGCCGTCCGCCCGGCGGTCTTCTCCCCCGACGAGTCGAAGATGTACTTCCAGGTGTCCTTCTTCAACGGCTTCCTGGAGTACGACGTCGCCTCCGACAAGATCACCCGGATGAAGACGCTGCCGAAGAACCCGGCGACCAGCGAGGACCGCACCACCTGGGTCAACGACTCGCGCCACCATGGCATTTCGATGAACCCGTCGGGCACCAAACTGTGCGTGGCGGGCACCATGGACGACTACGCGACCGTCGTCGACCGTTCGACCCTCCAGGAGGGGCCGCTGGTCACCGCCTCCAAGCCCTACTGGGCCACGGTCAGCGGCGACGGCAAGGACTGCATCATCTCCGAGAGCGGCGCCGACCAGGTCACGGCCATCGACTTCGCCACCGGCCAGAAGGTGACGTCCGTGGCGGTGGGCGACCATCCGCAGCGCGTCCGGCTGGGGCATGTGCAGGCCGACTGGACGGGGCCGTCGGGCAGTTGACGTCCCCGCGCGGCCTCCGGGGTGCGGCGGCACGCCCCCGGAGGCCGACACGGGTCAGAAGTGCGCCGCCGCCCAGGCCGCGAGCTCGGACTTCGCCGCGCTCAGCAGGTCCGCGGAGGGTGTGCTCGTCGTGCCGTTGGTCACCAGCGCGTAGTGCGGCACCCCGGAGTCGCCGTCGGTGAGCAGCAGGCGGCGGCTGCCGGTGCCGCCCGGCTCGGGGGTCACGCCGACCGGGGTCGAGGCGGTGTACGACGGGGGCGCGTACGCGGTGCCGAGGTCGGAGACGACCGTGGTCGCCGAGGTGGGGAAGGACGCCGGAAGGTGCAGTTCGGTGGGTGCCGTACCGCTGCCCGAGCGCCACACCAGCAGCCCGTACTGGCCGGAGCCGACCAGCCGCGAGACACTGGGCAACGAGCTGGGCACCGGGTTCCAGGTCAGGGTCGTCGAGCCGTCCCGGGAGCGGTCCTCGTAGGTGAAGGCGAGCGTGGTGCCCGCCGTCGCGGCCGGGTAGAGCCGGTCGAGGAGACGGGCGTCCTGACGCGGTGTCACCGTGCCGGAGTCGTCGAGGCGTACGGCGGAGAGGTCCTCGTCGTTCCAGGCGTCGCCGGAGGTGAGCACCATGTCGGCGTTGTCGTTCATCAGCTCGTGGTGACGGCCGTTGTAGATGTCCCACTGCCACTGGGTGCCGGACAGCACCGGGCCGGAGGAGGCCGGTTTCGACCACCAACTCGCCCCGGGCAGACGGGAGTCCAGGGCCTGGTACATCGCCTTGAGCACGGTCGGCGCCTTGTCCGACACCGTGCCCGACAAGGGGTGCCCGAACTCGCTCACCACGGCCGCGGTCCCGGCTGCCGACGCTCGGTCACGGACCGTGCCGAAGTCGGTGGCGTACTGGCCGTCGCCCGCCTTGCCCCACATCAGGATGCCGGAGATGGCCTTCTGGTCGTAGAAGTGGGTGTTGAAGACGTAGCGTGAGCCGACGGTGCCCGCGTCCAGCAGCCCGCCCTCCTGCTTCTGGGAGTCGATGTTGGAGTTCCAGAAGAGGTTGGGCTCGACCAGGGCGGGCTTGGTCTGCCAGCCGGCCGCGTCCATGCGGGCCCGGAACTTCTGGTAGAAGGGCCACAGCAGGTCCCGCTCCCAGGTGCGGCTGGTCTGACCGGACTCGTACGTGCCCGCGTACGGCTCGTTGTACGGGTCGAAGCCGGCCAGGCCCGCGAACTCGGCGTCGCTCAGGTGCTGGACGAGGTACGCCATCGTCGACTGGGCCGTGGTGAGGAAGGCGTCCTGGAGGCCGTAGTTGTTGTGCCAGAAGTCGTACTGCGCCTTGGTCACCGCCGAGTTCTGGGTGATGTTCTGCCCCCAGAAGAGGCAGATGCCGCACGACTCCGCGGAGTAACTCCCGGCGTCCACCGCCCACTCGGGGGCGCCGTCGCCCGTGTACCAGCTTCCGCTGTTGAAGAGGTAGCGGGAGTAGAGGTCCTGGTGGAAGTCGGGGTAGACGCGGATGCCGGCGTCGAGGAAGGCGCGCATCTGGTCGGTGACGGCGGCCAGATAGGCGGTGTCCACCTGGCCGCGCACGGGTTCGGCGTGTGCCCAGGAGAGCAGGAAGCGGACCGCGTTGCCGCCGCCGAGGGCACGCAGGGCGGTGGCGGACTTCTGCGCGTCGGCGACCGAGGCGAAGGGCAGGCCGCCGTTCTCCTCCAGCTTGGTCTCGCCGGAGACGTTGTAGCCGCGCAGGACGACCTCACGGCCCTGGCCGTCGGTGAAGCGGCCGTTCTGCACGGTGAGGGGGGTGCCGTCGAACCAGAGGGAGTCGGAAGGGGTGGCGGCGGTGGCGGGCTGGGCACCCGCCACCGTCAGGGATCCGCAGAGGACAACCAGGACAACGATCAGACGCGCCCGGATTTTCGACATGTCCACTACAGTCCGGCGATGTCAAGACACAGTCAACACCTCTGACTCTGGAGTAAGTTCGGGCTCGGTCGCCCCTCGGTCCTCAGCTCTCAACCGCTCACCCGGTGCGTCACGTTCAACAGGTACTCCTTGCGGTTCAGCGGGTTGTGGTCGGTGCGGGGCCGCTCGGGAACCGTCCCGCGGGTGACCGGTGCGTAGTGGTCGTAGGCGCTCTCCAGCTCACCCTCGCCACGGGTCAGCCCCGGCAGCCGCTGCCCGAGTTCGTGCACCCGGGCGGCCGGGACCGCGCCCTCGAGGACACAGACGGCGCCCCGCGTCGAGGTGGTCCCCGGTACCGCGCCCAGCCGGGCGAGCACCGGGAGCAGGGCGCCGGGCGTGTCCGCCGGGGCCTCGATACGGAAGCGGTGCATGGGCTCGTACACCCGGCTGCCCGCGCGCCGCAGCGCCTCGATCAGCACGAGCGGGGTGAGACCGCGGAAGTCGGCCCCCGTGCTCGACATGCTCTTGTCGAAGCCCTGGTGGGCGTGGCTCTGCCGGGGCGAGTAACCGGAGTGGGTCATGGTGACCGTGCAGTCGGTCACCTGCCAGCCGTGCAGCCCCTGGCCGAGCGTCTCGCGGACGGTGTCCTCGACGGCCTTGAAGAAGGCGTACGGCATGGAGCCCAGCTCCACCTCCAGCCGGAAGCCGACGCCCGAGCCGGCCGGGGCCGCCTCCACACGCAGGCCGACGGTCGCCAGGAACGGGTTGCCGTCCTTCTTGTTGAACTCGACGGCCGCGCCCGTGCCCACGGGACGCTCGACGCAGATCGTCGTCGTCTCCCGGAAGGTGACGTCGAGGCCGAACTCGTCGGCGAGGGTGGCCTGGACGACCTCCTTCTGCACCTCTCCGTAGAGGGAGACGGAGGTCTCGCCCCGCACCTCGTCGTGCCGGACGTCGATCAGCGGGTCCTGCTCGGCGAGCCGGGTGAGCGCGAGGTGCAGCGACCGCCGGTCCGTGCCCGGCCCGGGGACGACGACCGTCTCCAGGGTCGGCGGCGCGAAGTGGTGTTCGTACGCCGTCCCGCGCACCGTCCCGAGCGTGTCGCCGATCCGGATCCCGCCGAGGCCCCACAGCCGGGCGATCCGGCCCGCCCCGACGCTGTCCCGGCGGACCTCGGTGCCGTGCTCGAAGACGCCGATCGCGGTGACCTTGCCGCCCTCGGGTCCGTCGCCGAACGGGATCCGGTCACGGGTGCGCAGGGTGCCGGAGAAGATCCGGGCGTACGCCACCTTCTCCCCCGCCGGCCCCCGCTCCACCTTGAACACCGTGCCCGACAGCGGCCCTTCGGGGTCGCCGCCGGCGCCGGGGAGGAACTCCCGGATGCCGGTGACCAGCTCGGGCACACCCGCGCCGGTGACGGCCGAGCCGAAGTAGACGGGATGCGCGAGCGCCTGCCGAGTGCGGTCGGCGAGGACGGTGCGCAGGCGGCCGGGCGGGACGGTGGCGCCCTCCACGTACGCGGCGAGCAGCCGGTCGTCGTGCTCGGCGAGGACGTCGAGCGCGGCGGCCGGGCCGGGGCCCGGGACGAACCGGGCGGTGCGGGTGCCGAGCCCGGTGGCCGTGCCCATCGGCACCAGGGCCGGGGTGAGCCGGCGGGCCATCGCCCGCAGCACGTCCTCGTCCTGTGCGCCACGCCGGTCGATCTTGTTGACGAAGACCAGGGTGGGGATGCGCAGCCGGTGCAGCGTGCGCATCAGGACGCGGGTCTGCGCCTGCACGCCCTCGACGGCCGAGACGACCAGCACCGCGCCGTCCAGCACGCCGAGCACCCGCTCCACCTCGGCGATGAAGTCCGGGTGACCGGGGGTGTCGATGAGGTTGACGGTCACGCCGTCGAGCGGGAAGGAGACGACGGCCGACTTGATGGTGATACCGCGCTGCCGCTCCAGCGCCAGGGTGTCGGTCCGGGTGGTGCCCGCGTCGACGCTGCCGATCTCGTCGGTCACGCCGGCCGTGTGCAGCAGCCGTTCGGTCAGGCTGGTCTTACCCGCGTCGACGTGCGCGAGGATCCCCAGATTGAGCAAGTGCACCAAGTGTCATGTCCTTGAGAGTGTGGGCCATTCCTTCCTGGGTGGACATGAACGGTGCGCGCATCACTGCTCCTGGGGTTCGGGGAACTCGACCGGTGCAGTGCAGCAGAACGGCGGCCACCCCGCCAACGGATTAACGTTCAACCAACCCTGTGCGGGGGCGGGCGGAGGAGCGGAGGAGCCGACGATGCGGGACATTCTCCCGGTGCTCAGCGGGTGGTACACCGCTCACCTGCCCTTCGGGCTCGCCACGGTCGTCGCCGTCAGCCGCAGCGCGCCGCGCGGGCCGGGATCGGCGATGGCCGTCGGCCCGGACGACGAGGTCGTGGGCAGCGTGTCCGGGGGCTGCGTGGAGGGCGCGGTCTTCGAACTCGCCCGGGAGGCCGCCACCGGCGGCGAGGCCCGGCTGGAGACCTTCGGCTACAGCGACGAGGACGCGTTCGCGGTCGGGCTCACCTGCGGTGGCGAGATCACCCTGGTGGTCCGGCCCGTCACGCCCGAGCTGGACCCGTCCTTCGGGGCGGTCGCCGCGTCGGTCGCGGACGGGGAGCCGGTGACCGTGGCGAGTGTGGTCGACGGGCCGGCGCCGCGCGGGGCGACCCTCGCGGTGTGGCCCGGGACGGCCGCCGGGTCGCTGGGCTCGCGGGGACTGGACGTGGCCGTGGCCGCCGACGCGCGGGGGGAGCTGGCGCTGGGCGCGACGGCCCTGAGGCACTACGGGCCGCGCGGGGAGCGCCGCGAGGACTCCGTCACCGTGTTCCTGCACTCCTTCGCGCCGCCGCCGCGGATGCTGGTGTTCGGCGCCATCGACTACGCCGCCGCGGTGGCCCGCATCGGCGCCTTCCTCGGCTACCGGGTCACCGTGTGCGACGCCCGGCCGGTGTTCGCCACCCCGGC
Source organism: Streptomyces sp. NPDC054834 (assembly GCF_053611185.1). NCBI lineage: Bacteria > Bacillati > Actinomycetota > Actinomycetes > Kitasatosporales > Streptomycetaceae > Streptomyces > Streptomyces sp. NPDC054834. The sequence goes on along the minus strand of NZ_JBSGZV010000019.1, from coordinate 49,838 downwards.
CCGGTTCCCGGAGGGCGTCGAGGTCGTCGTGGACTGGCCGCACCGCTATCTGCGCGGCACGGACACCGACGAGCACACGGTGATCTGCGTGCTCACCCACGACCCCAAGTTCGACGTGCCGCTGCTGCGGGAAGCGCTGCGCCGGCCCGCCGCGTACGTCGGGGCGATGGGCAGCCGCCGCACCCATGCCGACCGGATGCGGCACCTGGCCGAGGCCGGGCTCGTTCCGGCCGCGCTGTCCCGGCTGCGCTCTCCCCTGGGCCTGGACCTCGGGGCCCGCACACCGGAGGAGGTCGCCGTGTCGGTGGCCGCCGAGATCGTCGCGCTGCGCTGGGGCGGGAGCGGAGCGCCGCTGACGGTGACAGAGGGTGCCGTTCATCCGCGGGGGCGGGCGTAGAAACGGTGCCCGGGGATTTTTTTCCGGACATTGACGTAATCGGTGTGTGAGGCGACGCGGGGACGGGTAGGCGGCGCAACAGCAACGGATGGCATGCATGTCCGTCTACGGCACTTCCCGGAAGGAGGTCCGTGACAGCGCATCATCCACAGTGCCCGGGTCGTCCCCAATCGCGGGGCGGCCCGGATCTCGTTTCCCTCACCTCTCGGCCCGCCTGACGGGTACGAGCGACCCCGGCAGCAGGCCGAGCGCGAGCAGGGCCGCCGCCGCGTAGAGGCCGGCGGAGCCGAGGGCCACAGTGTGGATGCCGTGGGCGAAGCGCGTCGTGTCGTCGGGCTGTCCGGCCACCGCGATCCCGATCGCACCGCCCGTCTGGCGTGCGGCGTTGTTGACCGCCGAGGCAAGGCCCGAGCGTTCGGTGGGGACGGCGGCGACGGCCGCCGCGACCACGGCCGGGGTGAGCAGGCCGCAGCCCGTGCCCCACAGCAGGAACGCCCGGAGCAGCACGGCGTACCCGGAGCCCGGCGCGGCCCGCACCAGCAGCGCGAGCCCGGCCGCGGCGATCACCAGGCCAGGAGCGCCGAGCGGTGCTGCACCGACTGAAGGAACAGGGTGAGCACGAACAGGGTGCCCAGAGTGCCCAGGTTCATGATCACGACGCAGACGTTCGCCGTGCCGAAGGCGGGCCGCGCGAGCAGCGTCGGCGGCAGCATGGCGGTGTCCCCGCGGCGCACCTCTACGACGCCCAGCGCCACCAGCGCGGCCCCGCCGACGACCGCGGCCGTGACCACCTCGGGCGCGCCCGCGCCGGCGCGTCCGCCCTCGATGAAGGCGTACGTCACCGCCAGCAGCGCCAGGGCGCCGAGCAGCAGGCCGGGCAGGTCCAGGGCACGGGCCCGGTCCTCGACGCTCTCCCGGACGACCGCCGTGGACCAGATCAGCGCGAGAAGCACGATCGGCACGTTGATCAGGAACACCGCGCGCCAGCCCGGCCCGTCCGTGAGCGCGCCGCCGAGCAGCGGTCCCGCGGGCAGCGCCAGGCTGCCGATGCCGGCCCAGACGACGATCGCCCGCGCCCGCCGGGCGTCGTCGGGGAAGGCCCGGCCGATGATGGCGAGCGTGCCCGGCAGCAGCAGCGCGGCGCCCGCGCCCTGGATCACGCGGGCGACGACGAGGAACTGGACGCCCGGAGCGAGGCCGCAGGCCAGGGACCCCGGCGCCGAATACGGCGAGGCCGGTCAGCACGACGCGTTGTGCCCGTAGCGGTCGCCCGCGGTGCCGCTGGTGAGCATCAGGGAGGGGAGCGTCAGGGCGTAGCTAGCGAGGCCGCAGGCCAGGGACCCCGGCGCCGAATACGGCGAGGCCGGTCAGCACGACGCGTTGTGCCCGTAGCGGTCGCCCGCGGTGCCGCTGGTGAGCATCAGGGAGGGGAGCGTCAGGGCGTAGCTGTCGACCACCCACTGGAGGCCACCGACATCCGCGCCCAGGCCGAAGCCGATGGCGGGGAGAGCCACGTTGACGATCGCGACCTCCCGGGTACCACGTGGCACCGGCGGAACCCCGGCTGTCAGATGTCGCCGACGGCCCTCACCGCTGCGGCAGCCGGTGCAGCGTGACGTCCGTGAGCGCGCCGTCGGTGACGGTCGCCGTCAGGTACGTGCAGTGCGGCTGGCGGCGGCGGTCGGTGGGCGAGCCGGGGTTGAGCAGACGCAGGCCGCCGGGGGCGGTGGTGTCCCACGGGATGTGGCTGTGGCCGAACACCAGGACGTCGAGGCCCGGGAAGCGGGCGGCGCAGCGGGCCTCGCGGCCCTGGGCGGGGCCGGTCTCGTGGACGACGCCGAAGCGCAGTCCGCCCAGGTCGGCGTACGCCACCTCGGGCAGGCGGGCGCGCAGCCGAGGCCCGTCGTTGTTGCCGTACACGCCGACCAGCCGGCGGCTGCGGCTCTCCAGCAGGTCGAGGGTGTCGGTGTCGACCCAGTCCCCGGCGTGGATCACGACGTCGGCACGCGGGAGTTCGGCCAGGAGCTGGTCCGGCAGGCGCTTGGCGCGCTTGGGGAGATGCGTGTCGGACATCAGGAGCAGGCGCACATGCTCAGGTTATCGGGGCACGTCGTCGTCAGCCGGACTTGGCGAGGCGCCGGATGCCGCGCACCGCGGTCACCGCGGCGAGGCCGGTGCCGAGGGCCGTGGCGGCGGGGTGGTGGGCGAGGGCGGCCTGCCAGGAGCGGCTGTGGGAGCTGTCGTCGAAGACGCCGTGGGCGCCGTGGTCGTCGCCGGGCAGCCGGTCGGCGGGCTCGAAGAGGTTGTCGCGGCCGGTCGGGGCCTCCTTGTCGGTCTGCTGGGCGTCGAAGCCGGTACGCGCCAGATAGCGGTCGAGCAGGGCGGGGGCGAGCCGGTTGGCCCAGATCGTGGCCACGGTGGTGGCGCCGACGTAGTACTGCTTGCGGCGCGGGTGGTCGGCGGCGTACAGCACGCCCCGGGCGGCGACCTCGGGCTGGTAGATCGGAGGGACGGGGCTGGGGTGCTTGCGCAGGCGGGAGCGCACCCAGTCGAACTGGGGGGTGTTGACGGCGGGCATCTGGGCGACGGTGATGTGCACGTTGCTGCCGCGGTGCAGCAGTTCGACGCGGAGCGAGGAGGTGAAGCCGTTGATGGCGTGCTTGGCGCCGCAGTACGCGGACTGGAGCGGGATCGCCCGCTCGCCGAGCGCGGAGCCGACCTGCACGATGGTGCCCCGGTCGCGGGGCAGCATGCGCCCGAGTGCGGCCCGGGTGCCGTTGACGAAGCCGAGGTAGGTCACCTCGGTCACCCGCCGGTACTCCTCGGGACCGATCTCGTCGAAGGGTGCGAAGACGCTGGTGAAGGCGCAGTTGATCCAGACGTCGATGGGGCCGAACTCCTTCTCGGCGGCCTCGGCGACGGCCTCGACCTGGTCGGCGTCGGCGGTGTCGGCGACCTGCACCAGGGGCCGGCCGCCGAGCGCGGCGACCTCGTCGGCGGCGGCCTCCAGTCCGCCGCGGCCGCGGGCGACGAGCACGACGTCGGCGCCGCGCCGGGCGTAGAGGCGGGCGGTGGCGCGGCCGATGCCGGCGCTGGCACCGGTGATGACGACGGTGGCGGGCATGGTCAGCTCCTTTCGGGGTGCGGGTGGTCCTGGCCCAGCCGGGCCGCGCTCTGGAGGAGCAGTGCGTGCACGAAGGCCTGCGGGAGGTTGCCGCGCAGCTGGCGCTGGGCGATGTCGTACTCCTCGGCGTACAGGCCGGAGGCGCCGCAGGCGCCGCGGTTGCGCTCGAACCAGCGGTGTGCCGAGACGGTCCGTCCCTGCTGGTGTTCGGCCAGCGCCATGACGAATCCGCAGAGCAGGAAGGCGCCCTCGGAGTCCGCGAGGGGCCGGCCGTCGTGGCGGAAGCGGTACAGGAAGTGGTCCTCGGCGAGCGCGTGGCGGCAGGCGTCGAGGGTGGCGAGGGTGCGGGGGTCGTCCGGGGGCAGGGCTCCGCGTACGGCGGGCAGCAGCAGCGCGGCGTCCACGGCGGGGTCGTCGGGGCTGCGCTGCCAGTGTCCGTCGGCGTGCAGGGAGGTGGCCGTGGTGGCGGCGAGGACGGTGTCGGCGAGCCGGACGCAGGTCTCGGCGCGGGGGTGGCGGGGGTCGGCGGCGGCGAGGGCGCGCAGTCCGGCGACGCAGATCAGGCGGCTGTGGGTCCATTCCCGGGGGGACAGCTCCCAGATCCCGGCGTCGGGTTCGCGCCACCGGTCGGCGATGGCGCGTACGGCGGCTTCGGCGGCCTCGGCCGCGGTGGCGTCGAGCCGGTCGTGCCGGGCCGCCGCGGCGAACAGCAGCAGGGCCTCGCCGAAGCAGTCGAGCTGGAACTGCTTCTCCACCCGGTTGCCGACCCGGTCGAAGCCCCCGGGGTAGCCGGGCAGGTCGAGCTCCCGCTGGTCGGGGACGGGGGTGCCGCGCACGGTGTAGGCGGGGGCGAGGCGGGGGCCGTCGGCGCACAGCCGCTCGGCGGTGAAGCGGACGGCGGCGTCGAGCAGTTCGGGGACGCCCGCGGCGGCCGCGGCCTGGCCGGCGTAGCTCTGGTCGCGGATCCACACGTACCGGTAGTCGTAGTTGCGGCCCTCCTCGGCGCGTTCCGGGAGGCTGGTGGTCGCCGCCGCGACCATGCCGCCGCCGTGCGTGGTCAGGCCGCGCAGCACGGCACAGGCGAGGCGGGCGTCGCCGGGGGCGATGGTGTGGTCCAGCGGGGGTACCGTGCGCCGCCAGGCCCGCTCGGTCGCGGACCATGCCTGCTCGGCGTGCGGCGGGGTGCGCGGGAGCGGGGAGGGGGAGCACTCCAGGACCAGGTCGTGGGTCTCCCCGGGCTTCAGCACGAGTTCGGCGGTCAGTCCCTGCTCGCGGAGGGTCGCGGCGGGCGCGCCCTGCCAGCGCAGCCGGTGGTGGCCGGTGTGCAGGTGCCACACGCCGGCGTCGTCGCGGTGGGCGGAGTCGAGCGGGGCGCGGCCGTAGTCGGCGTGCGGGTCGAGTACGACGGTGAGGTGGGCGGGCCCGTCGACGGCGTGCAGCCGGCGCAGCAGGACCACGCGGCCCGGCTCGCCGGGGAAGGCGAGCGCCTCCCGGCACTCCACGACGCCCTCGGTGGTGACCCAGCGGCTGCGCCGGATCAGGCTGCCGTTCTCGTAGTAGCCGCCGGGGACGTAGGGGGCGCGCGGGGTGACGGCGTAGCCGCCGCGGCCGCCGATGAGGGAGGCGAGGACGGCGTCGTCGTGCCAGCCGGGCGCGCAGAGCCAGACGACGGCTCCGTCCGGCCCGATCAGCGCGCCGCGTTCGCCGTCGGCCAGCAGGGCGTAGTCGTGCAGTGCGTGCGGTGCGAAGTGGCTGCTCATGGGGGTCTCCTCGGTCAGCGCACCCGGTACGGCCGGGCGCGCTCGGCGTCGAGGGTGAGCCCCAGTCCGGGCGAGCCGCCGGTGCCCGGGGCGATGCTGCCGCCGACCGGGTCGAGTACGCCGTCGAAGAGGATGCGCTCGATGCGGACGTGGTCGTGGAACCACTCCAGATGGCGCAGGTTGGGCACCGCGGCGGCGACGTGCGCGTGCGCGTGCGGCGCGCAGTGCCCGGAGACGTCGAGGCCCCGGGCGTGGGCGAGGGCGGCGGCGCGCAGCCAGACGGTGATGCCGCCACAGCGGGTGACGTCGATCTGGAGGCAGTCCACCGCCTCGGCGGCGAGCATGTGCTCGAAGTACGGGAGGGTGTAGCCGTACTCCCCCGCGGTGACGTCCATGGGGGCGTGGGCGCGGATCCCCGCGAGAGCGGTGAGGTGGTCGGAGGAGACCGGTTCCTCGAACCAGGTCACGCCGTGGCCGGCGAGGGCGTCGGCGACGCGGAGGGCCTGCTTCGCGCCGTAGCCGCCGTTGGCGTCGACGTACAGGGCGGTGGCGTCGCCGATGCTCGCGCGGGCCCGGCGGACGCGTTCCAGGTCGCGGTCCTCGCGGGTGCCCCACGACTCCCCGATCTTGATCTTGACGCGGGGGATGCCCTGGTCCTCGGCCCAGGCGCGCAGCTGCCGGTCCTGCCGCTGGTCGTCGTACGTGGTGAAGCCGCCGCTGCCGTACACCGGCACGTCGTCGCGGGCCGCGCCCAGCAGGCTGACCAGGGGCAGGCGGAGCAGGCGGGCCTTGAGGTCCCACAGGGCGATGTCGACGGCGGCGACGGCCTGTGCGCCGATACCGGGCTGGCCGGCGTTGCGCACCGCACGGCACATCTCCTCGTTGAGGCGGGGCACGTCGAACGCCGGGGAGCCGGTGACGACACCGGCCAGCAGGTCGTCCACGACCTCCGCGGTGGCCGCGGGCGCGTAGGTGTAGCCGAGCCCGCTCACCTCGCCGCTGCGGACGGTGACCAGGACGAGGCTGGTCTTGTCCCAGGCCAGGGTGCCGTCGGCCTCGGGCGCGTCGGTGGGCACGGTGTAGACGGAGCTGTCGACCTGTTCGACGACCGGCTGGTCCGTCATGTCTCCTCCCTGAAGTGGGCCCGTGCGCGGGCGGGTTCGGTGGTGCGGTGGTACTGCTCCCGGGTCATGTGCGGCGCCGCAGCCGCAGTGCGGCCCCGCCGGCCACCGCGCCGGTCAGGGCGGCGAGGGAGGCGGTGGTCGCCCAGCGGGCGGTGCGGGAGGGCTCCGGCGGCCGGTCGGCGAGGCGCTCGGGCCGGTCGCTCGGCAGGTTGCCGTCCATCGCGAGGGCCAGCACCTCGGCAAGGTGCAGGGCGCGGCGGCCGGTGTCGCCCTGCTCGATCTGGGTGCGGCAGCTGAAGCCGTCGGCGAGGAGCAGACTGCCGGGGGCCGCCTCGCGGACGGCGGGCAGGACGCCCTGTTCGGCGACGGCCATGGACACCTCGTGGTGGCCGCGTTCGAAGCCGAAGTTGCCGGCCAGGCCGCAGCAGCCCTCGTCGAGGACGTCGGCGTCGAGGTGGGCACGGCGCATCAGCTCGCGGTCGGCGTCGGACTTCATGACGGCGTGCTGGTGGCAGTGGGTCTGCACGGTCGCCTGCCGGGCGAGCCGCGGCGGCCGCCAGTCGTCGGGCGCGTGGTGGACGAGTTGCTCGGCGAAGGTGCGGACCTGCCCGGCGAGCCGGCACGCGTCCTGGTCGGCGGGCATCAGCTCGGGCGCGTCGGCCCGGAACACGGCGGTGCACGAGGGTTCCAGGCCGATGACCGGGGTGCCCGCCTCGAGGTAGGGGCGCAGCACGTCCAGGGTGCGGCGGAGCACCTTCTTGGCGACGGTGAGCTGCCCGGTGGAGATCCAGGTGAGGCCGCAGCACACCGGCTTGCCGGGGACGGCGACCCGGAAGCCCGCGTCTTCGAGGACCCGTACGGCCGACATCGCGATGGAGGGGTGGAAGTAGGTGCTGAAGGTGTCGGGCCACAGCACCACGGTCCGCGGGTCGGCCGGGTCGGGCTCCTCGGTGCCGCGCTCCTGCCACCACTCGACGAAGGACTGTTCGGCGAAGACCGGCGCCGGCCGGGCGCCGTCCACGCCCGCCAGCCGCTTGCCCAACTGGGCGAGGCCGGGCGCGTGCAGCGCGCTGTTGACGAGCGAGGGGGCGATCCGCGACAGCCGCGCCCACACTGGCAGCCAGCCCATCGAGTAGTGGGCGGCGGGGCGTTTGCGGCCCTCGTAGTGGTGGGCCAGGAACTCCGCCTTGAGCGTCGCCATGTCGACCCCGGTCGGGCAGTCCGACTTGCAGCCCTTGCAGGCCAGGCACAGGTCGAGGGCGTCGCGGACCTCGGTGGAGTGCCAGCCGTCCTTGACGGCGGAGTCCGCATGCCCGTCGAGCATTTCGAACAGCAGCCGGGCCCGGCCGCGCGTGGAGTGCTCCTCCTCCTTGGTGGCCCGGTACGAGGGGCACATCACGCCGCCGGAGTGGCTGCGGCAGTTGCCGATGCCGACGCAGCGCATGACCGCGCGCGTGAAGGAGTGCTCGTCCTCCGGATAGCCGAAGTGGGTGTCGGGCGTGGCGGGGCGCCAGCCGGAGCCGAGGCGCAGCTGCCCGTCGACGGGGTTGGGGCGGACGACCTTGCCCGGGTTCATCCGGTCGCGTGGGTCGAACAGGGTCTTCAGCTCCCCGAAGGCGGTCACGAGCCGCTCGCCGAACATGCGGGTGAGCAGTTCGCCCCGGGACTGGCCGTCGCCGTGCTCGCCGGACAGCGAGCCGCCGTAGGAGGCCACGAGGTCGGCGGCGCGCTCCAGGAACCGGCGGAAGTCCCGTACGCCCTCGGCGGTCTTCAGCCCGAAGGGGATGCGGGTGTGCACACAGCCCTGCCCGAAGTGCCCGTACAGGGAGGGGTGGTCGTAGCCGAACTCCTCGAACAGTTTCTTCAGGTCGCGCAGGTAGTCGCCGAGCCGCTCCGGCGGGACGGCCGAGTCCTCCCAGCCCTCCCAGGTCTCGCGGTCGTCCGGGGGACGCGCGGTGACACCGAGCCCGGCCTCGCGGGCCCTGAGCATCTTCTCCTCGCGGTCCGGGTCGTCGGAGAAGGCGACGTTCGCGTCCTTCTCACCGCGCCCGATGGCGCGCAGCAGGGCGTGCGCCTGTTCGTCGACGTCGTCCTGGCTGTCGCCGGCGTACTGCACCATCAGCCAGCTGTCGCCTTCGGGAAGGACGTCGAGGGAGTCCAGGTAGGCGCCCTCCTCGCGCATCAGCTGTGCCATCCGCCCGTCGAGGGCCTCCAGTTGGCTGGGCGAGCAGTGCTCTAGGAGGTGCGACACGTCGTCGGCGGCGGCGCAGATGTCGTCGTAGCCGAGCACCAGCAGCGACTTGTACGGCGGCACCGGCACCAGGTCGAGTTCGGCGCGCAGCACGGTCACCAGGGTGCCCTCGCTGCCGACCAGGGCCCTGGCGACGTCGAAGCCGTTCTCGGGCAGCAGGGAGTCGAGGTTGTAACCGGAGACCCTGCGGGGGATCTTGGGGTAGCCGCGGCGGATGTCGGCCAGGTACTCGGTGACGATGCGGTCCAGGCCGTCGTAGAGGTCGGCGAGCCGGCCGCCCTGGGCGGTGATCCGCTCGCGTTCGGCGGCGGACGTCGGTCCCACCCAGGCGCGGACGCCGTCGTAGGTGAGGATCTCCAGGCGGCGCACGTTGTCCACGGTCTTGCCGTACGCCTGCGCGGAGGCGCCGCAGGAGTTGTTGCCGATCATGCCGCCGAGCGCGCAGTGGCTGTGCGTGGACGGCTTCGGTCCGAACTGAAGCTTGTGATCGGCCAGTTGGCGGTTGAGCTCGTCCAGCACGATGCCGGGCTCGACCACGCAGGTCCGCGCCTCGGGGTCCACCGAGACCAGCGCGTCGCAGTACTTGCTCCAGTCGATCACGACGGCGGTGTTGGTGGACTGTCCCGCCAGGCTGGTGCCGCCGCCGCGGGAGAGGACGGGGGCGTCGAACCGGGCGCAGACCGCCACGGCACGCGCCCCCGCCTCGACGGTGCGGGGGACGACGACACCGATGGGGACCTGCCGGTAGTTCGAGCCGTCCGTGGCGTAGGCACCGCGGCTGCCCGCGTCGAAGCGGATCTCGCCGTCCACCTCGGCGCGCAGAGCCGTCTCCAAGCCGGTCACGTCCGGAGGGGTCATCTGCTCACGTCCTCGATATCGCCCGACGTCCTTGCACGGTCATGGACGGGCGAGTACCCCGGGATCGCCTGGTGGAACGGAGCGTCACGACCAGCCGCCCGCCCAACTAGTCAGATACAACTGAACAGTTTCAACTGGACAGCCTTGCCTGACGGCCATAGAGTGGGCGGCATGGAGCACATCTCCGACTCCGCGACCCGCACCGCACGCGACCTGCGAGTGGTCTTCAGCCGGCTGCGGCGTCGCATCCGCGAGGTCGCGCGGGACGAGGACAACAGAGTCCTGACTCCGTCCCAGGAGTCGGCGCTCACCCTGGTCGGCAAGCACGGCGCGGCCACGGCCAGCGCCCTGGCCGCCGCCGAGGGCGTGCGACCGCAGTCGATGGCCACCACGCTGGCCGCGCTGGACCAGCACGGTCTCATCCGCCGGGCCCCCGACCCGGACGACGGCCGGCGTCAGCTGGTCACCCTCACCGAGGCCGGCCGGGCCCGTGTCGAGGGCAACCGGCAGGTCCGCGAGGAGTGGCTGGCCCGGGCCTTCCAGGACCGGTACACCGAGGAGGAGCGGCAGACCGTGCTGAAGGCGCTGGCCCTCCTGGAACGGCTCTCGCAGCCCTGACGCCGGGACTCGCCCGGCGTGCCGCGCCGGATGTCCGGCCCTCGCCGGGCTCGACCGCCGGCCGGTCACCATCGGGACCGCCCTCGGTGCACCGCCGGCCGGGACGTCCGGCTGGTCCCGACGCTCCACCCGGCCACCGTCGTCGCCGGCCGCCGCGGCCGGCCGGTGGGCGCGTACGGCCCACACAGGCTCCGTCCGCCTGCGGTCTCCTTCCCGGCCCGCGCCGGCACCGCCGGCCGCACGGCCTTGCCCTGTTCACACCCGATTCACACCCGCCGGCTCGACACCGCTGCCGACGGCGACCCTCCGGGCCGTCCCGCGGCCCCTCACCTCGAAAGGCCTGACCATGGCACTGACCGCCCTGGACCCCCGTACCGCCCTCGTCGCGATCGACCTCCAGAACGGCATCGTGGGCATGCCGACCCAGCCGCACACCGGCCCGGACGTGGTGGCCCGCACGGCCGAGCTCGCCGACGCCTTCCGGGCCCACGGCCTGCCCGTGGTCCTGGTCCGGGTCTCGTTCGCCCCCGACTGGGCCGACGCCGTTCCCGGCCGCACCGAGCGCCAGGCACGCGGCCTCACCTTCCCGGAGGGCTGGGACACCGTGGTCGACGAGCTGAGCGGCCACCCCGGCGACATCCGCGTCACCAAGCACAACTGGAGCGCCTTCCACGGCACCGACCTCGACGTCCAGCTGCGCCGTCGCGGCGTCACCCAGATCGTGCTGACCGGCATCGCCACCAGCATCGGCGTCGAGTCCACCGCCCGCGACGCCTACGCCCACGGCTACCACGTCACCCTCGCCACGGACGCGATGGCCGACAGCGACCCGGAGGCGCACCGGGGCAGCGTCGAGCGGATCTTCCCGAGGCTCGGCGAGTCGGGTACGACGGCCGAGGTGCTGGAGCTTCTTACCAAGACGCACGGCTGACCGCCGGCCGGGCCCCTTGCGGAGGGCGAACAAACGTCCAGACAAGGGGCCGGGTTAGCATTCGGCCACGCGCACGTGCCACCCAGGCAACGGGTGGCGATCAAAGGGGGCTTGGAAACCGGATGCCGGTCAAGGTCAGCGTCATCGTCCCCGTGTACAACCCCGGGCCCTACATCGAGGACTGCATCGCCTCGATGCTGCGGCAGTCGCTGCCTCCCGACGAGTTCGAGGTGATCTTCGTCGACGACGGCTCCACGGACGGCACCCCGGCCCGCCTGGACGCCCTCGCCGCCGAGCACCCGCACATCCAGGTGATCCACCAGGAGAACTCGGGGTGGTCGGGCAAGCCCCGCAACGTCGGCATCGAGGCCTCACAGGGCGAGTTCGTGATGTTCGTCGACAACGACGACTACCTCGGCGACGCAGCCCTCGAACGCATGTACGAGTACGGGGTGGCGAACAAGGCCGACGTGATCGTCGGAAAGATGGCCGGGAAGGGCCGCCCGGTGCCGGTGGAGCTGTTCCGCCGCAACCATCCGCACGCCACCGTCGAGAACGCCCCCCTGATCGACAGCCTCACCCCGCACAAGATGGTCCGCCGCGCCTTCCTGGACCGTACCGGCCTGCGCTTCCCGGAGGGCCGGCGCCGCCTGGAGGACCACGTCTTCGTCACCGAGGCGTACCTGCGGGCCGACAACGTCTCGGTGCTCAGCGACTACGTCTGCTACTACCACGTCAAACGGGACGACGCCTCGAACGCGGGCTTCCAGCGCTTCGACCCGGTCGGCTACTTCAAGAACCTCCGCGAGGCCCTGGACGTCGTCGAGCGGTACACCGAGCCGGGCCCGGTGCGCAACCGGCTGATGCGCCGCTGGCTGCGCGTCGAGATGGTCGACCGGATGAGCGGGCGCCGCCTGCTGGCCCTGCCGGACGACTACCGCCGGGACCTCTTCCAGGAGATCCGCGGGGTGATCCTCGAGCGCTTCGGGCCCGGCGTGGCCGCCGGACTGCGCCCGGGACAGCGGATCGCCGCCGCGCTGATCCGCGAGGACCGCTACGACGAGCTGGTCGCCCACGCCGAGTGGGAGAGCGGCATCGCCCCCAAGGCCGTACCGACCGCGGCGGAGTGGCGGGACGGCGGGCTGCGCATCGAGTTCACCGCCGAGTACCACTCCGCCGGCCGCCCGCTGACCTTCGCCGCGGACAGCACCGGCGCGCCCGCCGACGGCGTGCCCCGGGATCTCGACGAGGCGATCGTCTGGCTCGGCGCGGCCGCCGTGAACGGCTTCGGGAAGGCCACCGCCGACCTGATCCTGCGCGACCGCGCCAGTTCCGCCTCCTTCCTCCAGCGGGCCGAGCTCACCCGCGAGCGCGTCCCGGCCGAGGACGGGCGGATCCGGCTGGTGCTGAGCGCCACGGCCACCGTCGACCCCGCCGCGGCGGCCGGCGGTGCCCCGCTGTACACCGGGCTGTGGGACGCGTACGTCCGGGTCGGCCTGGGCGGCTGGTCCAAGGACTGCCGGCTGGGCCCGGCCCCGCACCACGGCCGTCCCGTACCGCCCGCGGGCGTGGTCGACGGCCGGGTGGTGCTGCCGTACTGGACCAAGCAGTACGAGAACTTCTCCCTGGACGTGGACCGGGCGACCAAGTCCCTGGGCCTGACCGCGCTCACCCCCGAGGACGCGGCGGTCTCCGGCGACGGGCTGCTCAGCCTCGCGCTGCCGCTGTACGTCGCCGACCGGACCGACGTCCTGCTGCGCTGGACCGGCACCGCGTCGGGCGGCCCGCTCCAGGCATCCGGGACGCTCACCCCCGCCGACGGGAACGGCTCGCTCCTGCGGACCGGGCTGCCCCTGTCCGCGATGCAGGGGGCGGTGTGGCGGCCGGAACTGTGCCTGGCGCCGGAGGCGGAGACGCCTCGTTTCCTCGCGCTGCCGCTGGCCCTGCGCGTGAGCCGGACCGGAGACGTCGAGGTGTCGGGGCCGCCGGTGCCCGGCCCGGTGCGACGGCTGCTGCGCACGGTGCGGCGGATCGCGGGCGCGGCCCGGCGGAGGATGACATCCACGGACGAGACACGGAGGGCGTGACGAGGTGCGGGCACTGGAGATAGCGGACGCCTGGGTGCTGGAACCCAAGGTCTTCCCGGACTCCCGGGGCAGCTTCCACGAGTGGTACCGGGGCGAGGAGTTCCGCGAGGCCACCGGCTACGACCTCGAGCTCGCCCAGGCCAACTGCTCGGTGTCGCGGCGGGGCGTGCTGCGCGGGATCCACTTCGCCGACGTACCGCCCGGTCAGGCCAAGTACGTCACCTGCGTCCGGGGCGCCGTCCTGGACGTGGTGGTGGACATCCGTGTCGGCTCGCCCACCTTCGGCCGCTGGGAGGCCGTACGTCTGGACGACGACACCCGGCACGCCGTGTTCCTCGCGGAGGGGCTGGGGCACGCCTTCATGGCGCTCACCGACGACGCCACGGTGGTGTATCTGTGCTCGGCCGGGTACGCGCCGGGGCGCGAGCACGGGGTGCACCCGCTCGACCCCGATGTGGGCATCGCCTGGCCGGACGGCATCGAGCCGCTGCTGTCCGAGAAGGACGCGGCGGCCCCGTCACTGGCCGAGGCGGAGCGGTCCGGACTGCTTCCCACCTACGCGGACTGCTCCGCCCACTACGAGCGGCTGCGCGGTCAGGACTTGGCGTAGCGCTGCTTCAGCGCACTCCGCTTGTTGGTGCCCTCGGCGTTCCGGCCCTTCTCGATGATCACCAGATTGTGGTAGAAGTGCACCGCCACGACGTTGAGGTCCGTGTAGCTCGGCTGGTAGTTCTCGTCGACGAACTCCTCGTAGTTCAGCCCGTCCGTCAGCCGCTTCAGCATCCCCATGCTGGTGTTCGGGTCGTCGCGGTCCTCGCTGCCCATCCATTCCGGCCAGTACGACGACTGCGTGTCCTCGACGGCGTAGATGCCACCGTCCTTGAGCCGGGGGAAGAGCGTGGCGAACGTCGTGAGCACGTGCGGGCTGCGGTGACTGCCGTCGTCGATGATGACGTCGAGGTCACCGATCTTGTCGGCGACGGCGTTCAGGGACGAGGGGTCGGACTGGTCGCCGATGAACGTCGTGATGCGGTCCTCGTCGACGAATGACTTGTCCTGGATGTCCATTCCGAAGATCTGCGCCTTCGGGAAGAACGCCTTCCACATACGCAGCGACGCGCCGCCCTGCCCGGCCCGGCTGTAACCGCCGACGCCGATTTCCAGCAGATTGAAGGACTCCTTCTTCAGGTGCTGGAGATGGCGCTGGTAGTGCTGGGTGTAACGGTGCGTCCCCCACTTGTCCGTCTTGAAATGCACGGCGAGCTTGTTGAGATCGTTGGAGATCGCGTCGAGTCCGCTCGGCTTGGAGGGCTTGGCGGGCTGCGTCCACTTGCTGACACGACGCTTCAGCCGACGCAGCACCCGCATGTTCTTCTCGCCCAATGCGGACTTCACGGTCTCACGAATCGACATCGCTGGATATTCCTTTCAAGATGTGCGGCAGTGCTTCGTGCAGGGCGGACCGCCAGTCCCTGAGCGGTGCCAGACCGGCCTCCCGCCACCGGTCGTGCCCGAGGGCGCTGTAGGCGGGCCGGGGCGCGGGCCGGATGAAGGCCCGGCTGTCGGTGGGCCGCACCCGGTCCGGGTCGGCGCCGGCGAGCCGGAACACCTCCCGGGCCAGTTCGTACCAGCTGGCCTCGCCGGAACCGGTGGCGTGGAAGACACCGTGCGCGCCGGTGTCCCGGTGGAGCTCCGCGCCGAGGTCCGCGATCCGGGCGGCGACGTCCGCGCTCCAGGTCGGCTGCCCGCGCTGGTCGTCGACCACGTCGAGGGTGTCCCGGCGGCCTTCCAGCTCCAGCATCGTGCGGACGAAGCTGCGGCCGTGGACGCCGTACAGCCAGGCGGTGCGCACGACGGCGGACGCGCCCGGGAGTTCCTCGAGGACCGCCCGCTCCCCGGCCAGCTTGGTGCGGCCGTACGCGGTGCGCGGCGCGGGGGGATGGTCCTCCGGGTAGGGGGTGCCGCGGGTCTCGCCGGAGAAGACGTAGTCGGTGGAGACGTGGACCAGACGGGCGCCGTGCTCGGCGCAGGCGCGGGCGAGCAGCCGCGGCCCATCGCCGTTGATGGCGAGGGCCCGTGCCTCGTCGGTCTCGGCGTCGTCGACGGCCGTGTAGGCGGCGCAGTTGACGACGACCTCGGGCCGGTGTTCTCCGAAGGCCCGGCGGACGGCGCCGGGGTCGGTGATGTCCAGGGCGGCGCGGTCCAGTCCCGTCACGTCCGCGCCGCGCCGCAGCAGTTCCCCGACGGTGTCACGGCCGAGCATCCCGCCCGCGCCGGTGATCAGCCACCGCATCAGGCCCCCTGCTGGGCGCGCCGCTTCAGCGGTTCCCACCAGGCGCGGTTGTCCCGGTACCAGCCGACCGTGCGGGCGAGGCCGGTGGCGAAGTCGCGGCGCGGCCGGTAGCCCAGTTCGTCGCGGGCCTTGCTCCAGTCGACGGAGTAGCGCAGGTCGTGGCCCTTGCGGTCGGTGACGTACTCCACCCGGTCCCAGTCCGCCCCGCAGGCTTCGAGGAGCAGCCCGGTGAGTTCCTTGTTGCTCAGCTCCGTGCCGCCGCCGATGTTGTACACCTCGCCGGGGCGGCCCTTGGTGCGCACCAGTTCCACGCCCTGGCAGTGGTCGTCGACGTGCAGCCAGTCGCGTACGTTGCGTCCGTCGCCGTACAGCGGGACCTTGTGGCCGTCGAGGAGGTTGGTGACGAACAGCGGGATGACCTTCTCCGGGAACTGGTGCGGCCCGTAGTTGTTGGAGCAGCGGGTGACCCGCACGTCCAGGCCGTGGGTGCGGTGGTAGGCCAGGGCGAGCAGGTCGGAGGAGGCCTTGGAGGCGGAGTACGGGGAGTTGGGCGCGAGCGGGTGGGTCTCGGGCCAGGAGCCGGAGTCGATGGAGCCGTAGACCTCGTCGGTGGAGATGTGCACGAACGGGCCGACGCCGTGGCGCAGGGCCGCGTCCAGCAGGGTCTGGGTGCCGGCCACGTTGGTGAGCACGAACTCGCTCGCCCCCGTGATCGAGCGGTCCACATGGGACTCGGCGGCGAAGTGCACCACCTGGTCGGCCTCCGCCATGAGCTTGTCGACCAGATCGGCGTCGCAGATGTCGCCCTGGACGAACTGAAGGCGGGGATGGCCGGCGGGCAGGTTGGCGAGCGTGCCCGCGTAGGTCAGCTTGTCCAGCACGGTGACGCGCGGCGCGTCGGGCGTGTCGTCGGCGAGGAGCGAGCGGACGTATGTGGAGCCGATGAACCCGGCGGCGCCGGTGACGAGGAGATTCATGAACGGATCTGCACCTTGCTGTGGTCTCCGAGGACGAGTCGGTGGGCACTGGGCAGGCCGGCCGCAGGAGTCACCTCGGTGTGCCGGCCGATCAGCGAGGACTCGATCCTGCCCACCCCGTCGATGGAGGAGTCCCGCAGCACGATGGAGAACTCCAGCTCGCTGTCCGTGATCCGGCAGTTCTCCGCGATCGAGGTGAACGGGCCGACGTAGGAGTCGGCGACCACGGTGCCCGATCCGATGACGGCCGGGCCGACGATCCGCGAGTTGGCGATCCGTGCCCCCTCCTCGACGACCACATGTCCGACGGTCTCGGACAGTTCGTCCACCTCGCCGTCGATGCGCCGCTTCATGCCCTCGAGGACGATGCGGTTGACCTCGAGCATGTCACCGACGTTGCCGGTGTCCTTCCAGTAGCCCTTGATGACCGTCGAGCGGACGTCGGCGCGGGCGTCGATGAGGTGCTGGATGGCGTGGGTGATCTCCAGTTCGCCCCGCCAGGACGGCTTGATGGCCCGCACCGCCTCGTGGATCACGGGGGTGAACAGGTAGACCCCGACCAGGGCGAGGTCGCTCTTGGGGTGCTCGGGCTTCTCCTCCAGGCCGATCACCTGCCCGGTCGGGTCGAGCTCGGCGACACCGAAGGAGCGGGGGTCGGGGACCTGGGTCAGCAGGATCTGCGCGTCGGGCCGGCTCGTACGGAAACTTTCGACCAGGTCCCGGATGCCGCCCACGACGAAGTTGTCCCCGAGGTACATCACGAAGTCGTCGTCGGCGAGGAACTCCCGCGCGATCAGCACCGCGTGGGCGAGGCCCAGGGGACGCTCCTGGGGTATGTAGGTGACCTCCAGGCCGAACTTGGAGCCGTCACCGACCGCTTCCTCGATCTCGGCGGCCGTGTCGCCGACGATCATGCCGACCTCGGTGATCCCGGCCGCCGCGATGGACTCCAGCCCGTAGAAGAGCACCGGCTTGTTGGCCACGGGGACAAGTTGTTTGGCCGACGTGTGGGTGATCGGCCGTAGCCGGGTACCGGCACCGCCGGAGAGCACCAGAGCCTTCATCTGCCACACCTTATCGGTGACGGTCCGGGAACGGACCTTTGTTCCGTGCCGGATTGTTACGACAGTATGGCTCTGGCGCTACGTGCTGTCCGCCCGGTGGTGAATCGGTTCAGGTTCGGTTCAGGTTCAGTCCTCGCCGCGGACGATGGTGCCGTCCTGGCCCTGGGCCGCCTCCCGTGCGGCACCTCGGTCCAGGACGGCCGGCAGGCAGGTCCGCACTCCCTTGCCCCGCCGTCGACGGGCCTTCGACCAGCCTGTCTCGGGTATGCCGACGACGGGTTTCTCACTGCTCTGCGCGGTCACGACTTCTCAACTTCTCTCTTGCTGCCTGCTTGCCGTCTTCTTGCTGCCTTTTTGCTGGCTTCTTGCCGCTTTTTCACGCACGGCCCCCGCCGCCACCGCCGAACGATCCGCTCGAACCGGGCTCCCAGCGCGGGCGGCGCTGGTCGGCGGCCCGCTTGGTCCCGGTCGGGTTGAGCTGGTGCGGGGTGAGCCGCTCGCTCTCGTCCGCCGCCCGGGGCACCTCGTCCCATGCGCGCACCTCGCGCTCCTCCTGCACCGGCCCGGAGACCGGGCGTGTGGGCTGCTCCTCCGGCCGGGGCGGCCCCGGCTCGCGCCGGCGCACCCGGAAGCCCATCCGGAAGGCCCAGATCAGCCCGGCGACGACGGCGACGCCCACGACGAGGATGGCGATGTACCCGAAGGTGGAGACGGCTCCGGCGGCCTCATTGATCGCAGTGTCCATGGACGGCGGGTACCCGGACGGGCGCGGCGGATGCCTGGTCGGGCAGGCCCGGCGTGGCGCGGGTCGGCCGTCTCACCCGCGGAGTAGCGTCTCGGGACGATGTCGGAGCTACCGGACCTATCAGAAATGTCGGACGACGGCGATGTCCTCGAGCGGTACACGGTCACCGCGCCCCACCCCGGCCGGGCCCTGGTGCGCTGGGCCACGACCACCGACCACAAGGTGATCGGCCGGCTCTACATGGCCACGTCCTTCTGTTTCTTCCTCCTCGCCGGGCTGCTGGCGCTCGCCATGCGCGCCGAGCTGGCCCGTCCGGGCCTCCAGTTCCTGAGCCTCCAGGGCTACGACCAGTTCGTCACGGTCCACGGCACGATCATGATGCTGCTGTTCGCGACGCCCATGTTCGCCGGGTTCGCCAACGCCGTCATGCCGCTCCAGATCGGCGCCCCGGACCTGGCCTTCCCGCGGCTGAACGCGCTGTCGTACTGGATGTACCTCTTCGGCGGCCTGATCGTGGTGTCCGGCTTCCTGGTGCCCGGCGGGGCGGCGGCGTTCGGCTGGTTCGCGTACGCGCCGCTGAACAGCGCCTACTTCTCCCCCGGCGCGGGCGGTGACCTGTGGGCGATGGGGCTGGTGGTGTCGGGCGTGTCGACGACCCTGACCGCGGTGAACTTCATCGCCACGATCATCTCCCTGCGCGCCCCCGGCATGACCATGTTCCGGATGCCGATCTTCACCTGGAACGTGCTGTTCACCTCGATCCTTGTGCTGCCCGCGTTCCCGGTGCTGACCGCGACGCTGCTGGCGCTGGAGGCGGACCGGAAGTTCGGGGCGCACGTGTTCGACGCGACGAACGGGGGCGCGCTGCTGTGGCAGCACCTGTTCTGGTTCTTCGGGCATCCGGAGGTGTACATCGTCGCGCTGCCGTTCTTCGGGATCGTCACGGAGATCCTGCCGGTGTTCTCCCGCAAACCGCTCTTCGGCTACCTGCCGCTGATCGGCGCGACCATCGCGATCACCATGCTGTCCGCGGTGGTGTGGGCGCACCACATGTTCGCCACGGGCGCGGTGCTGCTGCCGTTCTTCTCGATCATGTCCTTCCTGATCGCGGTGCCCACCGGGATCAAGTTCTTCGCCTGGATCGGAACCATCCGGTACGGCTCGCTGTCGTTCGAGACACCGATGCTGTGGTCGATGGGCTTCATGGTGTCGTTCCTCCTGGGCGGGCTCAGCGGGGTGCTGATCGCCTCGCCCCCGCTGGACTTCCACCTCACCGACTCGTACTTCATCGTGGCGCACCTGCACTACGTGCTGTTCGGCACGGTGGTGTTCGCGATGTTCGCCGGCTTCTACTTCTGGTGGCCCAAGATCACCGGGAAGATGCTCGACGAGCGGCTCGGCAAGCTGCACTTCTGGCTGCTCTTCCCCGGGTTCCAGCTCACCTTCCTGGTGCAGCACTGGCTGGGCGAGGCCGGGATGCCCCGCCGGTACGCGGACTACCTGCCCGACGACGGGTTCACACTGCTCAACACCCTCTCGACGGCCGGGGCGTTCCTGCTCGGCGTCTCCACGCTGCCGTTCCTCTACAACGTCTGGCGGACCGCGACCCGGGCGCCCGTCGTCACGGAGGACGATCCCTGGGGGTACGGGCGGGGCCTGGAGTGGGCGACGTCCTGCCCGCCGCCGCGGCACAACTTCGTGGCACTGCCCCGGGTGCGGTCGGAGTCGCCCGCCTTCGACCTGCACCACCCGGCGATCGTCAAGAAGGCCCAGGAGGAGGGCTATCGATGAAGACCGAGGCGTACCTGTTCGGTGGCGTGGCGCTGTTCTTCGCCGGGACCGCCGCGCTCTACGGCGTGTGGTCGGGCGAACCGGCGGGCACGGCGGCCCTGATCATCGCCTCGGGGATGGGGGCCGTGGTCGCCTTCTTCTGCGCGGTGCAGTACCGGCGCCGGGGGACACGCCCCCAGGACCGCAAGGACGCCGAGGTCGCCGACGGCGCCGGCCCGGTGGCGTTCTTCCCGGACGAGAGCCACTGGCCGGTGCTCACGGCCCTGGGCTTCGCGCTGGCGGCCACCGGGGTCGTGTTCGGACTGTGGCTGTTCCTCATCGGTCTCGGCGTACTGGCGCTCGGTGTGTTCGGGATGGTGTTCCAGTACGCGCACCGGTGACCCGGCCGCGTCCGGGCCGGCGGCCCAGCCCTCACCGGTCCCGGCGTGTGGGCGGGCGGCGTGTCACGGCTCGCGGACCGGTGATGGGCCGTCGCAGGGCGCCGGGGCGCGAGGTCTCGACGGGGTGGTGGTCGGTCTCGTAACCGCCCGCCACGTTCTGGCGGATCTCGCCGGTCGGTACTCCTTCCGCCAGGCGGTGTCGCTCCGCCTCCACCAGGGCCAGGCACACCCACCGGGTCAGGAGGAACGCGGCCACCGGGGCCAGCACCAGCGCGACGCGCAGCACCCAGGTCAGGGTGTTCACCGAGACCCGGAAGCTCTGCGCGACGATGTCGTTGGCGCCGGCCAGCAGCAGCACGCCGTAGAAGACGGTCCCGGCGACGCCCAGGCCGGTCCGTACGGGACGCTCGCGCGGCCGGTCGCACAGGTGCCGTTCCTGGTGCCACTCCCCCGTCAGGCGCTGCTCCACGAAGGGGTACGCGTACAGCACGAGGAACAGCAGGGCGGGCAGCACCACCGCGGGGAGCAGCACGTTCCACATGAAGGTGTGCCCGGCGATGTTCGTCTCCCACGGTGGCACCAGCCGCAGCGCGCCCTCCAGGAAGCCGACGTACCAGTCGGGCTGGGAGCCGGTGGAGACCAGGTCCGGCCGGTAGGGGCCGTAGACCCAGACCGGGTTGACCTGGGCGACGCCGGCCAGCAGCACCAGCACGCCGAAGACGGTGAGGGACAGCCCGACGGAGGAGGCGGTGAACTGCGGGACGAGCGGTTTGCCGAGGACGTTGGCGTTGCCGCGGCCCGGCCCGCGCCACTGGGTGTGCTTGAGATGGAAGACCAGGATCAGGTGCACGGTGACCAGGCCGATCAGCGCGCCGGGCAGCAGCAGGATGTGCACCGGGTACAGCCGGGTGATGATGTCGTGGCCGGGGAACTCGCCGCCGAAGACGAAGAAGCCGACGTACGTCCCCACCACCGGCACGGAGGTCATGATGCCCTGCGCGATGCGCAGCCCGGTGCCGGAGAGCAGGTCGTCGGGGAGCGAGTAGCCGGCGAAGCCCTCGGCGAGGGAGAGCACGAACAGGGTGAGCCCGATGACCCAGTTCAATTCGCGGGGCCTGCGGAAGGCGCCGGTGAAGAAGATCCGCAGCATGTGCAGGCCGATCGCGCCGACGAAGACCAGCGCGGCCCAGTGGTGCGTCTGCCGCATCAGCAGGCCGCCGCGTACCTCGAAGCTGATGCGCAGGGTGGAGTCGAAGGCCGCCGACATCAGTACCCCTTGCAGGGGTGTGTACGAGCCGGTGTAGACGACCTCGCGCATCTCGGGCTCGAAGAAGAAGGTCAGCCACACGCCGGTGAGGACCAGCACGAGGAGGCTGTAGAGCGCCAGTTCGCCGAGGAGGAAGGACCAGTGCTCGGGGAACGCCTTGCGCAGCAGCGACCCGGCCTCGACGGCCGGCAGCCGGGCGTCCACGGCGTCGGCGAGCCGTTCACCGCGGGATGCGCGATTCCGTCCGGGCGGCCCGGGCGATGTCACGTCTGCTCCGGTTCCGCGGCCGCCCGCTGCACCTCCGCCTCGGTCTCGGTCCGGGACCTGCCCGTCTCCTTCGCGTACTCGCCGAGCGCCGTCTGCACCTCGCGGGCCAGGTCGCGCCAGGCTCGCAGGGCCGTCTCGTAGGTCGACGACTGGGCGCCGGTCCACTGTGCCTGGGCCGGAGGCCCGTACGCCTCGCGCAGGGCCATGGCCCTCGCGTGCGCCGCCTCGGCCGCGCGCTGCTTCTCCACGAGCTCTTCGAAGGTGTGTGCCACGGCAGGACCCTAGGCAAGGCGGCGGTACGGACCCCGGCGACCTGCCGTATGCACCCCGCACGCGCACCCGTGTGGCGGGTGGGCCCGCGCGGGTCAGCTGTCGAGTACGAGTTCGGACCAGACCTGCTTGCCGCCGCTCACCGGGAGCGTGCCCCAGGCCGCCGACATGGCCTCCACGAGGAGGATGCCGCGGCCGCCGGTGGCCTCCCAGCCGACGCTGGTGGGCTTGATCGGGGTGCGGGGCGAGGCGTCGGTGACGGCGACGCGCATCCGGTGGTTGACGAGGGTGAGGTCCAGGCGGACCTGGCCGTCGGTGTGCACCAGGGCGTTGGTGACGAGCTCGGAGACGACCAGCAGCACGGGGTCGATGTCCTCGGCGGGCACCTCCCAGGCGCGCAGGGTGCGCCGGGTGAAGCGGCGGGCGTGCCGGACGGCCTCCGGGACCCGCCACACCGTCCAGCCCTCCCTGAGCGGGCGGACGGCCATGCCGTCGTAGCGCATCAGCAGCAGGGCGACGTCGTCCTCGCGGTGGGCGCCGGCGAGCAGTGTGTCGGCGACGATGCCGAGGTGGGCGGGGTCGGAGGCGGACAGGTCGTGGGCAAGCCGGTCCATCCCGTCGTCGATGTCCTCCTCGGCGGACTCCACCAGGCCGTCCGTGGTCAGCGCGAGCACCGTGCCGGGCTGGAGCCGGAGCGGGGTCATGGGGAAGTCGGCCTGGGCGAGCACGCCCAGCGGCGGGCCGCCCTCCGCCTCCACGACGGTGGTCGTGCCGTCCGGGTGGCGCAGCACCGGCGGCACGTGCCCGGCCCGCACGCACCAGGCGGAGCCCTCCTCCATGTCGACGTCGACGTAGGCACAGGTGGCGAAGAGGTCCGTCTCCAGCTCCATCAGGAGACGGTTGGCGTGGGCGACCACCACGTCCGGCGGGTGCCCCTCGGCCGCGTACGCGCGCAGGGCGGTGCGCATCTGGCCCATGAGGGTCGCGGCGCCCGCGTTGTGGCCCTGTACATCGCCGATGACCAGGGCCACGTGGTTGTCGGGCAGCGGGATCACGTCGTACCAGTCGCCGCCGACCTCCAGCCCGGCCGTGGTGGGCAGATAGCGGGCGACCGCGACCCCGCCGGGCAGCTTGGGCAGGCGGCGCGGCAGCAGCGTGCGCTGGAGCATGCCGACCAGTTCGTGCTCGGCGTCGAAGGCGTGGGCGCGCATCAGGGCGTGGCCGGCCAGCGTGGCCGCGGCGGTGAGCAGGGCGCGCTCGTCGTGGCCGACGTCGTGCGGACGGTCCCAGCCGATCAGGCAGGCGCCCGCCATCCGGCCCCCGGCGGGCAGCGGCAGGACGGCGAGGCCGCCGGGGCCGACCTCGGCCAGGGCGGGCTCCAGAGAGGTGTCCGCCGGCCAGATGTGGATGCGGCCCTCGCGCAGGGCGGCGGCCAGCGTGGGCATCGCCCGGACCGGCGCGTCCGGCCACTCGGTTCGCCACTCCGTGCGCCACAGCTCGGGCCAGACCTCCGGTTCGGGCGGGTCGAGGACGGTGACCACCAGGCGGTCGTTCTCCAGCTCGGCCAGGGCGATCCGGTCGGCGTTCAGCGGCCTGCGCAGCGCGGCGACCACGGCCTGGCTGACGTCCTTGACGGTGCCGGCGGTGGCGAGCGCGGCGGCGAGGCGCTGCACGCGGGCCACGTCGGTGACGTCGGAGCGCAGTGTGGAGGCGTCCGCGACGGTGCCGACCAGGCGGGCCGGAACCCCGTCGCCGCCGGGCAGCAGCCGGCCGCGCAGCCGCAGCCACTTGGGCGAGCCGGACGGCTGGAGGATGCGGAACTCCAGCTCACGGTCGCCGATGGACATGTGGTCGGCCTCGACGGCCGACATCAGCGCGGGCAGGTCCTCCGGCACGGTCCGGCCGAGCAGGGTCTCCACCTTGCCGTCGAACTCCGCCCGGTCCATCCCGAACAGCTCCAGGATCCCGTCGCCGACCTCGATGCGGCCGGTGTCCATGGCCAGGCTGAAGGCGTCGGCGGGCAGCTCGCCGGTGTCGGCGGCGCGGGCCGGAGGGCGCCAGGCGACGGCCTCCGCGATCAGTTCCAGGCAGGCGCGGTCCTCGGTGCCGAAGCCCCCTGGGCTCTCGGTGACGGCTACCAGGCAGCCGCCCGCGTCCATGGGAACCGGCAGGACGGCCAGGAAGAAGTCCGGACAGGGGGTGCGCCGCGCCTCGGGGCAGTCGGCGAGTTCCTCGGGCCCGAGCCACACCGGTCGCCCCCCGCGGTGGACCCCGGCGGCCGGGGACCGGCCGGCGGCGGGATAGCTGTCGCGCAGCCCGTACAGCGTGCGCGGCAGGCCGGCCGACTCCAGGAGGCACAGGGAGGCGCCGTTCTCACCGGGCGCGTACACGCCGGCGAACGCCGCACCGGCGAAGACGAGGGCCTGTTCGAGGACGCGGCGCAGCCGGTCGGGAGAACCAAGATCGGCGGTGACCGTTTCAAGGGCAAGTTCGGCACGCTCCGTTCTCGTTCTGCGCACCGCCGCACCCTCACTGACCACGTTCGCCATTACAGCGCTTATGGAAGCCCCGCGCAGCCCCTGTGACGGTTCGGGGGAGCCTGGGGCCGGCCGACGCTCGAAACGCACCGAACATGTCTTGACCCATGCGTTCCGCACAACGATCTCGTGACAGCGGTGACTGTCCGCGACCACCGGGGTCTGGAAAGTTCGTTGCGGGCCAAGGAGGGGAAGGCATGGACAAGCGGTACGAGGTGTACGCGCTCGCCGACAGTCACTTCTACGACACGCCCGACCGGCTGTCCGCGGCCGGTCCGGACGCCGCACCGCTGTACGACACGGCGCGCCGCGAGGTCCCGGAGGGCTGGCACGCGGGGCGCACCGGCGACTGGCTGACGCTGACGCCGCTCGACGCGGACGGCGCGCCGCTGCCGTCGCCCGCGCAGGGCTGGAAGATCCACGCCTCGGCGACGCGGGCGGACGCGGAGCGGATCGCGGCGATCGTGTGGGACTACTGTGTGCCGCGGCGCATTCCGTTCAAGTTCGTGCCGGCCCCGCATCTGCTGCACCTGCGCAACGCCAAGTACGCGGGCCGTGACACCAGCGGCAAGTTCGTCACCGTCTACCCGGCCGACGAGGAGCAGCTGCACCGGGTGCTGAACGAGCTCGGCGAACTGCTCGCCGGCTTCGAGGGGCCGTACATCCTGACCGATCTGCGCTGGCACGACGGTCCGCTGTACGTGCGTTACGGCGCCTTCGCGCGCGCCTATGTCGTCGACGAGCGCGGCTCGCTGGTCCCCGCGGTGCGCGACGGCGAGGGCCGGCTGGTGCCGGACCGGCGCGCACCGTCCTTCCAGGTTCCGGAGTGGGTGACCCTGCCGTCCTTCCTCGAGCCGCATCTGGCGGCCCGTAACACCACGACGGTCGGCGAGCTGCCGTACCGCATCGAGAAGGCGCTGCACTTCTCCAACGGTGGCGGCGTGTACGCGGGCACCGACACCCGTGACGGACGCCGGGTGGTGCTCAAGGAGGGGCGGCCGCACGCGGGGCTCGCCGCCGACGGCGCGGACGCGGTGGCGCGGCTGGAGCGCGAGAAGGCCGCGCTGGAACGGGTCGCCGGGACCGGAGTGGTGCCCGAGGTGCGGGACTGGTTCACGCTGGGCGAGCACCGCTTCCTGGTCATGGACTTCATCGAGGGGCGGCCGCTCAACTCCTTCTTCGCGGAGCGGCACCCGCTGCTGACCGCGGACCCGGACCCGGAGGCCGTCGCCGGCTACACGGCGTGGGCGCTGCGCATTCACCGGGCGGTCGAGCAGGCCGTGGAGGCGGTGCACGCGCGCGGGCTGGTCTTCAACGACCTGCACGTCTTCAACATCATGGTCGCGCCCGACGAGGAGTCGGTGTTCCTCATCGACTTCGAGGCCGCGGCCCCGGCCGCGGAGATGGGCCGCCAGGTCATCGCCCACCCCGGCTTCTTCGCGCCGCCCGACCGCCGCGGCAAGGACGTCGACCGCTATGCGCTGGCCTGCTTACGGCTGGCCCTGTTCCTGCCCGTGACCACGCTGTTCGTGGTCGACCGGGGCAAGGCGGCGCATCTCGCCGAGGTGGTCGCCGAGCAGTTCCCGGACGTGCCGCGCGCCTTCCTGGACGAGGCGGTCGCGGAGATCACCCGGGACGCGGCGGGCGCGGCCCGCGCGGTGGGGCCGATCCAGCCGGTGGAGCCGGGCGACTGGCCCTACAGCCGGGACTCCATGGTCAAGGCGATCCTCGCCTCGGCCACGCCGGAGCGCGACGACCGGCTCTTCCCCGGCGACATCGCGCAGTTCGGCGACGGCGGCGGACTCGGCCTCGCACACGGCGCGGCGGGCGTGCTGTACGCGCTGGCGGAGACCGGCGCGGGCCGCCACGAGGAGGGCGAGCGCTGGCTGCTGGCCCGCACCGCACCGCCGCCGCCCGGCACCCCGCTCGGTCTGTACGACGGTCTCGCGGGCGTCGCCCTCGTCCTCGACCGGCTCGGTCACCGGCAGCGCGTCCTGGACCTGGTCGGCGGCATCCTCCGGGAGAAATGGCAGCACCTCTCCTCCGACCTGCACGGCGGACTGGCCGGCCTCGGCCTGGTCCTGGACTCGCTGGCGCGCACGACCGGCGAGCGGGAACTCGCCGAGCGGGCCGCCGAGGCCGCGGACATCCTCGTCGGCCGCCTCGCCGAACCGGTCCCGGACGGTCCCAAACGGCGGGCGGGGCTGCTGCGGGGCGCCACCGGAGCGGCGCTGTTCCTGCTGCGTCGCTACGAGTCGACCGGCGAGCCCCGGCTGCTGGCGGCCGCCGCCGAGGCGCTGCGCCGCGATCTGGCGCGCTGTGTGATGCAGGTCAGGACCGGCGGCCTGGAGGTGGACGAGGGCTGGCGGACCCTGCCCTACCTCGGTGACGGCAGCGCCGGCATCGGCCTGGTCCTCGACGACTTCCTCGCCCACGCCACCGGCGACAGCGAGGAGTTCGAACGGGCCCGGGCCGGCATCCTCGCCGCCGCGACCTCCCGCTTCTACGCACAGCCCGGCCTCTTCCAGGGGCGCGCCGGAATGATCCTGCACCTCAGCCGCACCACCGCGCCGGGCGCGACACCGTCCCGGCTCGCCGGACAGATCGCCGGGCTCGGCTGGTTCGCCATGGCCTACCAGGGCCAACTGGCCTTCCCCGGGCACCAGATGATGCGGCTGTCCATGGACCTCGCCACCGGAACGGCCGGGTGCCTGCTCGCGCTCGCGGCGGCCCTCGACGGCGAGCACCGCGCACACCTGCCGTTCCTCCCGCCGTCACCGGCGGCCCCCACCACGCGGCTCCGCGACCTGACGGAGTCGTGACACCACCCCGTCCCCACCAAGGGGTTCAGGGGAACCGACGCACCACCCACCGAAAGGAAACCGAGATGGCACTCCTCGACCTTCAGACCATGGAGTCCGACGAGCACACCGGCGGCGGCGCGAGCACGGCGAGCCTGCTCTCCTGCGTCTCGGCCGCGAGCGTCCTGATCTGTCTCTGACGCATACCGCGCCCATGGCTCCGGGCGGCCCTCTCCCACGGGAGGGGGACCGCCCGGGGCTTCACCCGCTGTCCCTCTGTCTCTGCCGCGATTGCCTCTTCCTCGTTTTCCTAGTTTGTCTCTTCCTCGTTTGTCTCTTCCTCGATGCGAGGTCCGCAGCCCGATGACGACCTGCGCCGACGACGACCCGGTGGCCGCCCCGACCCGCACCCTGCTGCGCGGGGCGACCCGGCACGACGCGGCCCGTTGCGCCGCCCTGTGCGCGGTGAGCTGCGCCACCACCGCCGTGGGTCTGCTGCTTCCGGCCGTACTGGGCCGGACCCTCGACCTGCTGCTGGCGCACGGCGCGGCGGCCCGCTGGGTGTGGTGCTGCGCGGGGCTGGTGGTGACGCTGGCCGTCCTCGACGGGTGCGAGAGCGTGCTGGCCGGCACGGTCGACGCGCGGGCCACGGCGTGGCTGCGGCGGCGGTTGGCCGGGCACGTGCTGGCGCTGGGCCCGCGCGCCACGGACCGTTTCGGCCCCGGTGACCTCGTCGCCCGCCTGGTCGGCGGCGGCGCTCAGGCCGGGACGGCGCCCGGCGCCCTCGCCGCGCTGCTCGCCGCGCTCGCCGGGCCCGTGGGGGGCGTGGTGGCGCTCGGCCTGATCGACTGGCGGCTGGCGGCCGTCCTGCTCGCCGGCGCGCCGTTCCTCGCACTGCTGCTGCGCGCCTTCGCCCGCGCCACCTCGAGCTGCGTGGCGGACTACCAGCGGGTCCAGGGCGGGATCGCGACGGCCCTGGCGGAGGCGGTCGGCGGCTCCCGCACGATCCGCGCGGCGGGCACCGAGGAGCGGGAGACGGCACGGATCCTGCGGCCACTGCCCGAACTGTCCCGCGCGGGGCACCGGATGTGGCGGGTGCAGGGCCGGGCCGCGGCGCGGGCGGTGGCCGTGGCGCCCCTGCTGCAACTGGCCGTCGTCGCCGTGGCCGGGTTCCTGCTCACCCGGCACCGGCTGACCGTGGGCGAGGTGCTCGCCGCCTCCCGGTACGCCGTCCTCGCGGGCGGTGTGGGCGTACTCGTCGGCCGGGTCGCCGCGCTGTCCCGGGCCAGGGCGGCGGCGCGCCGGCTGGGCGAGGTGCTGGCCGAGCCCGCGCCCGCGCCCGGCACGCGCCGGCTGCCGCCCGGTCCCGGGTGCCTTCGGCTGCGCGGCGTCACCGCCCGGCGCGGCGGACGCACCGTGCTCGACGGCGTCGACCTGGACGTCCCGGGCGGCACGGCCCTCGCGGTGGTCGGCCGCTCCGGCGCGGGCAAGTCCCTGCTCGCGGCCCTCGCCGGGCGGCTGGCCGATCCGGACGCCGGGGAGGTGCTGCTCGACGGCGTGCCGCTGCGCGAGATCGCGCAGGACGACCTGCGGGCGGCCGTCTCCTACGCCTTCGAACGCCCCGCCCTGCTCGGCACGACCATCGACGACACCATCGCCCTGGGCCGCCCCGCCCTCTCTCCCGACCAGATCCGCACCGCCGCCCGCCGGGCACACGCCGACGCGTTCGTACGCCGGCTGCCGCGCGGTTACGCCACCGCCTGCCGGGACGCCCCCCGCTCCGGCGGCGAGTCCCAGCGCCTCGGCCTCGCCCGCGCCTTCGCTCACGGCGGGCGGCTGCTGATCCTCGACGACGCCCTCTCCAGCCTCGACACGGTGACCGAGCACCACGTCACCGAGGCCCTGCTGACCGGCGACACCCGTCCCACCCGCCTGCTCGTCGCCCACCGCGCGGCGACGGCGGCCCGCGCCGACACGGTGGCCTGGCTGGACGGAGGGCGGTTACGGGCGGTCGGGCCGCACGCACGGCTGTGGCGGGACCCGGCGTACCGGGCGGTGTTCGGCAACGAGGAGGGGCTGTCATGGTGACGGTGCGGGCGCTGGGAGTGCTGCGATGGCGGGTGCTGGCCCGGCTGGCCGGCTGGTCGGTGCTGGAGGCGGGGCAGACCTTCCTGGTCGGGTACGCGCTCGCGCGGGCCCTGGACGAGGGGTTCCTGGCCGGCCTGGTCCGGGCCGGACTGCTGTGGCTCGGCGTGGCGGCGCTGGGCGTGGCCGTCGGGGCGTACGGGACCGGGCGGGTGTACGGGGCCGTCGCCGCGCTGGTCGAACCGGTGCGGGACCGGCTCGTGGAACGGGTGGTGGCGCGCGGGGTACGGGAGGCGGACGGGGCGGCGCTGTCCGGGCTCACCCAGCAGGTGGAGATCGCGCGGGACAACCTCGCGGGGCTGGTGATGGTCTCGCGGTCGTTCGTCTTCACCGCGGCGGGTGCCCTTGCCGGTCTCTTCTCCCTCTCTCCGCGGCTCCTGCTGGTGGTCGCGCCGCCGCTGCTCGCCGGGGTCGGCCTGTTCGCCGGCACGCTGCGTCCGCTGGCCCGGCGGCAGGAGGCCTTCCTCGTCGCCGACGAGGCCCTCGCCGAGCAGTGGGGCACGGTCTGCCCCGGGCTGCGCGACGTGACGGCGGCCGGCGCGGAGACACAGACCGGCGCCGACCTGCGGGCCCGCGTCGACGCCGAACTGCTGGCCGCCCGCTCCCTGGCCCGCTTCGGCGTCCTGCGGGTGGCGTCCCTGGCCCTGGGCGGACAGCTGCCCGTCGTCCTCCTCCTCGCCACCGCCCCCTGGCTGCTCGCCCACGACGTCACCCCCGGCGCCCTCGTCGGCGCCCTTGCCTACGTCACCCAGTCCCTCCTGCCCGCCCTGCAGAACCTCATCCACGGCCTCGGCACCAGCGGCTCCCGCCTGACGGTGGTCCTGCGCCGCCTGATCCCTCCGGGTGAGGCGCAGAACCGACCGGTACCGCGCCCGTCGACGCCCACGGATCCCTGGGCCACGGGCCCGGCCGGGGCCTTCACGGGCACGGGGCCCGAACCGGGAGGGGCTGACCCCCGTCCTTCGGACCTCCGTCTCTCGGACCCCCGTGCTCGCCCCACCGCGGCGCCCGCCCGGCCCCCCGGCGAAGGCGCGGAAACCGCGGGCGTGACCGTCCGGCCCGGCGGGGACCACGCCCAACCCGTGGGCACGTGCGGGCAGCCGGCTCCCCCGCCCGCGCCGGCCCCGTCCCCGGATGCCCTCGCCCTCGCCTCCGTCACCTTCGCCTACGGACCCGCCAGTGAACCCGTGGTCGACGGGCTGGAGCTGCGGGTGCCGGACGGTGGGCATCTCGCCGTCGTGGGGCCGAGCGGGATCGGGAAGTCGACGCTCACCGCTCTGGTCGCGGGGCTGCTGGCGCCCGCGGGCGGGGCGATCCGGGTGTACGGGCACCCCGTACCGAGCCGGGAGGCCACCGCGCGGCGGGTGCTGATCCCGCAGGAGGCGTACGTCCACACCGGCACACTCGCCGAGAACCTGGAGCACTTGCGCGCCGGCCCGGTGCCGGAGGAGGAGCTGCTGGCAGCCGCCGACGCGATCGGACTCACGCCGCTGTCGAAGACCCTGGGCGGGCTCCGCGCGCCGGTCGAGCCGGCGGCGCTGTCCGCCGGCGAGCGGCAGCTGATCGCCCTCACCCGGGCGTATCTGTCCCCCGCGCCGCTGGCGCTGCTGGACGAGGCGACCTGTCATCTCGACCCGGAGGCGGAGGCGCGCGCGGAGCGGGCCTTCGCCGAGCGCCCCGGCGGCACCCTGGTGGTCGTCGCCCACCGCATCAGCTCGGCGCGCCGCGCGGACCGGATCCTGGTGATGGACGGCCGCCGCACGGCGTACGGCACCCATGACGAGCTCCTCGCGGCCTCCCCGCTGTACCGGGACCTGGTCGGCGGCTGGACCCCCGCGTCGGCCGCCGGGCCGTCACAACCAGCCCTCCCCCTGTGAGATGCGGATCGCGTCGATCCGGTTGCGCGCCCCGGTCTTGCGGGTGATCGCCGCCATGTAGTTCCGCACGGTCCCGTGGGACAGGTGCAGGCTCCCGGCGATCTCCGCGATGGACGCTCCCCCGGCCGCCAGCGACAGCACGCTCAGCTCGCGCCGCGTCAGCGGCATCTGAGCGGCCTTGAGGAATCCAAAGCCCAGCGAATCGTCGACGAAACGTTCCCCCTCGGCGACACGCCGGATCGCGCGCACAAGTCTCTCCGGCGCCCCCTCCTTGTCCACGTAGCCGAGCGCCCCCGCCTCGACCGCCCGTCTCAGCAGCCCGGGCCGGTTCTTGCCGGCCAGCACGATCAGGCGGGGCGGCGCGGAGCCGGGGCCCCGCGGGCACAGTTCACCCAGTGGCGGCACGCCGAGGCCGTCCGCGTATTCCAGGTCCGCCGCGCACACGTCCGGCCGTAAGGACCGCACCCGTGCGGACGCGCCGCGCCACGACGTGTCGTCCACCCGCATTCCGGGTTCCCGGCGCAGCCACTCCGCCAGGACCGATCGCACCAGACACGCGTCATGCACCAGAAGCACTCCGATCACTGCCACCCCTTCGGCTCGCCGTACTTCGTCCAGGTGTGAGCCCCTGTTCGGGGCTCCTAGCGCGTGCCCCATTGTTGGCGGGCATGACCCCTCGTAGGCGCGAAGAACCGGCCATCAGGGTGCGCGGGGGCGCATACACGGCGCTCGTACGCCGCCCCGCGCATCGACTGTGGGGGCATGGTCCGGGACGGACGGGGTACAAGAAGGCACCCGGCCCGGCCGGGACGGCTCACCGTGCGCCGGGCACGGTGACGAGGGAGCCTTGACCTCTGGGGATGCGACGCGCGGGCCGTGCGAGGAGGTGGTCGGCGTGTCCGACGGGCAGACGTCCGGGCAGGCACCGGCCGCCGCCGAGGCACAGGTCGAACAGCCGGTGCTGTCGGTGGCACTGGCCGCGATGATGGACGAGGTCCACGCGCACTCGGGGGCGGTGTACCTGCTGGCACCCGACCAGCCGGTGCTGGAGATGGCCGTGATGGCGGGACTGCCCCGGGCGTTCGCGGCGCCCTGGGAACGGGTGGGACTGAGCGCGCCGATCCCGGTCGCCGAGGCGGTGCGCGAGCGGCGGCTGGTCTGGGTGGGCGGCAAGGAGGACATGGCGCGCCGCTATCCGCGTATCGCGGTGGTGCTGCCGTATCCCTTCACCCTGGCCGCCGTACCCGTGGCGACCGCGAACACCGTGTACGGCTCGGTCTTCGTGACCTGGCCCGGCTCGCACCCGCCGGCCCTGTCCGACGGGGAGCGGGAGCATCTGACGGCGGCCTGTGACCGGCTGGCGAGGCGACTGGAGCGGGCCGCTCGGGCGGACCGCCCGCCGAGACGCGAACCCGATCTGCTGGCGGCGCCCCCGCTGACCGGCGTGGCCGGCAGCCTGGGCACGGTGGAGGCGGCCCGGATGGTGGCGCGGCTGCCGTACGGGCTGCTCTCGCTCGACCTGCACGGCCGGATCGCCTTCGCCAACGAGGCGGCCGGCGAACTGCTCGGCAAATCGGTCGGCGACCTGCTCGGCATCCAGCCGTGGGCATCGGTGCCCTGGCTGAACGACCCCGTGTACGAGGACCGCTACCGGGCCGCGCTGATCAGCCAGCACATCACGTCGTTCGTGGCGCTGCGCCCACCGGGTACCTGGCTGTCGTTCCGGCTGTACCCGAGCACGACCGGGCTGAGCGTGCGCATCAGCCGGGCCCGGGCGGTGGCGGAGCCGGCCCGGGACACGGCGAGGTCCGACGACACGGGCCCGTCCCGGCTGGTGACCATCTCCACGGTGCTGAGCCTGGCCGGCGCGCTGACCGAGGCGGCGGGCGTGGAGGACGTCGTCCAGCTGGTCGCGGACGAGATCGCCCCGGCCGTGGGCAGCACGGCCCTGGTGATGCTCGGCTCGCGGGGCGGCCGGCTGCACGTGCTGGGACACCGCGGGTATGCGGACCCGCACGTCGTCGAGCGGTTCCACGGGGTGCCGCTGGGCGAGCGGACGCCCGGCACACAGGCCCTCTCCAGCGGGGTGCCCGGCTTCTACGACTCCCGGGAGCAGCTGGAGCGCGTGTACCCGCATCATCAGACGTCCCCGGACGGCTTCGCGGCCTGGGCGTACCTGCCGCTGATCGCCTCCGGGCGGCCGGTGGGCACCTGTCTGCTCGCCTACGACGAACCGCATGTCTTCCCCGCGGAGGAGCGGGCCGTCCTGACGAGCCTGGGCGGCCTGATCGCGCAGGCCGTGGAGCGGGCGCAGCTGTACGACGCCAAGCACCGGCTGGCGCA
Organism: Streptomyces sp. NPDC054834; assembly: GCF_053611185.1. NCBI lineage: Bacteria > Bacillati > Actinomycetota > Actinomycetes > Kitasatosporales > Streptomycetaceae > Streptomyces > Streptomyces sp. NPDC054834. The sequence continues at coordinate 15,931 of NZ_JBSGZV010000019.1, read as the reverse complement.
CGGCCTTCAGGAGGCCCTGCTGCCGCGCTCGCTGGCCCGGCTGCCGGGCCTGGAGGCGGCCGCGTGCTATGTGCCCGCGACCCAAGGTATGGACATCGGCGGCGACTTCTACGACCTGGTGCCCGCGCGTCCCCTGCCGGCGGCGGTGATCGGGGACGTCCAGGGACACAACGTGACCGCGGCCGCGCTGATGGGGCAGATCCGCACCGGGGTGCGCGCGTACACGACGGTCGGCCAGCCGCCGCAGGAGGTCATGCGCGGCACCAACCGGCTGCTCATCGACCTCGGCGCCGACCTGTTCGCGAGCTGTCTGTACCTGCGGCTCGATCCGGCGCACGGGCGGGCCGTGATGTCCCGCGCGGGGCATCCGCCGCCGCTGCTGAGGCGCCCGGACGGGAAGGTCCGGGTGCTGGATCTGGCCGGGGGCCCGCTGCTGGGCATCGACGCGTCGGCGACGTACCCGACCACACAGGTCTCCATCGCCCGCGGCTCCGTCCTCGTCCTCTACACCGACGGTCTCGTCGAGTCACCCGGCACGGACATCGAGGACTCCCTCACGGACCTGGGTGAACTGCTCACCGAGATCGGGGACCTGCCCCTGGACCGGCTGGCCGACGAGCTGGTCCGGCACAGCCCGGCCGCCCGGGAGCGGGGCGACGACGTGGCGGTGCTGCTGCTGCGGGCGCTGGGTGAGTAGAAGGGGACGAGGGGACGAGGGGACGAGGGGAACGAGGGGAAGCACGGGAACGACGACGCGGCCCGGCCCTCCCGCCGGAGGGCCGGGCCGTCCACCGTCGGCCGGAACCGCTGGTTGAGGCCGATCAGTGGGCCTGTGTGAGGGCCGGTCAGTGGGACTCGGTGCTGGACGAGCCGGTGCCGGACTGGTCGCTGTTGCCCGACTGGTCGCTGTTGCCCGACTGGTCACCGTTACCGGACTGGTTGCCGGACTGGTCGGCGCCGCTCTGGTCGCCCGCCGTCGCGGACGGGTCGGCGGTGGCACCGGACTGGTCACCCGCACCGGACCCGTCGCCCGCACCCGACTGGTCGCCGGCACCGGCCTCGTCGCCCGCCGAAGCGGACGGGTCGGCGCTGCCGCCCACCGCGTCGCCGCCCGCCTGGTCCCCCGCACCGGCACCGGCACCGGAGTCGCCGAGGGTGGCGCCGGTGGCCTGGAGGGCGGCGGTGACCGGCTGGAAGAAGGTCTCGCCGCCGCTGGTGCAGTCGCCGCTGCCGCCGGAGGTGAGGCCGACCGCGCCGCCGTCCTGGGTGAACAGGGAGCCACCACTGTCGCCGGCCTCGGCGCAGACGTTGGTCTGGATCAGGCCGTTGACGGTGTCGACGCCGTTGGGATCGGTCTCGCTCTGGAAGTTGACGGTGGCGTCGAGGCCGGTCACCTGGCCGTTGTGCAGACCGGTGGTGGAGCCCATCCGGAACACCGTCTCGCCGACCGTGGCGTCCTGGGCCTGGGTGATCTGGACCGTCTGGCCGTTGCCCGCGTTGACCTCGCTGGGCGCCTGGGTCTGGGCGTCGTTGTACTTCACGAGCGAGAAGTCGCCGTCACCGGGGAAGGTGGCCTGGTCGACGGTGGCGATGGGCTGGCCCGTCTCGGAGTCGGACCAGTCCTTGGCCGCGACACCGCAGTGACCGGCCGTCAGGAAGGCGGGGCTGCCGTCGGAGGCGGTGACGTTGAAGCCGAGGGAGCAGCGGACCGTGCCGTTCTGCACCTGGGAGAAGATGGCGTCGCCGCCGGAGACCTTCGTCTTGAAGGTGCCGGCGGACTTCTTGAGCGTCGCCATGTCGGAGCCGAGGCTCTTGACCGTGGACTCCACCCGGTCCCACTTGGCGCCGGTGACCGAGCTGTCGGCGGTGACGACGACCTTGTTCGTCTTGGGGTCGACCGCCCAGGCGGTGCCCGGGACGGTCGCCTTGGCCTTCAGGGTCTTCGCGGCGGCCTGGAGTTCGGCCGTGCTGTTCTGGACCTGACGGACGGCCGCGCCCGCCTTCTTCGCCTGGGCGATCACGTTGTTGTCGCCGCTGACCACGTTGACGACGAGCTGCTTGCTGTTGCTGTCGTAGTAGGAGCCGGCGAGGGCGTCGCCGAGCACCTTCTGCAACTGCGAAGCGAGATCCGAGGCGTCCGACGCCTTGAGAACCTTGGGGGCGGCGGCGGAGGTGTCACCGGAGGCGCCGTCCTGGGACGCGTTGGCGTTCGGCAGCAGGAAGGCCGCCGCTCCGAGCGCCGCAACGCCGCCCACCGCTATCGCGGCCTTGCGCTTCGGCATTCGCTTGTGACTCAAACTACTCGACCTCCTGGGAACGGGGGGTCTGCCGCTGTGGGGCAGTAGGGCAGTGGATCGTGGGCGCCTGGTTGGCTGTTGGTACGCACGGGGTGCGCGGTGCGTTCAATTGCGATTGCCAAAAACCTTTGCGCGACGGTGAATCGGCCACACGCGGTCGAGTACCGCGTGTCGCCGGGCCGGCCCGGGAACAATCCCTCATATGACGATGACCACCGCCGAAGCCGACAAGATCCTCTCCGCCTCCTTCGCGCCCTGGATCCTCGAACTCGGGCTGACCGTCGAGTCGGTGGGCGAGGACCGCGCGGTCCTGCGTCTGCCCTGGTCAGACCGGTTGGCGCGGGAGGGCGGCGGCCTGTCCGGGCAGGCGCTGATGGCGGCGGCCGACACAGCCACGGTCATCGCGGTGTCGGCGGCGCGCGGCGGCTTCGTGCCCATGACGACGGTCCAGCAGTCGACGTCCTTCCAGCGGGCGGTGACCGGTTCGGATGTCCTGATCGCGGCGGTGCTGACCAGACTGGGCCGCCGGATGGCGTTCGCGGACGTCACGATGACCGACGCCGAGTCGGGCGGACTCGCCGCCCACGCGAGCACGGTGTACGCCCTTCTGGACTGAACACGCTCAGCGACGGACCGGAAACGGTCCGTTCAGATCACTGAGCGGAATCCCTGCTTCAGGGAATCTGCACATCGATTACCCAAGCGGGTCACGGCGTACGGGAGATCTGCACAAGTGCGCGCCCCCGGTCATGCCATTGGCGCGGAGTGCCCGGTTTCGCCGCGGCCGGGGCAAGGACCGTACGCGACGATGCCGTGCGGCATGTGAAGGAGTCGCCGACAAGCCGTGCGCACACCTGCACCGATGGGACCGCCGGGAGGTCAAGTACGCAGGTGAGAAGCGGTGGTTGATTGGAACCGCGCGCCACGTGCGTGCTTTGATCCATCGCACCGCGGGGGCCGCTCAGGGCTTCCGGAACGGGCGTTCGGGTCCCCGCGGTCGCGGCCGTCCATCTGTCCCCAGAGGGGGCCGCTCCCCCCTTGTGAAATATCCATATGAAGGGAAGTTCCACCATGAACTCCACCCCCCAGGTCGAGACCGTCGAGATCTCCGACGCCGAGCTCGACAACGTCTCCGGCGGCCTTTCCGTGAACGCCCTGAACACCGCCACCGGCGCCCTGAACGGCATCGCCCCGGTTTCCGGCGTGGTGGACACGGCCATCGGCACGGTCGAGGGTGTCACCGGCCTGAACACCCAGCCGATCACCGGCCTGGTCGCCGGTCTCTGATCGCATCTCGTTGCCGATGAGTCCCGGAGCCGCCCCCCGGCTCCGGGACTCATCGATGCCGTAACAGTCCCACCCCACAGGTGAGGGATAGTCCCGTGCAGTTCCGCCAACAGGCCCTCGCCAAGCTCCAGTCGCCGGAAGAGCTGGACCTTCCGGTGCGGCTGGCCCGGCCCCAGGGCTGGCTCGCGCTGTCCGTCTCGGTCCTCGCCATGGCGGCCGCCTCCGTCTGGGCGGTGACCGGCTCGGTCGCCTCCACCGTCGGCGCGCCCGCCATCCTCACGCACGCCGAGGGCAGTTACGTGCTCCAGAGCCCGGTCGCCGGCCAGGTCACCGCCGTCCTCGCCAAGCAGGGCGAACGGCTGCGGGCCGACGCGCCCGTCCTGAAGGTCCGCACGGCCCAGGGCGAATCCGTCGTGCGCACGGTCGCCGCCGGCCGCGTCACCGCGCTGGCCGCCACCATCGGGCAGATCATCCAGACCGGCGCGAACGTCGCCGCCGTCGAGAAGGTCGCCCATGCCTCCGACCCGCTGTACGCGACGGTGTACGTCCCCGCCGAGAACGCCGCCTCGGTCCCCGCGCACGCCCCGGTCGACCTGACCGTGTCGTCGGTGTCCACACAGGAGTACGGGGTGCTGCGCGGCCATGTGAAGTCGGTGGACCGCACCGCCCAGTCCGCCCAGTCGATCGCCGCGTTCCTCGGGGACGCCCAGCTGGGCGAGCAGTTCACCAAGAAGGGACGGCCGGTGGCCGTGCTCGTCGAGCTGGACAAGTCCTCGAGCACCAAGAGCGGTTACAAGTGGAGCTCTGCCGGGGGGCCGCCGTACTCGCTCGGCTCCATGACCCTGGCCACGGGTTCGATCCGGCTGGCCGACCAGCGTCCCGTCGATTGGCTGCTCCCGTGACCACCGCCCAGGAAACCCGCGGCCGACGCCGGGCCGCCCCGCCCCGGCGCACGGTCCCCAAGAGCCGGGGCCGGGCCGTCCGCACCCCGACCGTGCTCCAGATGGAGGCCGTCGAGTGCGGCGCCGCCTCCCTCGCCATGGTCCTCGGACACTACGGCCGCCACGTCCCGCTGGAGGAGCTGCGCATCGCCTGCGGCGTCTCCCGCGACGGCTCGCGCGCCAGCAACCTGCTGAAGGCGGCCCGCGGTTACGGCCTGACGGCCAAGGGCATGCAGATGGACCTGGCCGCCCTCGCCGAGGTGCAGGCGCCGGCCATCCTGTTCTGGGAATTCAACCACTACGTCGTCTACGACGGCATGGGCCGCCGCTTCGGCCGCCGCGGGGTGTACGTCAACGACCCCGCCAAGGGCCGCCGTTTCGTTCCCATGGAGGAGTTCGACGGGAGCTTCACCGGGGTCGTCCTGGTGCTGGAACCGGGCGAGGACTTCGTACGGGGCGGGCGCAGGCCCGGCGTCCTCGGTGCGATGCCGGCCCGGCTGCGCGGCACCGCGGGCACGCTGCCCGCGGCCGTCCTGGCGAGCCTGCTGCTGGTGGCGGTCGGCGCGGCGATGCCCGCGCTGAGCCGCACCTACATCGACATGTTCCTGATCGGCGGTCAGACCTCGCTGCTGGGCGTGCTGTTCGCGTCGATGGGCGCGTGCGTGCTGCTGACGGTGGTGCTGACCTGGTTGCAGCAGGCCAATCTGCTGCACGGCCGGATCGTCTCCTCCACCCTCTCCAGCGCCCGCTTCCTGCGCCATCTGCTGCGGCTGCCGGTGACCTTCTTCGCCCAGCGCAGCCCGGCCGACCTGGTGCAGCGCCTCCAGTCCAACGACCAGGTCGCCGAGACCCTGGCCCGCGACCTCGCGGCGGCGGGCGTGGACGCGATCGTGGTCGTGCTGTACGCGGTGCTGCTGTACACCTACGACCCGCAGCTGACGTTCGTCGGCATCGGCGTTGCACTGCTCAACGTGGTGGCGATGCGGTTCGTCGTACGGCTGCGCGCCACCCGCACCGCCAAGCTGCGCGCGGACACCGCGCGGCTGACCAACACCTCCTACACCGGGCTCCAGCTGATCGAGACGATGAAGGCGACCGGCGGCGAGGACGGTTACTTCCGCAGGTGGGCCGGCCAGCACGCCACCACGCTGGAGGAGCAGCAGCGGCTCGGTGTGCCCAGCGCCTGGCTGGGCGTGGTGGCCCCGACGCTCGCCACCCTCAACAGCGCGCTGATTCTCTGGATCGGCGGGATGCGGGCCGTCGAGGGCCATGTCTCGGTCGGTCTGCTGGTGGCCTTCCAGGCGCTGGTCACCCGCTTCACCGCCCCGCTGACCCGGCTCAACGGCGTCGCGGGCCGCATCCAGGACTTCGCGGCCGACGTGGCCCGCCTCAAGGACGTCGAGAACTTCCAGGCCGACCCGCTCTACGCCCGCCCGGGCGGCGGCGACTCCACACGGCGCCTGCGCGGGCACGTCGAGCTGGAGAACATCGCGTTCGGCTACAGCCCCCTCGACAAGCCGTTGCTCACCGGCTTCGACCTCACCGTCGGCCCCGGTCAGCAGGTCGCGCTGGTCGGCGGCTCGGGCAGCGGCAAGTCGACCGTCTCCCGGCTGATCTCGGGGCTGTACACACCCTGGGAGGGCGTGATCCGTATCGACGGGCAGCGGCTGGAGGACATCCCGCGCGGCGCGCTCGCGGCGTCCGTCTCCTTCGTCGACCAGGACGTGTTCCTCTTCGAGGGCTCGGTCCGCGACAACGTGGCCCTGTGGGACCCGTCGATCCCGGACGACGCCGTGGTGGAGGCCCTGCGGGACGCCGACCTGTACGACGTGGTCATGCGCCGTCCCGGTGGCATCCACAGCACGGTGGAGCAGGACGGCCGGAACTTCTCCGGCGGGCAGCGTCAACGCCTGGAGATCGCAAGGGCGTTGGTGCGGCGGCCCAGCATCCTCGTCCTCGACGAGGTGACCAGCGCGCTGGACGCGGAGACCGAGCAGATCGTGATGGACAACCTGCGCCGGCGCGGCTGCGCCTGTGTGGTGATCGCCCACCGGCTGAGCACCGTGCGCGACAGCGACGAGATCGTCGTGCTCCAGCACGGCACGGTCGTCGAACGCGGGCGGCACGCCGAGCTGGTGGGGCGCGGCGGCACGTACGCCGCGCTGGTCAGGGAGCGGTGAGATGACGTCCGTACCCGAAGGCGACCTGGTACTCGGCGCGCTCGGCGCGCTCGGCACACCCGTCGACTGCACCGGCCTGAACCGGCTGGACCTGGAGGGTCCGCAGGTGCTGTGGCTGGTCGCGGCGGGCGCCGTGGACCTGTTCGCGGTGGACGCCGGGCAGCAGGGCCACTGGCACCACCTCGGCCGGCTGGAGGCGGGCTCGCTGCTGCTCGGCCCGGTCCCCGGGCCGCAGCACACCCTGGTCGCCCGTCCGTTGCGCGACTGCGTGGTGCACCGCATCGGGCTGCGCGAGCTGTACCAGCCGGCGTCCACCCAGACCTGGTCGTACGACGAGTACGGCAATCCCCAGTACGTGCCACCGACGACCAGCCCGCTGGAGTACGCCCTCGCGCTCGGCGTCGGCCGCAGCCTGTCGGTCCTCTTCCAGGCGCCGATGGCCGGCGATCCGGCGTCCGGAGACGGGGGTCCCCCCGCGCGCGCTCATTGGAGCGTGGGGGAGGACGAGGACGTCTTCTGGATGCAGGTGCCGCCGGGCAGCGTGCAGTACGGGTCGCTGTACGGCGCCGAGGCCGCCGCCGACCTGCTGATGGACCCTGCCGTGTGGCAGAGCATGGTCGACCAGCAGTACCGGCTGCTGACCACCCTCGACCGGTGGATCGAGCAGCTGGAGCGCACCCACGAGACGCGCACCGCCGCCGGGATCAAGGCCGGTGAGGCGGTCCGCGCGCAGGCCGACCGCACCCTGCTCGCGTCCATCGGCAGGCCCTCGGCCAAGCGCACCACGGCCGCCGACGCCGACGCCGGCTACGCGGCCTGCAAGCTGGTCGCCCAGGCCGCCGGGATCACCCTCGCCGAACCCGCGCAGAGCGGTACCGGCGGGGACCGTCTCGACCCGGTGGACCAGGTGGCCCTGGCGTCCCGGGTGCGCACCAGGGCCGTACGGCTGGACGGCCGCTGGTGGCGGGAGAACGTCGGGCCGCTGGTGGGACACCGGACCCTGTCGGGGGCGCCGGTGGCACTGCTGTGGCGGCGCGGCGGATATGTCGCGGTGCATCCGGCGACGGGCCGGGAGACGCCGATCGAGAAGGCCAACGCCGAGGAGTTCGAGCCGCGCGCGGTGATGTTCTACCGCCCGCTGCCCGAGCGGCGACTCGGCCCGCTCGGGCTGCTCCGGTTCAGCATGCGCGGCACCCGCGGTGACCTCGTGAATCTGCTGCTCGCGGGGCTGGTGACCGTGGCCATCGGCGCGCTGGTGCCGATCGCCACCGGCAAGGTGCTCGGCGAGTACGTGCCCAAGGCCCAGCAGGGGCTGATCGTCCAGGTCTGCCTGGCGGTGATGATCAGCAGTGTGGTGGCGGCCGCGTTCATGCTCCTGGAGAATCTGACCATCCTCCGGCTCGAAGGCCGTATCGAGGCCACGCTCCAGCCGGCCGTCTGGGACCGGCTGCTCCGGCTGCCGACGAAGTTCTTCACCCGGCGCTCGACCGGCGAACTGGCCAGCGCGGCCATGGGCATCAGCGCGATACGCCGGCTGCTCGCGGGCGTCGGCCCGGTGGTCGCCCAGTCGGTGACCGTCGGCGTGATGAACCTCGGCCTGCTGTTCTGGTACAGCGTGCCGATGGCGATGGCGGCGATCGGCATGCTCGTGGTCATCGGCGCCGTGTTCCTGGGGCTCGGCCTGTGGCAGGTGCGCTGGCAGCGGCGTCTGGTGGTGCTCGGCAACAAGCTGAACAACCAGGCGTTCCAGACCCTGCGCGGGCTGCCGAAACTGCGGGTCGCGGCGGCGGAGAACTACGCGTACGCGGCCTGGGCGGGCGAGTTCGCGCGCAGCCGCGAGTTGCAGCAGAGGGTCGGGCGGATCAAGAACCTCACCACGGTGCTGGGCGCGGTGTACCTCCCGGTCTGCACGCTGCTGATGTTCATGCTGCTGGCGGGGCCGGCCAGGGGTGCGATGTCGGCGGCGGCGTTCCTCACCTTCAACACCTCGGTGACCATGCTGCTCACCTCGGTCACCCAGCTGACCGGCGCTTTCGTCTCGGCGGTGGCCGCGCTGCCGCTGTTCGAGGAGATCAGGCCGGTGCTGGAGGCGACCCCCGAGGTGCGCGCCGCGAGCACCCGGCCCGGGCCGCTGTCCGGGGCCGTCGAGGCACGGCGGCTGTCCTTCCGGTACGCCGACGACGGTCCGCTGGTCCTGGACGACGTGTCGTTCGAGGTCCGGCCGGGCGAGTTCGTGGCGGTCGTCGGCCCCAGCGGCTGCGGCAAGTCCACGCTGCTGAGGCTGCTCATCGGCTTCGACAGGCCGGTGTCCGGGAGCGTGCTGTACGACGGCCAGGACCTCGCCGCCCTCGACCAGTCGGCGGTACGGAGGCAGTGCGGGGTGGTGCTCCAGCACGCCCAGCCGTTCACCGGCTCGATCCTGGACGTCATCTGCGGCACCGAGCCCTACACGCCGGAGGAGGCGATGGCGGCGGCGGAGCTGGCGGGGCTCGCGGAGGACATCCAGCGCATGCCGATGGGCCTGCACACGATCGTCTCGGGCAGCGGCGCGATCTCCGGCGGGCAGCGGCAGCGTCTGATGATCGCCCAGGCGCTGATCCGCCGCCCGCGCATCCTGTTCTTCGACGAGGCGACCAGCGCCCTGGACAACGACACCCAGCGCACGGTCATCGACAGCACGCGCAAGCTCAACGCCACCCGGATCGTCATCGCCCACCGCCTGTCCACGGTGCTGGACGCGGACCGGGTGATCGTGATGGAGGACGGCAAGGTCATCCAGCAGGGGCCGCCCGCCGAACTCCTCGCGGACACCGGCGGCCGGCTGCACGAGCTGGTGCGGCGGCAGCTGGCCTGAGCGGTCAGTCGAGGCCGGGCACGGGCGCGCCGGAGGGGAACCCGGCCTCGACGTAGCCGTCGTAGAAGTCCTTCCACAGCACGCCCGGCCCGGCGTGCGGTCCCCCGGCCCCCTGTCCTCTCGCCCTGGCGTCCAGCGCGGTCAGGCAGACCTCCCAGCCGGCGGCGTTGCGGGCGGCGGTGTCCGCGGCGGCCAGGACGTCGGTGAGGGTGAGGCCGGTGCGGCCGTCGCCGGCGTCCTCGAGGTCAAAACGCAGTTCGTCACCGCCCCACTCGAAGGACAGGTGCCGGGGCGGGTCCACGGCGATCACCCGTCCCGTCGACGCGGGCATGTTCGGATCGCCGCTGAACCGGATGGTGCCGCCGGGGCGCAGCTCCATCTCGGCGCGGGAGGGGAACCACTGCGCGAGTTCGCCGGGGTCGGTCACGAAACGCCAGACCTGGTCCGCCGGGTGGTCGTAGGTGCGCTGGAAGCGGACGGCCGGGCGGCCGTCGTCCAGTGTGAGCCGGGTTCCGGTGAGTTCGGCGGACATGGCGGATCACTCCTTCGAGGCTCAGCGAAACTTTGCCGTTTCGCAGAATCTGGTCTAGCCTCTGGCAAGTAGGTGTACGAAACCGTTTCGTTTACTGCCTCTTTGCCCGAAGCTCCGAACGACTTCCCTGGAGTGGTTCCCCGATGTCGCAGAAGACACTGAAAGACGAAGCCCGGCCGGGCGCCGCCGAGGCGTCGCCCGGCGGTTCGCCGAAGCGGTGGTGGATCCTCGCGGTCGTCGCCCTCGCACAGCTGATGGTGGTCCTCGACGCCACCATCGTGAACATCGCCCTGCCCTCGGCCCAGGCCGACCTCGGCTTCTCCGACGGCAACCGGCAGTGGATCGTGACCGCGTACGCGCTGGCGTTCGCCTCGCTGCTGCTGCTCGGCGGCCGGATCGCGGACCTGTTCGGCCGCAAGACGGCCTTCCTCATAGGTGTCGTCGGTTTCGCCGCCGTCTCCGCGCTCGGCGGTGCGGCGAACGGCTTCGCCATGCTGGTCACGGCGCGCGCCCTTCAGGGCGCCTTCGGCGCGCTCCTCGCCCCGGCCGCGCTGTCGCTGCTCAACACCACGTTCACCGACGCCCGGGAGCGGGCGCGGGCGTTCAGCGTGTACGGCGCGATCGCCGGCGCCGGCGGCGCGGTGGGCCTGCTGCTCGGCGGTGTGCTGACCGACGCGCTCGACTGGCGCTGGACGCTGTACGTCAACGTGGCCATCGCGGTCCTCGCCTTCGCCGGCGGCCAGGCCCTGCTGGCCAACCACCGGGACGCGGCGAACTCCAAGCTCGACGTGCCGGGCACGATCCTGGTCGCCTCGGGCCTCTTCTCACTGGTGTACGGCTTCTCCAACGCGGAGACCCACGACTGGGGCTCTCCGCTGACCTGGGGCTTCCTGATCGCGGGCACGGCGCTCCTGACGGCCTTCGCCTGGTGGCAGACCCGGGCCGAGCACCCGCTGCTGCCGCTGCGCATCCTGACCGACCGCAACCGGGCGGCCTCCTTCCTCGCCGTACTGATCTCCGGCGCGGGCATGTTCGGGGTGTTCCTGTTCCTGACCTACTACCTCCAGCTGAACCTGGGCTTCAGCCCCACCAAGACGGGCGTGGCCTTCCTGCCGATGGTCGGCGCGCTGATGGTGACGGCCCAGCTCGGTACGACCGTCCTGGTGCCGCGGCTCGGCCCGAAGGCGGTCGTCCCGCTGGGCTTCGCGGTCGCCGCGGCCGGCATGGCCTGGCTGACCGGCATCGGGGTCGGCTCGCACTACCTGAGCGCGGTGCTGCCGCAGCTGGTCGTGACCGGCGTCGGTCTCGGCCTGGTCATGCCGCCCGCCATGCAGCTGGCCACCGGCGGGGTGGCGGCCGAGGACGCGGGCGTCGCCTCCGCCACGGTCAACGCCATGCAGCAGGTGGGCGGCTCGGTCGGCACGGCGCTGCTGAACACCCTCGCGGCGAGCGCCGCGACCGACTACCTGTCCGGCCGGGACGCCACCAGCAAGCTGGTCCAGGCCCAGGCGACCATCGAGAGCTACACCACCGCCTTCTGGTGGTCGGCCGGCCTCTTCGCCGCGGGCGCGCTGATCTGCTTCCTCGTCTTCCGGCGGGGAGTGCCGCAGCAGGACGCGGACGCCGCACCGGTCGTCCACATGTGAGTGCGACCAGTTCCGTCCGAGGGGCCGCCGTCCGCAGGGAGACGGCGGCCCCCTCGCATGCCCGGGGTGGCCGTATGCGTTCCCTCCCGCACGCGGCGAAGGGCATGGGACGGCCGCAGCGGGTACTTGCCAGACCATGCGGATCAGTGTGGTGGACGTGGGCTCGAACACGGTGCGGCTCGTGGTGGCGGACGCGGAGGGCGGGGTGCCGCTGCCGGTGCACACCGCCAAGTGGCGGCTGCGGCTGTCGGAGCAGGTCGAGCCCGGGGGACGTATCCCCGACGATGCCGTGGAGCAACTGGTGGAAGCGGTGGCCGCGGCGAGCAGGACCGCCGCCAAGTGGGGGGCGGCGGGGCCGCTGGCCTTCGCCACCGCCGTGGTGCGCTCGGCGCCGAACCGGGCGGAGGTCCTGCGGGCCGTCCGCACGGGCACGGGTGTCGACCTGTGCACCCTGCCCGGCGAGGTCGAGGCCGAGCTGACCTTCCTCGCCGCCCGGCGCTGGCTGGGCTGGCAGGCCGGCCCGCTGGCGGTGGTGGACATCGGCGGCGGCTCGCTCGAGGTCGCCTTCGGTCGCGGCCGGCTGCCGGACTTCGTGGCCTCGCTGCCGCTCGGGGCGGGGCGGCTGACCCGTGAGTTCTTCGAGGACGAGGACCCTCCCTCGGCCGAGCGGCTGCGCGCGCTGCGGCGCAAGGTCCGCCACCAGCTGCGGGACGTGGCCGCCCGGATCCGCTGGGAGGGCCCGCGCTCCGCGGTGGCCACCTCACGCACCTTCCAGCAGCTGGGACGGCTGTGCGGTGCCCCGCCGGGACGGCACGGCCCGTTCGTGCAGCGGATGCTGCACCGTTCCGACCTGCGCGACGCGGTCGGCCGGCTGGCCGCCCTGCCCACCGCCGAGCGCGCCCACCTGCCCGGCATCTCCGCGCCGCGCGCCGCGCAGAGCCTGGCCGGGGCGGTGGTCGGCCACACCGTGATGAAGCTGACCGGTCTCGGCGAGGTCGCCCTCTGCCCGTGGGCGATCCGCGAGGGCGTCCTGCTGCGGCGTATCGAGGACGGCCCGGCCTGGTGGGCGGAGACCACCCGGCGCTCCGAGGAACCCCCGCCCCCCGACCCGGTGCCCCTGCGCGTCGCGGGCAGCGCGAACTGAGCCGGCGTACGGAAGACGGAAGACGGATAACGAGGGACGGAAAGGAGACAGTCATGTCCGAGTCCGAGAACCGCGACGATCACCCCCGGACGGCCGTGGAGGAGGTCTTCCACGAGGCCGCCCGCGCCGAGAAGCGTCCCACTGACCCCGCCCGCGGCGACAAGCGCCGAGGCGAGGCGGCGGAGGCCATCACCCCCAGCACACGGGCCGAGGAGGAGTCGCAGGGGGAGTGACCGCCGGGCCCGGCGCCGGGGTCGAGAAGTCGGCAGGTCCGGGAGGGGCCGTCGAGTCGCGCAGCCTGGAGGCGCACGCGATGACCGGGCCGATGGCCCGGGCCTGCCGCTCGTCCGCGACGGAGACGCGGGAGTGATGGGGACCGGCGACGGGGACCGGTAACGGGGACCACCCGGCCCGCCGTCATCGGTTCACGCCCGGCTCGCCGTCATCGGATCGGCGCGCCTCGACCGGCCGGCCGGCTGGTCACCCGCGTGGCCGGGCCCCGCCCGGGTACCCGCCCGGGCATGGAACAGCACCGTCAGGGACCCGTCCTGCCCGCCGCTCGCGGCCCGGTCTCCGCGGCGGTCGGGGAGTACCTGCTCGGCTCCGGCCCGCCACCGGCCGAGGAGACGATCGCGGCGGCGGACGTGTACGGCGACGACCTCCAACTCGCCCTCTACTGCTGCTACGAGCTGCACTACCGCGGCTTCGCGGGCGTGGCCCCGGACCGCGAGTGGGACCCCGATCTGCTGCGCGCCCGGGCGGTGATGGAGCGGCGTTTCCTCTGCGCGCTGCGCGCCGGCACCCCGGTCCACGACAGCCTCGACGACGCCCTCGCGGACATCCTCGTGGAACCCGTCGACGGCACGGGCGTCAGCCACTACCTGCGCGACAAGGGGGAACTGTGGCAGCTGCGGGAGTACGCGGCCCAGCGCTCCCTGTACCACCTGAAGGAGGCCGACCCGCACGCCTGGGTCCTGCCGCGCCTGTGGGGCCGGGCCAAGGCGGCGATGGCCGCCGTGGAGTTCGACGAGTACGGCGGCGGCCGTGCCGACCGGGTACACGCCCGCCTGTTCGCCGATCTGATGGCGGACCTGGGGCTGGACACCACGTACGGCCGCTATCTGGACGCGGCGACGGCCGAGGTGCTGGCGACGGTGAACCTGATGTCCCTCTTCGGCCTGCACCGGGAGCTGCGCGGAGCCCTGGTGGGCCACTTCGCCGCGGTGGAGATCACCTCCTCCCCCGGCTCCCGGCGGCTGGCCGAGGCGATGCGCCGCACGGGCGCCGGGCCGGCCGCGGAGTTCTTCTACGACGAGCACGTGGAGGCGGACGCGGTGCACGAGCAGGTGGTGCGCCACGACGTCATCGGCGGACTGCTCGATCAGGAGCCGGAGCTGGCGGCGGACATCGCCTTCGGCGTCGACGCGACCGGCTACCTGGAGGAGCGTCTCGCCCGCCGGCTGCTGGACGCCTGGCGCGCGGGACGGTCCTCGCTGCGCATGCCGCTGCCGCTGCCGCAGTCGCAGTCGCAGTCGCAGTCGCAGTCGCAGTCGCAGTCGCGGGAAATGCACCATATCCCCTGAATATGGGGGTACCCGCGCCCCGTGAACTCACTGGTATTTCCGGGCGTGTACGCGCCTCAGGACGACACCGAGCTGCTGGCCGAAGCCCTGTCCGAGGAGCCGCTGGAAGCGGGTGCCCGCGTGCTGGACGTGGGCACCGGCAGCGGCGCCCTGGCCCTGGTCGCCGCCCGGCGGGGCGCCGAGGTGACCGCGGTGGACGTGTCCCGGCGGGCGGTGTGGACGGCCCGGCTCAACGCGTGGCTGGCGCGGCTTCCGGTGCGCATCCGGCGCGGGAACCTCTTCGGGCCCGTGCGCGGACGGTCGTTCGACGTGATCCTGGCCAACCCGCCGTACGTACCGTCGCCCGACGCCCGGCCCGAGCCCCGCGGCCGGTCCCGGGCCTGGGACGCGGGCCACGACGGCCGCCTGATCCTGGACCGCGTCTGCCGGGACGCCCCCGCGCTCCTGTGCCCCGGCGGGGTGCTGCTGATCGTCCATTCCGCGCTGAGCGGCCCCGAGCGCACCCTGGAGCTGCTGCGCGGAGCCGGGCTCAAGGCCGCGGTGATCCGCCGCCGCTGGATCGACTTCGGGCCGGTGCTGCGGGCCAGGCGCGGCTGGCTGCGGGAGCGGGGGCTGCTGTCGGCGGCCGACGAGAAGGAAGAGCTGGTGGTCATCCGTGCCGAACGTGTCCCCTGACGCCCCTGACGCTGACGTCCCTGACGCTGACGGCCCGGAGGCGCGGCGCCCCGTCCCGCCCCGGCGCGTCACCATGCAGCGGCGGGGTCCGATCCTCGTCGACGGTCCGGTGGAGGTCGAGCTGGAGGACGGCACCACGGTGTCCTCGGACCGGTTCCGCGTGGCCCTGTGCACCTGCCGGCGCAGCCGTTGCTATCCCTGGTGCGACACCAGTCACCGGCGCAGGACCTGAGTCAACTACACGGGCAGAGATTCACTCGATCGAGGGGATTTGATCTTTCGGGCCGTCTCGCGGGGATGCCTGCGCGCCCTTGGGGGTAACTACCCGGATCCAAGGCGCCGGGCGACCTGGAGCGAATATGACGCCGGAAGCCGACGACCTCGACCCACGAGTCCCGCCGGAGGCGCCGGCGGCCAATCCGTGCGCCCGCACCCGGCGCGGCGGGCCGTTCACCGTCGTGGTGGCCTCGGGCGAGATCGACATCGCGACGGCGCACCTGCTGGCCGAGCATCTCGACGCCGCGACCGCGGGGCCGGAGCCGGATGTTCTGGTGGACCTGCGGTCCGTGGAGTTCTTCGACTGCTCGGGGCTTCGGGTGCTGTGCCGGGCCGAGTCCCGGGCCAGGGAGCGCGGTGGGCGGCTGCGCCTGGTCTGTGAGGGGCCGCGGCTGCCCCGGCTGCTGCGCGTCGGGGGGTTACTGGGGCGTTTTCCGCCGCTTCCCGGAGTGCCCCATGACGGGCAGCCCGGGAAGCGGCCGTGAAACCGGGGGGCGGCGGGCGGCCCCACTCCGC